>PLXR01000084.1 GCA_003151495.1 Opitutaceae bacterium
GTTCGGGGCCGGCGTCCTCCTCTACATTGTCATGATGTTCGTGATCCCCCCGGCCGTCACGCCGGACGAGGTGGCCGCCGCCCACGGCGTCCCCGCGACCGCAGAGGAATTCATCAGGAGGGCGAAGGAGGGCTACTACGGGGGCATGAAGACCTTCGGCGACCGCAAGGCGTTCAAGGAATGGAAGTGGAAGTTCAAGCAGGACATGCGGCAGTACCGCCGGGAGATGCGCGAGAACGCGCGGAGCTGGCGCTGGGGCTGGCATCCGCACGGGTCCCCGAACCCCCACCCCGCGTCGTGGGCCGCCCACTCGTTCCTGGGCCTCATCCTCACCGTCCTGACGATCCTCTGCTTCGTCTCGGTGATCACCCTCATCACGAGGGGCTCGGTCCTCGGGATCGGGCTTCCCTCGGGCATGCCCATCTGGGTCGGCATCATCGTCGTGATCCTCTTCTTCAAGCTGCTCAAGTGGCCCGTGAGGGCGATGCGCTACGGGGCCTACTACAACGGGTGCGGCGGCCCGGGCTACGCGGGACCGTTCGGCTGCATGTGGCACTCGTTCGGCTGGCTGGTCCTCGTGTTCGTGTGCCTCTGGCTCGCCGACCAGCACTCGGCGGTGGCCCACGACATCCTGGAACACCTCCGCCGCGCGGCACACCACCTCGTGAACGCGGTCTCGGACTGGTGGGGGCAGCAGTAGCGACCGTTTCTGTTTGTCTCGGCGGTGCGGCGGGTCCCTCTTCCGGGGACCCCCATGAAGACCCTGATGCTCGCCCTAGTCACCGCCGCCGCGGCCCAAGCCGCGGGCGTCGCGGACCACCTCGGCCTCCAGCTCTACAGCCTGCGCGTGACCGCGATGCAGCAGGGATGGCGCGCGGAGCTCGACCAGACGAAGGCCTTCGGGCTCGGCTACGTCGAGGGAGGCGCGCCGCCGAAGGGGCTGACCGAGGCGCAGTACACCTCCGAGCTCGCGTCGCGCGGCCTCACGATGGTGAGCGCAGGCTTCGGCTACGAGGGGCTCGCGAAAGACGTCTCCGCTGCCGTCGCGCAGGCAAGGGCCCTGGGGGTCAAGTTCGTGATGTGCGCATGGATCCCGCACACGGGCGACATGTTCACCGACGCGGACGCGAGGAAGGCGGCCGCCGACTTCAACGCCTGGGGCGCCGCGTTCAAGGCGGCGGGGATCACGTTCACCTACCATGCCCACGGGTATGAGTTCCGTCCCGACGGGAACGGCGACACCCCCTTCGACGTGCTCGCCAGGGCGACCAACCCCGGCTCGGTCTCCTTCGAGATGGACGTGTTCTGGGTCACGCACGGGGGCCAGGACCCGGTCAGGCTGATGGCGAAATACCCCGAACGCTGGGCCCTGATGCATGTGAAGGACATCCGCAGGGGCGCCCCGACGGGGATCTTCACCGGGCACGCGCCGGCCACGGACGACGTGGCGGTCGGGACGGGCCAGGTCGACTGGCCCGCCGTGTTCAGGGAGGCCCGCGCGGTCGGCGTGAGCTACTACTTCATAGAGGACGAGTCGGTGACGCCGCTCGTGAACGTCCCGCTCAGCATCGCCTACGTCAGGTCCCTCGGGATGTGACCGGTGCCCCGGGCGGCGCGCTCAGCGGCGGCGCCCGGCCCCCGGCTTCCACGAGGCGGTGATGACCGAGGTCACCCCGCCCCTGCCCTTCCAGTCCGAGGTCACGGTGAGGCTCCTCGGCCCGAGGAGCTTCCCCAGGTCGTCGCATATCTTGTTCGTCACCGCCTCGAAGAAGATCCCCTCGTTGCGGAACGCGTGGAAGTAGAGCTTGAGCGACTTGAGCTCGACGCACTTCGCGCCGGCGACGTAGCGGACGCTGATCGAGCCGAAGTCGGGATGCCCGGTGATCGGGCACATCGACGTGAACTCGTGGTGCGTGTGCTCGATCACGTAGTCGCGCCCCGGAGCGGGGTTCGGGAACACCTGGAGAATCTTGGGATCGGCCATGGTCGGGGGGCGTCAGTCGGACAGGGCCTGGTAGGCGAGGGCCTGGACCCGGGACTCGAGGGTGAGATCCCCGGTCGGGTGCAGCTGAGCCATTGAGATCACGACCATGTCCTCCTTCGGGTCGATGACGAACTCGGTGTAGAAGAAACCGCCCCAGCTGTAGGACCCCGGCGACCCGACCTCGGCCAGGGGCCCCTTGACCCCGTCGACGCCAAAGCCCAGGCCGAAGCCCCGGTCCCCGTCTATCTTGCCCAGCTGGTCGTGGCTCATCAGCTCGACCGACTTCCGGCTGAGGATGCGGACGTCCCCCAGGGCGCCGCCCCCGAGCATCATCTGGCAGAAGCGCGCGTAGTNNAGTAGGTGTAGGCCGTGGCGAGCCGCGCGACCTTGTCCGGAGGGAGGAAGAAGCAGGTGTCCTTCATCCCCAGGGGGTCGAGGATCCGCGTCTTCAGGAACTGGTCGAAAGGCATCCCGGAGGCCACCTCCACCAGGCGGCCCAGCACGTCCACCGACAGGCTGTACTCGAACCTGTCGCCCGGGTTGAACAGGAGGGGGATCTTCGCCAGGCGCCCGACGTTGTCGCCTATCGTCCCGTCGTACTGCAGGAGCCCGCTTCCGACATTGGCGTCGGCATAGGCCTGGCCCAGGTCCGCGTTCCACTGGTACGTCAGGCCCGAGGTGTGCCGCAGGAGGTCGCGGATCGTGATCTCCCGCGTCGCCGGGATGGTATACGGCGCGCCGGAGGCGGGCTTCACCAGGACCCTGGGGTTTTTGAACTCGGGGAGGTACTTGGAGATCGGGTCCTCGAGGAGGAACTTCCCCTCCTCATAGAGCATCATGACCGCCGCGCTCGTGATCGGCTTGGACATCGAGCAGATCCTGAAGATCGCGTCCTTCTGCATCGGCCTTCCCGCCTCGCGGTCCTCCATTCCCCGGGCGTCGAACCAGGCGACCTGCCCGTGGCGGACCACCAGCGTGACGGCGCCCGAGATCCGCTTGCCGTCGACGTCCCTCTGGACCGCGGCCGCGATCCGCTCGAGGCGTGCCGAGGAAAGCCCGACCGACTCGGGCTTCGCCGAGGGAAGGTCTTGGCCGAATGCGGCCGCGCCCAGGAGAAGGGCTCCGGCGACGCAAATGAATGCGGGGATTCGTTTCATATTCTGGGTGGGAGTGAAAATGCGGTGACGGAGGCCAAGGGGAAGGCCCTCCGCCGCACGCAATAGCCAAGCGGAATTAGGGCCGCGCGTCCACCCGGGACCGGCCCGCCTGCACATTTTTGCTAGCCCATGCCAGTGAATAGCCTCCGGGAGTCCCCACATGCGCATCAAACGCGATCCTCTCCCCTGGCCCTTCGAAATTCCCCCGCACATTAAGAAATCCATATATTAGGATAATATTAAATTAACGGTCTTTATCATTAAATAATAGTTAAATGGCATCGACAGTGCTTTACCCGGTCCCGCCTAGGAACTCCCCAATAATCCAGATCAACGGCAAGTCAGCAGCCCTTCCCTATGACCATCAGACATCTAAGCTCAACATGGCTCCGCGCGGCTCTCTTCGGGGCGGCGCTCTTCTGCACCGCAACCTGCACGCGGCTCCTCGCCGACGACCCCAAGCCCGATCCGTCGGGAACGGCGACCGGCACGGCCGCGGACGCACAGTCCCCGGGCGGCTCCTTCGTGGTGAGCGCGCCGGCGGACCTGAGCGCGGACGACAAGAAGGATGCCGACAAGGTGAAGGCCTACACCGACGCCAAGAAGGCCTCTGATGACTACACGAAGCAGGCGGCGGCGGAGCCGCTCGCGGTGAAGCTCGCCGACGCGGTGGGCCACAACCGCGTGGCGATCAACTTCGAGTGGACGCTCTTCACGGGCTTCCTGGTCATGTTCATGCAGGCGGGATTCGCGCTCGTGGAGACGGGTCTCTGCCGCGCGAAGAACTCCGGCCACACGATGGCGATGAACTTCATGATCTACCCGCTCGGCATGCTCGGCTTCTATGTCTGCGGGTTCGCCTTCATGTTCGGCGGCATGGCCGACCCCATGAGCCCGTCGGGAGGGGGCATAGGGACCATGGGCGGCTACGCCGGGCTCAACCACGAGCTCGGCTTCATGCTCGGCGGGCACTTCATCGGCCTCCTGGGCTGGAAGGGGTTCCTGCTGCAGGGCGCCGGCTATGACACGGCGGCGTTCGCGCTCTTCCTGTTCCAGATGGTGTTCATGGACACCACGGCCACGATACCCACGGGCGCGGCGGCGGAACGGTGGCGATTCTCGGCCTTCATGATCTACGGCTGCCTCCTCGGCATGATCATGTACCCGGTGTTCGGCAACTGGGTCTGGGGCAATGGCTGGCTCGCGGAGATGGGCGTCAACTGGGGCATCGGCCACGGCCACGTGGACTTTGCGGGTTCCTCCGTGGTGCACATGCAGGGCGGCGTGATCGCCCTGATCTTCGCCTGGCTCATCGGGCCCCGCTACGGCAAGTACGACGCGAACGGCAAGCTCGTGAACCCAATCGTCCCGCACAGCATCCCGATGGTGATGCTCGGCACCTTCATCCTGGCCTTCGGCTGGTTCGGGTTCAACCCGGGCTCGTCCCTCGCCGGCACGGACCTCCGCATCTCGGTTGTCGCGGTCAACACGATGCTGGCCTCGGCCACCGCGGCCCTCTCGACCACGCTCTACATGTGGTGGTTCAAGACGAAGAAGCCGGATCCCGCCATGATGTGCAACGGCATGCTCGCCGGCCTGGTCGCGATCACCTGCCCCTGCGCCTTCGTGAGCGCCGGCGGCGCGGCCTGGATCGGGATCGTCTCGGGCATCCTGGTGGTCGAATCCGTGTTCTTCTTCGACAAGCACCGGATCGACGACTCGGTCGGTGCCATATCGGTCCACGGCGTCAACGGCGCCTGGGGCTGCCTCTCGCTGGGGCTCTTCGCCGACGGCACCTACGGCGACGGCTGGAACGGGGTCGCCGGCACGGTGAAGGGTCTCTTCTACGGCGGCGGCATGGGCCAGTTCTGGGCCGAGCTGATCGGGGTGACGGTGTGCTTCGTCACTCTGTCAATCCTCTCGATCATCGTCTACTATATCGCCGAGAAGCTCGTGGGCAACCGCGTCAGCAGGGCGGTCGAGATCGCGGGCCTTGACATGGACGAGATGGGCGCGCCTGGTTACTCCGGCGTCGTGCTGGACAAGGCCGGCGAGACACCCGTCATTTGACGCACATGGAATCATCACTCTTCAGCATCCTCCTGCCGACAACAGCGTTGTTGGCAGGGGGGGTGATAGGGCTCGCGTTCGGCGCGATCCAGGATTCCGCAAAGAGGCGGTACGAGCGGCTCCAGCAGCAGGGCAAGTTCAAGAGCGGCTGGGCGGCGACGCCCGGCTCGTTCAGGAGGGTGGCCTACCTGCTGGTCGCCCTCGCGCTGGTGCAGTTCCTCTTCCCGATGTTCTTCGCCCAGGGCGGAGTGAGCCAGTGGTGCGTCTCGGGCGGTGTCGTGATAGGCTACGGCCTGTCCCTTTACCGCGAGCTCCGCAGGCGCATCTCACATCCGCTTTGAGTCCCCTCGCCCCGAGGCGGTAGTCCCTTCACGGAATGCCGCCCCAAGGCGCCGACTTCCCCCTTCCGCTCGACAGCTACCCCCCGGTGGCGTCGAGCGGCCTTTTTCAGACCCTGGTCGATCGGGTCCACTCGGACCCGTTCAACCTCGTCGCCAGCCTCATCTTCCTGCTGGCGATCATCCACACGTTCCTCACCCCGATGATCCGGCACTGGGCCCACGTGGTGGAGGGCCGGCACAAGACCGCGCCCCGGCAGAACAAGCAGACCTTCTCCGACGACGACGGGAACGAGGTCCCCGAGGTGAGCTTCGGCGGCCAGATCCTCCACTTCCTGAGCGAGGTCGAGGCCGTGTTCGGCATCTGGGCCGTGGTCCTCGCGATCGCGATCACCGTTTCCAAGGGCTGGGGCACCACGCTCGAGTACATGGGCCACCGCGTGAACTTCACAGAGCCGATGTTCGTCATGGTCATCATGGCGCTCGCCTCCACCCGGCCGATGATGCGCCTGGCCGAGCGCAGCCTCTTCATGGTGGCGAGCATCGGCGGCGCGACCGTGAGCGCCTGGTGGCTCGCGATCCTGATCATAGGGCCCCTCTTCGGCTCGCTGATCACCGAGCCCGGGGCCATGACCATCTCGGCCATCCTCCTGGCGAGGCAGTTCTACTACTACCGGCCGACGCCGAGGCTGTGCTACGCCACGATCGGCCTTCTCTTCGTGAACGTCTCGGTCGGCGGGACCCTCACCCACTTCGCCGCGCCCCCGATGGTCATGGCCGCGGGGCCGTGGCACTGGGACATGCTCTACATGCTCACGAACTTCGGGTGGAAGGCCTTCGCGGGGATCGTCTGCGCCACGCTCGTGTACTATGTGATCTTCCGGAAGGACTTCGACGAGCTCAACCGGGCCTACCTGGACCTCGGGCGCTCCGTCACCCAGGGGGGCGGGGCGCACATCCCGTACTGGATCATCGCGGTGCAGGTCGTCTTCCTCGTCTTCACGGTCGTCGTGGCCCACTACCCCGCCCTGTTCATAGGCGGCTTCCTCTTCTACATGGCGTTCGCGCAGGCGACGGCGCACTACCAGAAGAAGCTGGACCTGAGGGCGCCGCTCCTTGTCGGCTTCTTCCTGGCCGGGCTCGTCGTGCACGGTGGCCTCCAGAGCTGGTGGCTTGAGCCCGTCCTCAAGAGCCTCGGGCGCGTGTCGCTGTTCGTCTGGGCGACGATCCTCACGGGCTTCAACGACAACGCCGCCATCACCTACCTGGCGACGCTCGTCCCGGGGTTCACGGAGCCCTTCAAGTACGCGGTCGTCGCGGGTGCCGTGACGGGCGGCGGCCTCACCGTGATCGCCAACGCGCCGAACCCGGCGGGGCAGGCCATCCTCCAGAGGTTCTTCCCCGACGGCGTCTCCCCCGCGAAACTCCTGGTGGCCGCGCTCCTGCCGACGCTCATCCTGGCGGCGGCGTTCATGCTCCTTTAGGCGCGTCGCACGGGACGGCTTCTCAGCACCCCATCATGGGGTCGCTCACGAAGCGGTAGCCGACGCCCGACTCCGTCTGGAAGTGGCCGGCCGAGTCGACCTCCTCGCCGAGTTTCCGGCGGAGCTGCATCATGTAGATCCGGAGGTAGTTTGTCTTGCTGGTGGCCTTCGGGCCCCAGAGCTCGCCGAGGATGTGCTGGTGGGTGAGCACCTTGTCCCTGTGGAGCACCAGCATCCGCAGAAGCTTGAACTCAAGGGAGGTGAGCTTCACCGGCCGGCCCTCGCGCAGGACGCGGCTCCGGTCGAGGTCCACCTGGATCGGCCCGAAGGTGAAGACCTTCTCCGCAGCCTCGGCCGTGTGCACCCTCCGCAGGAGGGCCCGCACCCGGGCGACGAGCTCCCCGCCGCCGAAGGGCTTGGTCAGGTAGTCGTCCGCCCCGGTCTCGAGGGCCTCGATCTTGTCCTGCTCCCCGCCGCGCACGGAGAGGATGAGGACCGGGATAGAGCTGAGCTTGCGCAGGGCCCGCAGCACCTCCGTCCCCGAGGTGTCGGGCAGCCCGAGGTCCAGGATCACGAGGTCGGGCACGGTGAGCGCGATCTCGCCGAGCGCGATCCTCCCCGACTCGGCCTCCCGGACGCCGTAGCCCGCCTCCTCGAGCGTGAAGCGCAGCATGCGGCGGATCTGCGCCTCGTCGTCCACGAGCAGCACCGTCGGTTCGCCCTCGGTGCTCATCCGTGCGGGACCCCCTCGGGGGCCTTCAGGGGAAGGGAAAGGATGAACCGCGCCCCGCCCCCGGGCGGCGACTCGACGAGCACGTCGCCCCCCTGGGCGTTCATGAAGCCCCGGACGATCGAGAGCCCGAGGCCGAGCCCGCCCACGCGCGCGTTGGGCCCCCGGCTGAATTTCTCGAACAGCCTGCCCCGGAGGTCCATGGGGATCCCGGGGCCGTTGTCGGACACGCTGATGAAGACGCTGTTGGATTCCGCGCTCGATCCCGCGCTCACCCTGACGGGCACCTCCGGCGGCGTGTGGACCGCGGCGTTGAGCAGGAGATGCGCGATCGCCTGCTCCATGAGCGCGGCGTCGGCCAGGATGATCGGGAAGTCGGCAGGGATGTCGACCGTGAGCGGGTGGTTGTCGAGCCGGCGGCCCACCGCCCGCCTCGCCGCGGCGACCAGGTCGCGCCCGTCGCACCAGTCCAGCCTCGGCTTGAGCACCCCCGACTCCAGCCGGGTCTGGCTGAGGAGGTTCGCCACCACGGTGTCGAGGCGCTGCACCGCGATCCGCACCTCCTCCATCAGCTGCGCCCGCTTGGCGGGGTCGCCCGTGCCGAGCTGCTCGACGGCGGTCCGGAAGACCGCAATCGGGGTCTTCAGCTCGTGCGCGACGCTGTCGAGGAGGGTCTGGTGCATGCGCTCCGACTCCGCCAGGAGCTTCGCGCGGTCGGCGGCAAAGCGCAGGGCGGTGAGCTGGCTGCCGATCAGCGCGACCACGAAGTAGGTCGCCAGCAGGAGGCTCTCGTCAAATCGAAGCACGGAGAACGAGAGGCGGGGCGGGACGAAGAAGAAGTTCCAGGCCACGCTGCTCAGGACGGCCCCCCAGAGGGCCGGCCACCTGCTGACCCGCGTGCTGAGCGCGATGACCGCGAGCAGGTAGATGTACCCGAGCGCAAGATAGCTCAGCGGCGAGAACCAGCCGCAGAGGGTTACCAGCCCGATGACACCGAGAACCTTGACGTAATCCGCGTGCGCGCCCCGGGCCGGGGCGTATGCCAACCTAACGTCGCGCATGACCATCCTCAGGGTAGAGCACAATCTATTCCAAGGACTCATTTCGGCAGGAATATCGCCGACATAATGAATTTACAACCAACTATTTATCATGCCCTTGCGCTAGCGGGAGTTCTGGCGGAAAACCTTCGGATTCCCCATCCGGCGATCGCCGCGGCGGACCCCAGCGAGACCCAGAAAGCCGCCTTCAGGAGGAGGGGCGCCGCGAACTCCAGGTCGACATGGGACTCCCCCGCGGGCACGGCGACCATGGCCAGCCCCTCGGGGGACCTCCGCACCTCGGCGGGGCCTCCGTCAACGCGGGCGCGGTACCATTCCTGGTACATCCGCGGGGTTTCCAGCCAGCCGGGCTGGACGGAGACGACGCGGGCCCGGTAGGGAATCCACGAATCGATCCGGACGGGGAGCGCGGCCGGGTCGTACTCGATGACCTGCAGCCGGGCGAACGGGAGCGGGCCGTCCTGCCTTGAATGGGCGTCCGTGGGGAAGAAGTGGACGGAGATCTCCTCCGCGGCGGCGCCGCTCGTCCAGAGCGGAACCCATTTTGAGTGCATGCCGCCGCGGCCAAAGGACGCCGACCCGCCAAACTTTGGAAGGAGGTACTCCCGTACCAGGCCGGCGCCCTTGAACTGGAGCACCCCCGGCTCGTCCTCCGGGCGGAGGAAGTCAACCCCGACCAGGTAGCGCTTTCCCGGCTCGAGGACGATGGGGTCGCGGGCCCGCAGGCGCCGGCCTTCCGGCGCGGAAGAATCGTAGCCGATCTCGGTCGTCAGCACCGTGTGCGCCGCCGCGGCGTGCGCGGCGGCCGCCCTGGCGACCGAGTCAACGTTCGTCTCGACGATCGTGAAGCCGGATCGCGAAAGCAGGCGGTTCTCCAGCAGGGGATCGACCACTCCGTGGGAGAAATAGGAGACGGTTTCCGGGAGGTTGGCGAAGAAGAGGTAGGAATAGCGGGTCAGGCTCACGTTCTCGGTCCGGAGCATCTGCTCCGCGCTCTCCCTCGGCCTCCGCACCTCCTCGGAGCCCTTCGCGAATTTTCCGGCCTCGAGGAGGCTCCAGGCGCAGAGAAGGACGAGCACCGCGCCCAGCGCGCGCCCAGCGAGGCTTCCCTTCCCGGCGAGGCGGCCGCACGCAAGGGCGCCCGCGAAGACGACCGCGCAGGCCATCACGAGGTACAGCCGCTTCATCACCCAGAGCCCCGTCGCATCGTGCACCACGCTGGGCTCCGCGCTCCAGAGGATCTCCGACACCCTGGGCAGGGGCGCCAGCAGCAGGACGATGGCGGCCGCGATCGCGAGGAGAACCCTCGTCTCGGTCGCAGAACCGCGCCGGATCCCCCAAAGGCAGAACCCGAAGACCACCCAGAGGGAGTAACCCAGCTGGAAGTCGCTCAGCGCCCTTCCGTTCGGGCTGAGCGGCAGGAGGACGGCCGGGAACACCTCCCTGAGGACGTAGACGATGTTGTACGGTACTGCCACGAAGGGGCCCGAGGCCTTCACGCCGCCGGAGGGCGGGAACCCGATCACGGAGACGACGGGATACGCGGCGATCAGGGCAAAGATGCCGGCGCCGGCGCCGAGCCTGAGCCATCCGGCCGCGTCGGGCCTCCGAAGGGCGATGCGCACGAGCTGCGCGGCCCCGACGAACATCGTGGTCCACATCGCCACGGGCGTGTGGCCCCAAAAGGCGAGGCCCAGGGCGCCGCCGACGAGCAGCATCGACTCCAGGTCGCCGTGGCTGAACGAGCGCACAAGGCCGTAGAAGACCAGGGGAAGGACGGCCACGGTCGTCCACGACATGTAGAGGTCCGAGTTGTAGGCCAGGCCCAGCACCCCGGGGCATGCGACGTAGAGGATGGCAAGGCCGCAGGCGCACCAGCGGTGCCGGGGCGCCACGGCCGCGAGCGAGAGGTAGCTCGTGGCCAGTGCAGAGAGTCCGATCATCGACAGCAGGAGGTTCTGGACGGCATACACGCCGAGCGTGCGCAGGGTGAGCGCGTCGGTGAGCGCCCCGAGATATTGGTAGGCGGGGGCCACCCGCAGGGGCGAGACGGACCCGTTGAACTGGTAGACGCTCTGCCCGGCGAACACCGGGAACACCCCGTGGCGGACCTGGGCCAGCATGTCCGCCATGTTGATTCCGTACCAGGCGGCGTCGGAGGCCCCGTGGAGCTCGACCTGCATGAAGGGGCTGAGCAGCAGCACCCATACCGAGGCAAGCACCATCCACCGGATGTTCTCCGCGATGGGTTCGATGCCCCTCCTCCCCAGGAGCCGCATCCCGGCGAGGTAGGCAGAGAGGGTCGCGCAAAGGTAGATGCAGGCCACCGCCTGCCCGCGGCCGAATTCCTGGCCCCGCAGGAACCCGGGCCACTGACCGGGGAGGAACCGCGACCCGAGGAACCAGAATATCCCGGCGCCGAGCGCGACGCCTGCGGCCACATCCAGGCGCCGCGACCCGGCGAATCGCACGGCGGCCAGTGCCTTGGACGAAAACCATCCCCTGAAATACCAGGCTGCCATGAGCGCGGCCCAGATCGGCAGGAACGCGTAGAACGCGGCGGGCGGGCTGACCCAGAAGAAGGCGATGGCCGCCACCGCCGCGGAGACTCCCGCGTAGATGGGAAGCCGCGCGACCCACCTGCGCCATCCTCCCGGGCCGGCGCCCGGCTTTTCCGACGGGGCCATGGCGAGGAGGACCACCGCGCCGGCCTTTGCAAGGATCGGAAGGTTCCAGTCCGCGCAGAGGAGTTCGCCCGCAAGGAGACCGAGCAGCAAGGCAATCGCCTCGACCAGACCGTTACGATGGCGCTGCCACGCCTGCCCAGGGTTTACACTCACTACCATGCAGTTGCACGACAATGGTCGGCACAGCCAGTATAAATGCGAGCCCCTCCGAGACCCATGGGACCGCCGTCCCTCGGAGGGCCCCGCGAGTGAACATCCGCGCGCCCGGCCGGCCTTCCGTGCCGGGGTAACATAAGCGTTACATCTGGTCGGTTGCCGGGGTCCGCGTCCCGTGATATCATCAATGCAGTGGTCAAAAAACGTGGAGTCATTCGCCGCAGGAACGACCTTCTATCGCGCTTCGGGGCGGTCGTCCGGGGGCATCGGCTCGGCCTGGGGATCTCCCAGCAGGAGCTGGGGAAAAGGGCCGGACTGCACCGCACCTATATCACCGACATAGAGCGCGGGGTGCGGAACATCTCGATCAAGAGCGTCGCGAGCCTTTCCAAGGCCCTGGGCGTCCCGATCTCGAGCCTCTTCCCAAGCGCCGCGGACCGGTCCGCGCCCTAGCCTCGCGCGGGCCGCGCCGGCATTCCGGGCTTGGCCCGCATGGGACCGCCGGTAGCGTGTGCCCGTGAACTCACCGATGAGGGTCGTGCTGCTGGCAGCCATCCTGGCAGGGCCGTTCGCACAGGGCCAGACCGCCGGGGACCCCGGGATCGGCTCGTCGCGGGACGAAGTCATCGCCCGCTACGGACCGCCCCGGGCGACGATGAGCGCCGGGACCCGCGAGATTCTCACGTTTGCCTCGGGCAGGGTGATCCTGGAGAACGGCAGGGTGACGCGGATGGACACTCCGCGGGCGGGCGCCGCCGAGCAGCCGCCCCCTCGTGCGCGGGCACCTGCACCGGTCGCCCCCGCCCCGCCGGCAGCCCGGCCGCCTCCCGCGGAGAGGGAGCCGTGGCTCACGGACTTCACTGCGGCGCAGGCCGAGGCGGCAGCGAGCCACCGCCGCATCCTGGCGCTCTTCACCGGGAGCGACTGGTGTCCCGCGTGCATCGAATTTGAGCAGAACGTGGCGCACCATCCCGACTTCCTCGCGACGACGCGCCCCTCGTTCGTCCTGCTGAGGCTCGACTACCCCATGCAGCACGCTCTGCCCCCGGCCCTTCGCGCGCAGAACGAGGCCCTGCGCCGGCGCTACACGATCAAGGCCTATCCGACCCTCCTGATCCTGAGCGCGGACGGCGCCACCAGCGTCAAGGTGGACAACACCGTCTCACGGCACGCGGACGGCATCACGGATTTCTACGTCCAGGCCGTGGACGAGGCCAGGCACGAGAAGCCGGGGGAGAAGAAGTGGTGGTGGCCGTTCTGAACGGCCGCCGGAGGTGCGACGGGGACCACGGATCGGCCGTCGCGGTTCCAGCTTTGAAATATTAATGTTATCTTAATTAGGCTGGGCCCCGGGGGGGGTTATAATGCGGCGTGGAGCGGACAAGATCTGCACGTCATTACAGGGTGCAACAGGTCGATTCAGTGCCGATGATAGGGACAAACCCCAATAGCAATGAAGGCCATCCCCGTTGAGACGGAGTTCTTCGACTTCGGCTTCCCGAGACTCGACACGGTCGTCCGCGTTGAGGTGCGCGGCGATGACGTGACGATACGCGTCTCGCGGGACTCCTTCTCGGAGCGGCGAAAGGATTACTTCGTGCGCGAGCTGGCCGCCGAGGGGTTCATTCCCGAGTCGAGCGTCTGGGGAGTGGCCGGCGGCAGCCCACGGTGGGTCGTCGACTACACGTGGCTTGAGATCGACCCCGCGGTCCGCGCATGCGCGAACCGCCTTGTGTTCCGGCTCTTCTCCGGCTCCGTCCTGCTCCTTGCCCTCCTGTTCGGGCTCCTCTTCAGCGGCCATCTGGGCAATGTCCGCTACCAGTCCTCGGAGCGCGCCCCGATCGCGGCCTCCCAGGGGCCGCCGCTGGCGGGCAAATAGTTCGGTCGCCGCCGAATGCGGGCGGCCCTCCGCCCCGAAGTTGCAACGCAGTCCGCCGGGCCCGAGAATCGGGCCATGACGATACGCCCCGCAGTCGCCCAGGACGCGCCCCAGATCCTGAAGTTCATCCGTGGGCTGGCCGAGTTCGAGAGGCTGTCGCACGAGGTCGAGGCCACCGAGCCCCGGCTCGAGGCGACCCTCTTCCCGCGCGACGGGCGCCCCGCGGCGGAATGCATCCTCGCCTTCGAAGAGGAAATCCCCGTCGGCTTCGCCCTGTACTTCACGACCTACTCGACCTTCCTCGCGAGGCCCGGACTCTACCTGGAGGACCTCTTCGTCCTCCCCGGGCACAGGGGCCGGGGAGTCGGAAAGGGGCTCATGCTCCACCTGGCTCGGCTCGCGAACGAGAGGGGATACGGCCGCATGGAATGGGCGGTCCTGGACTGGAACGAGCCGGCGATAAGGTTCTACGAGTCGCTCGGGGCGATCCGGATGGGGGATTGGACGACCTGCCGCCTGTCGGGGGACGCGCTTGCGCGACACGCCTGAGGGCGCCCCGCGAAAACGACTCGCGCCCGGTTCCCGTTCCCCGTTAGGTTTCGGCAACGGGCCCGGCCACCGCTCCCCGAACGGCGCCAAACCCGATCCCCATGCGAACACCCCCGCTTGTCCTGGCGCTCGCGCTGCTGCTTCCCTCGCTCGGGGCGGCGGAGATCGCGCCGATTCCCTTCGGGGCCCCGGCCGCCCTGCCCGACGTGCTCGAGCCCCTGGAGCCTTCCGAGGTCAGCGTCCACGGGTGGCTCGGCGCCCGGATCGACGCCAACGTGCAGGGGCGCCTCGAGGTCGTCGACACGGTCCCGCTCCTCGCCGGGTACCTCAAAAGGCCGGGCGAGCATCCGTGGATCGGCGAGCACGTCGGCAAGTGGCTCCACGCGGCCACGCTCGCCTGGGCCTACACCGGCGACGAGCGCCTCAGGCGCAAGATCGACGGCGTCGCGGCGGAGCTCATCTCCACGCAGGAGCCCGACGGCTACCTGGGCACCTACCTTCCCGAGCAGCGCTTCGGGCTCTATCCGGGCGCGGACTGGGACGTCTGGTCCCACAAGTACAACCTGATCGGGCTGCTCACCTACTACCGCTACACCGGCAACGCGCCCGCCCTCGCGGCGGCGCGCCGGATCGGCGACCTGCTGATCGCGACGTTCCCGACAAGGAAGAGCATCCTGTCCGCGGGCACCCACATGGGGATGGCGGCCACCAGCGTCCTCGAGCCCGTCGTCCTCCTCTACCGGGTCACCGGGGACGAGCGCTACCTCGCCTTCGCCCGCTACATCGTGGGCGCCTACGACGAGGAGGGCGGCCCGGCGGTCGTGAAGACGCTCCTCACGGTCGGCGAGGTCAGCCGGACCGCCAACGGCAAGGCCTACGAGATGCTCTCGAACCTGGTCGGCCTCTGCGAGCTCGCCCGCGCGACGGGCGACCGCCAGCTGCTCTCCGCGGTCACGAACGCGTGGAGGGACATCGTCGAAAACAGGCTCTACATCACGGGGACGTCGAGCATCCACGAGCTCTTCGGCGGGGACCACGAGCTGCCCAACGGCGAGGACGCGCACCTGGGCGAGACCTGCGTCACGACGACCTGGATACAGCTCAACCTGGAGCTGCTTAGGCTCACGGGCGACGTCGCGTGCGCCGACCAGATCGAGCGCTCCCTCTACAACCACCTGACCGCCGCGCAGAACCCCCGCGGCGACGACTGGTGCTACTACACCGCGCTCGAGGGCCAGAAGCACTACGACAAGGGCATCACCTGCTGCCATTCGAGCGGCCCGCGGGCGCTCGCGCTCGCGCCGGGCGCGGCTTACCTGCAGGCGGGCGACACGCTCTATGTGAGCACGTTTGAGACCTCGCGGGCCCGGTTCCGCGCGGGCGGGGTCCCCGTGGAGATCGAGCAGGCGGGAGGGTTCCCCGCGCTGGGGCGCTCCACCCTCATCGTCCACACGGCGAGACCCGCCCGTTTCGCCGTGAAGGTCCGCGTGCCGTCCTGGGCTGCGCCCCTCTCGGTGGAGGGCGCCTCCAGCGGGGCCGGCTGGGCGTCGCTGGCCGAGCGCACCTGGAGCGAGGGCGACCGGGTGGAACTCTCCTACACGCTGCGGGGCCGCGTGATCAAGGGGGACTACACGAACTATGCCCGGGCGGCGCTCGCCTGGGGCCCCTTCATCCTTGCGGCGGACTCCGCCCTCAACCCCCAGGTCGAGTCCGTCCAGGCGCTGCGCCTCGCGGGCAACCCGGAGCCCGTTCCCGCGGGCCCGGCGGGCGCGCTCCGGTTCAGCACGAGCGTCCGGGGGCCCTGGGACAACGCACCGCGCGCGATCACTCTCGTGCCGTTCGCGGACGCGGGCGCCACGGGCGGCGAATACCGGGTCTGGCTCCGCGAGCGCCTCTGAGACCGCGCCATGCCAGGAGCCCCGGAGCGCGCCGTCGGAGTCATCGGCCTCGGGGCGATGGGGCTCGGGGTCGCCCGCTCGCTCCTTCGCGCGGGTTTTGAGACCCTTGGCTGCGACGTCCGCCCCGAGGCGCTCGCCGCGCTCGAGAGCGACGGCGGGACCGGATGCGCCGATCCCGCGGCGCTGGGACCGCGCTGCGGGATCCTCATCGTTTTGGTGGTCAACCAGGCCCAGGTGGAGGAGGTCCTCTTCGGCCCCTCCGGGGCGGTCCCCACGCTCGGGAGGGGCAGCGTCGTCATCGCCTGCGCGACCGTGCCGCCGTCCTACGCCGCGGCGCTTGGCGGGCGCCTCCGCGAGCGCGGCATCCTCATGCTCGACGCGCCCGTGTCCGGCGGGGCTGCGAAGGCGGCCTCCGGAAGGATGACGATGATGACCTCCGGGCCGCCCGAGGCGTACGCCCCGTGCGAGGGCGTCCTCGGCGCCGTGGCGGGCCACGTCTACAGGCTGGGCCCCGGGCACGGGCTCGGCTCCCAGGTCAAGGTCATCAACCAGCTCCTGGCGGGCGTGCACATAGCGGCCATGGCGGAGGCCCTGGCCCTGGGGATCCGGCAGGGCGTGGACCTGGACGCGCTCTACGAGGTCATCACCCACAGCGCCGGGAATTCCTGGATGTTCGAGAACCGCGCGCCCCATGTCCTTGCCGGCGACTACACGTCCCTCTCGGCGGTGGACCTCTTCGTCAAGGACCTCGGCATCGTCCTGGACGCGGCCCGGGAGGCCGGGCTTCCCCTCACACTCTCGGCGGCGGCGCACCGGATGTTTTTGAAGGCGTCCGGGGAGGGCCACGGCCGCGAGGACGACTCCGCGGTGATCAAGGTCTTCCCCGGGGTCGACCTGCCCGGGCCCAAGGGGACCTAGGGCCCGGCCGGGCTCAGGCCGGGATCATCCAGGCCAGGTAGAACGCCTGGAGGTACACCACGACGCAGATGACCGAGAGGAGCGCGATCGAGTGCCGGATCGCGAACCTGAAGAGGGTCGCCTCCTGCCCCACCATGCCGGTGGCCGCGCAGGCGACCGCGAGCGACTGCGGCGAGATCATCTTCCCCATGACCCCGCCGCTCGTGTTGGCTGCGGTGGTGAGGAGGGGGTTGATTCCAAGGCGCTCGGCCGCGGACTTCTGCAGGCCCCCGAAGAGCACGTTGCTCGAGGTGTCCGATCCGGTCAGGAACACGCCGACCCAGCCCAGGATGGGCGAGATAAGGGGAAAGAGCCGGCCCGCCCGCGTGGCGAGGATGCCCAGGCTCGTCGTCATCCCCGAGGCGTTCATGACGTAGGCGAGCGCGAGGACCGACGCGATCGTGGCCACGGGATAGCGCATGTCATAAAGCGTCCCGCCGAGTATGCGCGTGACCTCCCGGAGGCCGAGCCCGCAGACGAACGCCGAGAACACCGCGGCGACAAGGACGGCCGATCCCCCGCTCGCCAGGTAGTCGAGCTTGAACCTCGCGGCGAGGGGCACCGCCGCGGCCCCTGCCGCGGCGGGCCTGGCGATCGCATCGTCGAGGCCCGGCACGGCGATCATCAGGGTGCGGCTGTTCAGCGCGGCCTTCACCGGGGGCAGGCCCCAGAGGAGCACGATCGCGGTCAGGGCCAGGTACGGCGTCCAGGCCCGGGCGATCACCCGCAAGGAGTGCCCGTGGGTCTCCGCCGGGGCTCCCCGCTCATGCTCAAACCGGTAGATCTCCCCGGGCCTCCACACCCTCAGGAGAAGGAGGAGCGCGGCCAGGGCCGCGAGGGACGAAAGCAGGTCCGGGAGGTAGGGCCCCAGGAGGTTGGAGGTCGCGAACTGGCAGAGGGCGAAGGTCGCCCCGCATGCGGCGATGGCGGGGAGGATCTCGAGCGACCGGCGCACGCCCACCATGATGAGCACCATGTACAGCGGCACGATGAGGGATACGAAGGGCAGCTGGCGCCCGACCATCGCCGAGAGCTTCAGGAGGCCGGGCTCGTTGAACCCGGCGGCCCCCGCCATCGCGATGATCGGCACTCCCAACGACCCGAACGCCACGGGCGCCGTGTTGGCCACAAGGCAGAGGCCGGCGGCCTCGAGGGGCGCGAACCCGAGCCCCACGAGCGTCGCTCCGGCGATCGCCACGGGCGCCCCGAAGCCGGCCGCCCCCTCGATGAACGCGCCGAAGCAGAACGCGATCACGAGCGCCTGGAGCCTCCGGTCCGGGGACACGCCAGCGATCGACGCGCGGATGACCTCGAACTGGCCGCCCTGCACGACGATCCGGTACAGGAACAGGGACGCGAACACGATGAAGAAGACCGGGAAGAGCCCGTATGCGGCGCCCTGCGCGGCGGCGAGGGCCGCGAGCCCGACCGGCATCCCCCAGGCCGTCACGGCAATGAGGAGCGCAGAGCCGAGGGCAAGGACGGCGGCCCTGTGCACCTTGAGCCTCAGGAGCGCCAGGCACACGAACACGACCGCGAGCGGGACCGCGGCCACCAGGGCCGAGTATCCCGCGCTTCCTCCTACGGGGGCGTATTCTTGTGTCCAGGGCATGGGGGCGGGGCCGGATCGCTGCCGGCGCATCATGCGGGGCACCCCCCGCGAATCAACAGTTTCCCCGGGGTGTCCCCCGGGGATGCTCGGCCGGCTTGCCTAACTCCGCCCGGTGGTTAACCCGGTGGGTGCCGCGCGAGGGATAGCGCGGCGCAGACCCGCCCCATGCCCGACCTCACGCGCCGAACATTCATCAAGGCCTCCGCGGCGGCCGGCGCGGCCGCGGCCATCGCAAGATTGGCGCCGGCCCGGGCCTGGGCCGAGGGCGGGCCGGGCGCGCCCCCCTCCCCCTCCTGGGTCGACAGGCCCATGCGGTGGGCGCAGCTGACGCTCGTCGAGAACGACCCGGGCTCCTTCAGCCCGCAGTTCTGGCTCGACTACTTCGGGCGGACGCACTCGGACGCGGTGTGCCTGAGCGCGGGCGGCTGCGTCGCCTACTACCCCACCGACGTGCCCTTCCACCACCGGAGCGCCTGGCTCGGGGACCGGGATTCCTTCGGCGAGCTCGTCCGGGGCAGCCGCGCGCTCGGCATGGTGGTCGTCGCGAGGACGGACCCGCACGCGACCTACGACGACGTGAAGGCCGCCCATCCCGACTGGATCGCGGCCGGCCCCGACGGGAAGCCGAGGAGGCACTGGGCCTCCCCCGAGATGTGGGTCACCTGCGGCCTCGGGCCCTACAACTTCGAATTCATGACCCAGGTGAAGAGGGAGATCATGTCGCGCTACCGGGTAGACGGCATCTTCATCAACCGGTGGGACGGCTCCGGCACCTGCTACTGCGAGCACTGCCGCGCGAACTTCAGGGCCGCGAGCGGCCTCGACCTGCCCCTGACGGACAGCCCGGCGGAGCCCGCGCACCGCGCCTACGTCGTGTGGCGCCAGGAGCGCCTCTTCAGCCTGTGGCGCCTCTGGGACGGAGAGGTGCGCAAGATAAACCCCGACTCGTGCGTCATCCCGAACACCGGGGGCGGCGCCGCGAGCTCCCTCGACATGAGGCGGATCGGGGAGCTGGCGCCGACCCTGATGGCGGACCGCCAGTCGCGCCACGGCGTCGCGGCCCCCTGGGCGAACGGAAAGAACGGGAAGGAGTTCCGCGCGACGATGGGCGCGAAGCCGATCGTCGGCATCTTCTCCGTCGGGCTCGACGACGAGCACCGCTGGAAGGACTCCGTCCAGTCCGCCGACGAGATCCGCCTCTGGGTGGCCGACGGGCTGGCGAACGGGCTGCGCCCCTGGTTCACGAAGTTCGGCGGCGTGATCTACGACCCGCGCTGGCTCAAGCCCGTTGAGGAGATCTACGCCTGGTGCCACGGCGCGGAGAGGTACCTGAGGAACGAGCGCCCACTCGCGCGGGTCGCGATCGTCTACTCCCAGCAGACCTCATGGTTCCACTCGGGAGGGGCGCCCGACGCCCTGGAGGGGGCGGCGCTCGGCTGGTACCAGGCCCTCATCGAGGCCCGGATCCCCTTCGAGATGGTGCACGACCGGCTGCTCGATCCCGCGCGCCTCGGGGCCTTCCGGACCCTGATCCTGCCCAACATCGCGGCCCTGTCCGACGCCCAGTGCGCGCAGCTCCGCCAGTTTGTCGCGCAGGGGGGCGGCCTCGTCGCCACGTCGGAGACCTCGCTCTGCGACGAGTGGGGCAAGCCGCGGGCGGACTTCGGGCTGGCCGACCTCTTCGGGGCGACCTGGCGCGGCGCGATGGAGGGCCCGATGCGCAACGCCTACGTGAGGCTCGAGCATGAAGCCGCCCCGGGCCATCCGCTCTTCCGCGGGCTGGAGGACGCCCCGCGCATCATCAACGGGGTCTGGCGGGTGGAGGCCGGGGCGCGGGAGCCCGGCGCGCCGCCCCTCCTGACGCTCGTCCCGTCCTACCCGGACCTGCCCATGGAGGAGGTCTTCCCGCGCCAGCCGAGGACCGGCGTCCCTCAGGTCTTCCTGCGCGAGGCGCCCGGCGGGGGCCGCGTCGCCTATTTCCCCTGGGACATCGACCGGACCTTCTGGGAGGTGCTCGCCCCCGACCACGGGAAGCTGCTCCGGAACGCCGTCGAGTGGGCGACCCGGGAGCCCCCGCCCGTCACGGTGGAGGGGCCCGGGGTCCTCGACGTGACCCTGTGGCGCCAGAAGGGCTCGCTCACCGTGCACCTGGTGAACCTCACCAACCCGATGATGATGAAGGGGCCGGTCCGGGAGATCGTGCCCCTGGGGGCGCAGCGCGTCCGCCTGCGCCTCCCCGCCGGGCTCACCGCGAGGCGCCTGCAGCTCCTGGTCGCCGGGGGGGCCCCGGAGCACGTCCAGTCCGGGGACACCCTGGAGATCACGGTGCCGTCGATCCTCGCGCACGAGGTGATCGCGGTGGACGTGTGACCGGCGCCTCGGTTCCCTACCGGGGCGCGGCGACGAACCGGGTGACCGAGCCGCCGCCGGCGGCCATCCTCAGGTCTACGGTGTCCTCCGCGGTCACCGTGCGCTCGCTCATCTCGATGTGCTCGGCCTCCTCGCCGCTGTCGGCCGCGTCGTGCCAGGAGCGCATGAGCCAGTTGCCGCGCCCGAGGAACGAGAGCTTGACGGAGCACATCCGCGAATTGCTGTTGGTCATGCTCGCCAGGTACCATTCCGCGCCGGACCGCCGCGCGATCACCAGGTACTCGGCGGGCGACCCGGAGAGCACGCGCGTGTCGTCCCAGACGGTCGGCACGAGCCGGAGGAAGTCGAGCCCGGGCTGGCCGCGGAGGTTGTCCGGGTGCTCGCACACGCACATGACCGGGCTGTCGTAGGCGACGAAGAGCGCGAGCTGGTTGGCGCGGGTCCCGATCACCTGGGTCGGCGACACGTGGGTCCTGAAGGACGCGGCGCTCCGGTTCAGGAACCCGCCCGGGGTGAAGTCGGCCGGCCCAGCGAGGAAGCGGGTGAAGGGCAGCGTGACCTTGTGCTCGGGGGTGACCCGGGCGCTCCACTTGTTGTACTCGTTGCCCATCACACCCTCGCGGGTGACCTGGTTGGGCCAGGTGCGGATCATCCCCGTCGGCTTGGACGCGCCGTGGAAGTCCACCATCAGGTGGTGGTCGGCCGCGGCGCGGGTGATCTTCTCGTACCAGTTCACCATCTCCTGGTCGTCGCGGTCCATGAAGTCGATCTTCACGCCCGCGAGGCCCCACTTCTCATAGAGCGCGAACGCCTTCAGGTAGGCGTCGTTGCGGTCGGCGTCGGTCCAGTGGAGCCACACCCACAGCCGGACGTGCCTCTGCGCGGCGAAGCGCAGGAGCTCGGGCATGTTCACCTCCGGCACCACGCGCATGATGTCGCTGTTCGAGTGCCGCTCGCCGGTGTACCAGCCCGCGTCGATCAGCTGGTAGGGCCAGCCCATCTCGCCGGCGAACCCGATGAACTGCTTGAGGGTCGCCGTGTCCATCTTCCCCACTCCCGGCCACCACGTGTCCCAGGCCATCATGCCCGGCTTGACCCACGACGGGTCCGGGATCCGGGAGGGCGTGCTCAGGTTGAGGACCAGGTCGCTCTCGACCAGGCGCCCCGGCCTGTCGCCGATCATGATCACGCGCCACGGGGAGAGGTGCGGGAGGGCGCCCTTGACGAGGCCCTGCCCGTCCAGCCTGGGGGCCAGGCTTGCGCGCAGCGTGACGGCGGTCGTCCCGGCGACCTGCGGGGCGCGGGTGAGCCACATCCCCGACCAGTCGACGAGGTCCGCCTCCGTCACGGCGACCCAGGCCGCGGGCGTGTGGGTGAGGAGCGGCAGCCCCGTCACCGTCTCGTCCGAGAGGTCCGAGAGCCGCCGCCTCTGGAATTCCCATTCCTGCGGCCCCGCGAATCCCCCCCGCACGTCGTAGGCGTCGTTGGGGGCGGTCGTATGGTCGCCGGCGAAGCAGGGGTTGTCCGCGGTGAAGGCGAACTCAGTGAGCTCCTCCTCGACGACGAATTCCCTGTCCGCGGCGGACCGCGCCAGGCCGTAGCGGAAGCCGACCCCGTCGTTGTAGGCCCGGAAGACGACGTCGAAGGTGCGGTCGGCGGTTCCCCGCTCGCGCAGCGTGAGCCTGAGCTCCCGGTAGGCGTCGCGCACCTCGCTGTGCTTGCCGAGGGGGTTGGGCCAGACGGTGTCGGACTCGGAGCGGCCCGACCCCACGAGGGAGACGTCGGCCCCGAGGTATCCCTGCTCGCGCAGGCGCAGGCCCATCTGGGAGCTGCCCAGCACCGCGACGCCGTGGAGCGCGACGCGGTAGGTGAGGCGGCCCTCCGTGTTGACGAAGACGGCGATCATGCCGTCGGGGGATCGGAGCTCGACCGTGGGGTCGGGCGAGGGCGGGGCTTCACCCGCCGCGGGGGGCGCCAGGAGGGCGAGGAAGGCGACCGTGCCGAGGCAGGCGAGCGTCCCCGCCCGTCGGACGCATGAGGGCACATCCGGGGAGGTCATGGGGTTGTGGGGTTGGACAAAGGTGGCACGGGCGGGGGCCGGCTGCAATCCGCGTGTCGCCGGCAGGGGCCGTGCGGGGTCACGGATTCCCGCGGGAGCGGACGAGGTTGGAAATATCGGCGACCGCCGTCTCGACCCCGAGACGTGCCCCGGACGAGAACTCCTCGCCGAACCCGAGCATCTCGGCGCGGATCGTGAGCAGCCAGGCCCGGGGCGCGCCGCCGAACAGGTCGCGGGCCATCGCAAGGAGCGTCGCCGGCTCCACCGCGTGGGTCGTCACCTGCGAGGACTCGGCGGGCCCGATCGGCTGCAGGTCCATCGGCCCGTCGCCGCCCGCCGCGGCATCGACGAACACGACCAGCCGGGAGCGAGAGATCTCCTCGACGTGCTCCGGGGAGAGCTGGGCCAGGGCGAGCGTGCGCACCCCGGGAAGCCCGAGGGCCGCGATCCGCTCGGCGACACGAGGCCCGACCCCGTCGTCCTGGCGGAGCGTGTTGCCGTACCCGACGACAAGAATGTCCCCCGCGTCCGGCTGACCCGGGGACTCCCCTTCCGGCGCGGCGGTGGCCAGGGCGGATCTCACGGGGGCCTCCTCAGTCGCGCACGGCCTCGCCGACCACGTCGCCCCCGGGGGCGACGAGCCGCAGGTGCAGGGCCATCCGGCCGGCCGCATGGGTGGAGCAGCTCAGGCACGGGTCGTAGCAGCGGATCCCGTGCTCGATCCGGTTGAGCATGGGCTCGGTGATCTCCGTGCCCTTCAGGAAGTGCCGGGCGATCTGGGCCACGGTCCGGTTCATCGCCAGGTTGTTCTGCCCGGTGGCGACGATCAGGTTGACCTTCTGCAGCTTGCCGTCCCGGTCGACCGTGTAGTCGTGGAAGAGCGTGCCGCGGGGCGCCTCGCTTGCGCCGACGCCGCGCAGGCTGTTGATCCCCGCGTCGGCGCGGAGGTCCGTGCTGAAGAGGTCCGGGTCGTCGAGCGCGCGCTCTATGTACTCGAGCGAGGCGAGGATCTCGACCAGGCGCGCATAGTGGTAGAGGAAGGACGAGGTCACCGAGCCGTGCCCGTGCGTCCGGAACACCTTCAGCTCCTCGTCGGCCAGGGGGACCCCCATGCGCGCGCAGAGGTTGAGGCGCGCGAGCGGCCCCACCCGGTACACGCCGTCGTCCTTGCCGAGCGGAAGGTAGTACGGGGACTTGAGGTAGGAGGACTCCTGGACGCACTCGCCGATCACGGTGCGGTAGTCGGCCGGGTCTATCTGGTCGGCGATGATGCTGCCGCTGCTGTCGGTAAAGCGCAGCTTCCCGCCGTGGTGCTCCCACGTCCCGTCCGGGGCCACCAGGCCCATGTAGAGGGAGGGAAAGTTCCCGTAGAGCTGGGCCTCGCGCTCGTGGGTCGACAGGACGCCCTTGAACAGGTCGAGGGCGACCCTCGTCGTGGCGTGGGCCTCGGGCAGCCAGGCGCGGATCCTCGCCGCGCCCTCCTGGGAGAGCGCGCTGCGGACGCCGCCCGGCACGGCCCATGCGGGATGGATCTTCTTTCCGCCGAGCACCTCGATCACCTCCTGGCCGAACTGCCGCAGGCGGATCCCCGCCCTCGCGAGGTCGGTGTTGGAGGCGATGAGCCCGAAGACGTTCCTCTTCTCCGCGGGCGAGTCCCAGCCGAGCAGGAAGTCCGGCGCACTCAGGTGGAAGAAGCTGAGGGCGTGGCTCTGCACGATCTGGCCGAGGTTCATGAGCCGGCGCAGCTTGTCGGCGGCGGGCGGTATCTTGACGGCCATGATCGCGTCGCCCGCCTTCGCCGAGGCGAGCAGGTGGCTCACCGGGCAGATCCCGCAGATGCGGGGGGTTATCCCCGGCATCTCGGAATACGAGCGGCCCTCGCAGAACTTCTCGAAGCCCCGGAACTCCACGACATGGAACTCGGCGTCGGTCACGTTTCCGGCGTCGTCGAGGTAGACGCTGATCTTCGCGTGGCCTTCGATGCGCGTTACGGGGTCAATTATGATGCGCTTCGACATGGGAATTGGGAGTGGGTTGGTGCGTTCCGGGTTAGCCGAACTTCAGCTGAGCCCCCTCGAGCTTCGGGGAGAGCCCCTCGAGGACCTGGGTAAGGACGGCGCGGATCCGGTCGGCCGGAGGCGGGCAGCCCGGCAGGTAGTGCTCGACCACCACCATCTCGTGCACGGGGCGCACGCGCTTGAGGAGCGCGGGCACTATGCCCTCGCGCCCGGGCAGGCACTTGTGCTCCTGGGCGTTGTCGATGTAGGCGCACTGGAGCACCTGGGTGGCGTTGTCGGCGCCCAGCTGGTTGCGGATCGCGGGCACGTTGCCCGTCACCGCGCAGTCCCCGAACGAGATGAGGACCTTTGTGCGGGCCCTGATCTTGCGGAGGATCTCGAGGTTGTCCTCGTTGCAGACGGCGCCCTCGATGAGGCAGAGGTCGACGCCCTCAGGATATTCCTTCCGGTCGACGATCGGGCTGTAGACGATGTCGATCTTCCCGGCGAGCTCGATGAGGAACTCGTCGAGGTCGAGGAACGACATGTGGCAGCCTGAGCAGCCCCCCAGCCAGACGGTGGCGACTTTTAGACGGTCCATTGTTTTTTCTCCCGGGCGTTGACGATGAATTCGAGCATGGAGCGGTCGCGGTCGCTCTCCCCCGCGGTCGAGCCCTTCTTGAAGAGGGCGCCGGTGGGGCACGACATGAGGCACTTCCCGCAGGAGGTGCACGTCTCCGAGTCGCCCCAGGGCTGGTTGAGGTCGGTGATGATCATCGACCCGCCGCCGCGCCCGGAGGTGTTCTTCGTCCCGGCACCCTCGATGTACCAGCACACCCGCACGCACCTCGTGCACAGGATGCACCGGTTGTGGTCCATGCCCATGAAGGGGTGCGTGAGGTCCATCCCCCACTTCGGGAAGCAGTAGTCGTAGCGGACATGGTCCATCCCCTGCCCGTAGGCGAGCGTCTGGAGCTCGCAGTGCCCGTTTGCGACGCAGACCGCGCAGACGTGGTTGCGCTCGGCGAAGAGCAGCTCGAGCGTCATGCGGCGGTACTTGCGAAGGCGCTCGCTGTCCGTCGTCACCTCCATCCCCTCGTACACCTTCGTCGTGCACGCCGAAAGGAGCTTGGGTGTCCCCTTGACCTCGACCAGGCACAGGCGGCATGCCCCGATGTCGGCGACGCCCTCCAGGTGGCACAGCGTCGGGATGAAGATGTTGTTCTCCCTCGCCACGTCCAGCACTGTCTGGTCCTGACGGGCACTGACGTCCATGCCATCGATGATGAGGGTTTTTACATCCACCGCGGTGCTCATGCTTCCACCTCCGCCAGTTCCGCTGCCGTCTCTATTGCGTTGCAGGCACACACGCCCGCCGGGCAAATATGGTTGTCGATGTGCTCCATATACTCGTCGCGGAAATATCGCAGAGTGCTCAATACTGGGTTCGGCGCCGTCTGGCCCAGTCCGCACAGGCTGGTGTTCTTCACCACATCGCACAGGTCGATCAGCAAATCCAGATCGTGATGGGTTGCCTCGCCATTGCAAATTTTGGTCAGCAGATCATACATTTGCGCCGTGCCCGCGCGACACGGAATGCACTTGCCGCAGGACTCCGTCATGCAGAACTCCACAAAAAAGCGTGCCACGTTCACCATGCAGGAGGTATCGTCCATGACGATCATGCCGCCCGATCCCAT
>PLXR01000090.1 GCA_003151495.1 Opitutaceae bacterium
AGATGACGGGCGGGACGGTCACGGCCGGGCTGTTCGTCGGCAATGGGTCGGGGCTGACCGGCCTCAACCTGTCGTCGGGCAATCAAAATCTGCCCACCGTCTCCTCGACGATGACGGTCCAAGGCAACGCGTTCTCGGTGGGCGGCTCGTCGTTTGTCGTGACCGGCGGGAACGTCGGCATCGGCACGACGAATCCGACGCACGCGTTCGAGGTCCACGGTGACGGTTTCGTCCAGGGCCATTTCGAGGTGACGTCGACGATGACGGTGGACGGCAACGCGTTCTCGGTGGGCGGCTCGTCGTTTGTCGTCAACGGCGGCAACATCGGCATCGGCACGACGAATCCGCATCACGCATTCGAAGTCCACGGCGACGGCTACGAACAAGGCCAATGGGAGGTGACTTCGACGATGACGGTCGACGGCAACGCCTTCTCGGTCGGCGGCTCGTCGTTCGCCGTCGCCAACGGCAGAAGCGGGTTTGGAACGTCTAATCCGGGGGCCACGATCGACGTCAACGGCGACTCGATGTTCCGGGGCCCGATGACGCTGACCTCGTCCGTCACGTTTCAGAACAACGCCTTCTCGGTGGGCGGCTCGACGTTCGTCGTCTCGGGCGGGAGCGTGGCCGTCGGCCAGGCGATCGATCCGACGGCTCAGTTCAGCGTCAACGGCAAAGCCGTCATCGACGGCACGCTCATCGTCGGCTCGACCCTGACGGTCCTGGGCCAGAACGCCTCGGGCTACAGCGTGAGCGTCTCCTCGGGCCTCGATGCCTCGACCGGCACGGTCAAGGCCGCCTACTTCGTGGGCAACGGTTCGCTGCTGACCAACGTGGGGGGCTTTCCGACGGTCGTCATGAGCAGCAGCAACGCCGGGGGGATCACGGCGGCCGCCGCCGCGGAGAAGATAATAAACTACTCCACGATCACCCTGCAGAACGCCAACGACAAGGTGCTCGTGTGGTCCTTCTTCCACATCTATTTCAATGCCGCCGGCACGGCGTCCTTCAGCACGACCACCGTCCGGATGAGCGCCGCGGGCGGGACCTGCACGACCGCTTCGACCTTGCTCTGGTCGACCTTGACCGGCATACCGGGGTCCTCGCCGCACACTGAGCCCTCGATCGCGACGGCGCTGGCGTCTCCCGGAAGCGCCGGCACCTACGTCTTCTGCGTGGGCTTCAAGACCACCGTGACCAATAATTACTTCGACAGGATCATGAGCGTCCAGGAGGTCGGTCCTAACTCGGCATCGAGTATCCCAAATCCATGAGAACGCGCGCCTCGGAGGCTTCACGGCTTCGGACCGGCGGTCCGGCCAGGAAGGTCGGCCGCCTCGCCCTCGTTCTTTTCCTGACCCTGTCCGGCACCGTCTTGGTCGCCGGCGTCCTCACCGGCGGTCTTTTTCAGATATATAAGAGCTTGTCCTCCTCGGGCGGCGGCAACGCCAACGTGACGGGCGGAACTTTCGCCTTGGCCCACAGCTTCGGCCAGCCCAACGCGGCCGTGATGAGCGGGGGGGCCTTTACGCTCGAGTCCGGCTATCACACGGAGAGCGGCGCGGCGAGCCTCCTGCCGCCCGCCGTCAGCAGCACGACGATCCCCGAACTGTACGTCAACGGCGGTCTTCCGCTGGGCGTCTCCACCGGCGCCGTGCTGACGGTCTCCTTCACCTCCCCGATGAACCCCGCCACCCTCAATGGGGCCTCGGTCACTTTGGTCGGCACGCGCGACAATATCGCCGGCGGCATCGACGTCTCCGTCACGGCCACGCTGAGCTACGACCCGGCGACTCAGATCCTGAGCGTCACGCCGAACGGCCCTCTCGCGACCAACACTTTTTACACCCTGCAGGTCTCGACGGCCGCTTTCGGCGCCGGAGGCGCTCCGTTGGCCGCCGCCGTGAGCGAGGCGTTCCTGACGACTTTCGACCACACTTTGCCGAACGTCTTCCCGGACGCCGTGCCGGGAGTGGCGATCACAACCGAGCTGACCGCGCCGGCGGGCATCTTCCCCGCCAACGGCTACATCGTCATCAAGGACGATCCCGTGCACTATCCCGACCCGCAGAATCCCGACAAGAACACCATCGTCGCTCAGATTCTTGAGGCCAATACCCAGATTGTCGCCAGCGGCGGGCCTTTCATGAACCCAGTCCTCTTCAGGGAAGTCAGCGCCTACGACCTCAACAACAACCGCATCCAGCTTTCCTCCGCCAACGTCGCCTCGCTGACCGTGACGTACCAGGCCGACAGCCACGGGATCATCGTGGGCAGCGAACCTCCCGTCCACGCCGCGAACACGTCCCTGTACGTCCTCGACGAGACCCGGAACGTCTGGGTCAGGCTCCCCTCGATCCACGATTTAGAGAAGCACACGGTCACCGCGGCCCTGCCCCACATCTCCGTGTTCGCGCTGATCGCCGGGGACGACACCGACGTCTCGCAGGTCTACGCCTACCCCGTTCCCTGGAAGCCCCGCAGCGCCAGCTCCGCGCAGTACGGCACGCTCGCCCAGGGGATCACGTTCACGAATATGCCGTCGATGGGAACTCTCAAGATCTACACCCTGTCCGGGAAGCTGGTCAACGAGATCGACTTCAACAGCGGCGCGGCCACGCTGCAGTGGCTCGGCACCAACAGCTCGGGCGCCGAGGTGGCCAGCGGCGTGTATCTGTGGGAAGTCACGTCGAGCGGCAACCACAAGACGGGCAAGCTGATGGTGGTCTGGTGACCCGATGAGCGCGCAAAGAGCGAGGTGGCTTCGCGTTTCGGCGCTGTGCGCCGCCTTCCTGGCTCTGCCCGGGACGGGCGCGTGGGCCGCGGGCGTTGGAACGACCGGCGCCGATTTCCTCCTGATCCCGGTGGGCCCGCGCCAGGTGGCGATGGGCGACCAAGGCGCGGCGCTGTCCGACGACGGCTTCAGCATGTACTACAACCCCGCCGGCATCGCGATGCTGCAGAGGCAGGAGATCGACCTCCTTTATAATCAGTGGGTGCAGGGAGTCAGCCAGCAGTATCTCGCCTACGTCTATCCGGACCTGGCCGGGGGAAGCCTGGGGGCGAGCCTGAACGTCCTGCGCGTGGACCCCTTCCAGGGCTACGACAACTCCGGGGTCCAGACCTCGCAGGTTACGGCCCAGGACATCTCTCCCTCGCTGGCTTACGCGCACTCCGTGTGGGGCGGCAGGAATCCGGAGGACTTCGGGCTCGCGGCCGGTCTGAGCGCGCAGTACATCCGCGAGAACCTCGAAAGCAACGTGGCCTCGGGCTACGCCGGCAACGCCGGTCTGCTGGCCCATTTCCCGTTCAAGGAAACGTACCTCCAGGCGGGTCTCGCCGTGCAGAACGTCGGCTCCGGCCTGTCCTATTACGGGCGCCGGCCCGCGCTGCCCGAGACCTATTCCTTGGGACTCAGCGCCATGACGAAGCGCTGGGGAACCCCGTTGACCCTCAGCGTGGAAGGCCGCAAGTCCCTGGACCTGACCCCGAGCTTCAGCGTGGGCGCCGAGTATTGGCTCAACTCCCTTTTCGCCCTGCGCGTCGGCTACGAGACCGCCAACGACCTCGGGCCGGGGATACGCGCCGGGATGGGACTTCGGATCAGGGACGTGCAGTTCGACTACGCGATGTCCATCATGGGCGACTTCGGCCTGACCCACCGCGTCGGCCTGACCTACCGCTTCGGTGCGCCGAGCGGAATAGACAGGGCGAAGCGTTTGTTGGAAAAGAAGCGCTACGCGGAGGCGGTCCTGGAAGTCAATCGCGTCCTCGAGCGCGATCCCCAAAACAAGCCGGCCCGCGAGCTGTTGGGACGGCTGCAGCAGATCATGCGGGACATCGAGGCCCGCCCCGCCTCATGAACCCGGCGCGCGCCAGTCTTCTCGCGCTCCTCCTCGCGGTCCCGGCCGCCGCGCAGGGTCCGGCCGTCCGCGACCTCCTCAGGACCCCCAGCGACGTCGCTTCCGCGCGCGCCTGGGTCGACGCGCTGGAGGCCGACCCCCAAAGCCGGGAGCCGAGGCGGCGCCTCGAGCAATTCGTGTTCCAAAGGGTCAACGAGAGCGGGGACGTCTCCGTTCAGCGGGAGCGCGTCCTGGAGCAGGCGCTCCGGCTGGAGCCGAAGCTGGGGACCAGCCCTCGGACCAACCGGGACCTGGCCCGCGCGCTGGAAAATCTCCGCCCCGGGGCGTCCAAGGATCCGGCCCGCCGGGCGGCCCTCGACGGGGAATCGCCCCGCGAGCTCTTCGTCGCGCTCCTCGCCGAGGCGCAAAAGTATTACGCGCGAGGCCAGGAAGAGAAAGGCCTCCTCGCCCTGCGCGCCGCCCTCGTCCTGCGGCCGGCGTCCGCCGGGGCCGTCGGCGGGATCGCCCCGGCCCCGCCGGCGCCGCCCGTGCTGCTGCGCACGCTGACCGGCCATACCGGCTATGTCCAGTCCGTCGCGTTTTCGCCGGACGGGCGGACGCTCGCCTCGGGGACCATCAAGCTCTGGGACGTGG
>PLXR01000047.1 GCA_003151495.1 Opitutaceae bacterium
CGTAGGAGCTGAGCAGCGGGATGAACGACTTCCCGTTTAGGCCCACCCGGCTCATGAGCCGGTCCATGATGAACGCGGCGCGCGCCATGTAGCCGGTGCTCTCCAATAGGCCGATGAAGAAGAAGAGGATGAGGATCTGCGGCAGGAAGGTCACGATGGTCCCCACCCCGCCGATGATCCCGTCGGTGATCAGGCTCCTGACGTCCCCCGCGGGCATCACGGCCTTGGTCCAGTTGGCCAGGGCGGTCGTCCTGCCCCCGATCCAGTCCATCGGGGCCTGCGCGAACGAGAAGATGCTGAGAAAAAGGAGCGTCATCACGGCCGCGAGGACCAGCCAGCCCCACACGGGATGGGTGACGACGGCGTCGATCCGGTCGCTCGGCGTCTGCGCCGCCGAGTGCGCCGCCTGGACCACCTCGGAGGCCATCGCGCCGATAACCTCGTAGCGGGAGTTCACGAGCGTCCCCGCCCAGTCCATGCCCTCGGCCTCCCAGCGCTTCTGCCATGTCCGCAGGATCTCCTCCGTCCTCGTGTCGAGGGGGGTCGATCCCGTGACCCGGACGGAATCTTGGTCGGTCAGCAGGAGGAGCGCCTCGGCCCGGGCGATCAGCGGGGCCTTTCCGCCGTTCACGACGAGCGACGCCTGGAGCTCGGTGACCGCGGATGCGATCGCGGCCGGGATGTTCCAGGCATGCCGGGAGAGCGGGGGGTCCGCCCGGCTCATGGCGACCTTCAGCTCGATGAGTCCCCGCCCGTTCACCGCCTCGCAGGGGATCACGGGTATCCCCAGCGTCTGCTCCAGGCGCGCGGCCCGGATCACGAGCCCCGACTGGGAGGCGAGGTCCATCATGTTGAGCACGACGATGACCGGCCTGCCGAGGTCGAGCACCTGGTGCACGAGGTAGAGGTTCCGCTCGAGGTTCGTCGCGTCGACGATGCAGAGGATGCGGTCGGGTTGCGGCGTGTCGGCGCGGCGACCGAGGAGGACGTCACGGGTGACGGCCTCGTCCGGGGATCTTGCGGCCAGCGAATACGCCCCGGGCAGGTCTATGAGCGTTATCGGCTGCCCGTGCTGCGAGTAGGACGTCCCGATCTTCTTCTCGACCGTGACGCCGGGGTAGTTGCCGACCTTCTGCTTCAGCCCCGTGAGGGCGTTGAAGAGGGTGCTCTTGCCGCAATTGGGGTTGCCGACGAGCGCGTAGATTGGGGCTCTGGCCTGTCCGGTCATGGCTCGATCGGCTCCACGACCACGTGGACGGCCTCGCTCTTGCGGAGCGTCAGGTGGTAGCCGCGGACCTTGATCTCAATCGGGTCCCCGAAGGGGGCGCACCGGACAAGGGTCACGGGGGTCCCGACCAGGAGGCCCATCTCTCGAAGGCGGATCGATGCGGGGCCGGTCTTCGGGAACTCCCGGACGACGGCGGAGGCGCCGGTCGCCAGTGCGGACAGCTTTACCAACGCCGCCATGGGGTTGCAGGACCCTCAGCGGGGCCCGGTCCGCTCGACAAGGATTTGGCTGGCGGCCCCGTGGCTGAGCGCGATCCGGGTCCCGTTGACCTGGCAGAGGATCGTGCGGTTGCCGGAGACCTTGGTCACGTAGGCGGATTCGCCGAAGCCCATCTCGCGGACCCTCTGGCAGAATTCCGAGTTGCCCTTCAGCTTGCACACCCGGCCGGTCGCCCGAACGGGGAGTTGGCAGAGGGGAAAGGGGGAGGTGGCAGGCAATGCAGGCATCGCAGTGAGAAGGTTGTGGGAAATGAGACTCAGTTTCAAGAAAATGTTATTCACGGGGATCTTTCTCGGTCCCAAGACGGTTACCCCGATAACCCCCGAATTGCATCATTTTTGGCCAAAAACGCCTGTTTTCGCCCAATAAACAGCAAGAAATGACCATAAACGGCCCATTTTCGGCCAAATTCCAATCTCGCCTCCCGGTTCCGGAAGCGACGCCCCCAAACCCGGCGAATCAGCGCCTCCGCTTGACCACCACGAGCTGGGCGACCGAGAAGCGGACCATTCCCTCAAGGCGCTCGACCTCAGCTGCGTCGAGGTGGGAGCTTCCCTTGAGCGCCTCCTGGGCGCGCGCCATCGCGTTCTCGACCGCGCTCGCGTCGATCTTGTCCTCCTGGATCGCGCTGTCCGCGAGGATCGAGACCTTCGAGCCCGAGACCTGGGCGAAGCCGCCGCCGACCACGAGGAGCTGGGTGACGCCGCCCTTGGTGGCGCGAAGCTCCCCCGCCCCGACCTGGGCCACGAGCGGGATGTGCCCCGGCAGGATGCCGACCTCCCCCTCCACCGTGGGGATGACAACCGTGTCGACCGTCTCGGAGTAGACCCGGGCCTCTGGGGTGACGATCTCGAGCGTGAGGGGCATCGGGCTATTTCTTTGCCGCGGCGATGACCTCTTCGATCCCGCCCTTCATGTAGAAGTCGCCCTCGGGCACGTCGTCGAGCTGCCCGTCGAGGATCATCTTGAACCCGCGGACTGTCTCCTTGACGGGGACGTACTTGCCGGGGGCCCCCGTGAACACCTCGGCGACCGAGAAGGGCTGTGAGAGGAAGCGCTGGATCTTGCGGGCGCGGTAGACCGTGAGCTTGTCCTCGGGCGAGAGCTCATCGAGGCCAAGGATCGCGATGATGTCCTGGAG
>PLXR01000117.1 GCA_003151495.1 Opitutaceae bacterium
TCACCCGGGCGACCTCCTTCACCTGCTCCTTGGCGGGCATGTTGTAGTGGATGAGCCCCATTCCGCCGTTCAGCGCCATGGCTATCGCCATCCGCATCTCCGTCACGGTGTCCATGTCGGACGAGATGATCGGGATCTGGAGGCTCAGGGAGTCCGAGATCGAGGTCGAGGTGTCGGCCTCCCTTGGGAGGATCTCGGAGTAGAGCGTCGCAAGGGTGACGTCGTCAAACGTCAGGGCCGTCGGCACGTTCGAGGTGAAGAACTCGTCGGCGGCCAGGTAAAAACGGGCGTCGACCGGGGGCTGGGATTTCTTGGCAACCTTGCTCATGAGTTGCCGTGATGTAAGTAGTCCGGTTTACTGGGAGCGCAATCAAATTGGAATTCCGCCTCTCATACCGCAGGTACCGCCTCCCCTTCCGGCACCCGGTCCGCACCTCGCGCGGGCCATGGGCCGTGAGGGAGGGGCTGTATGTGAGGGTCGAGCGCCCGGACGGGACCCTGGGCTTCGGGGAGGCGGCCCCAGTCCCCGGGTTCGGCGCGGAGACCGCGGACGGGGCCGAGGCCGCGTGCACGGCCCTGGGCGGCACGGTGGGCGACGATGCCCTCTCGCGGATCCCGGCAGGGCACGGCGCCCTGCGGAACGCGATGCGCTGCGCGATGGGCGGGGGCGCCGGCGAGCCCCGCCTCACGAGCCTCGGCGTGGCGGCCCTCCTGCCCGCGGGAAGGGCCGCGCTCGCAGAGGCCCCGGCCAGGGCGGAGGCCGGCTTCAGGGTATTCAAATGGAAGGTGGGCGTCGCCGGCGCGGACGACGAGATGGCGATGCTCGACGACCTGCTGGCCAGCCTCCCCCCGGGCTCCAAGGTGAGGCTTGACGCCAACGGGGCGTGGAACAGGAGGACCGCCGAGCGATGGCTCATCTGTGCCGCCGACCGGCCGATAGAGTTCATCGAGCAGCCCGTGGCCGCAGATTCCCAGGGAGCCGCGGACTGCCTCCTCGGCCTCGCCACGGACTACCCGGTCCCGATCGCCCTCGACGAGTCCATCGCGGGCGACGGGGACGTCGGGCGCTGGCTCAACGCGGGCTGGCAGGGCTATTTCGTCATCAAGCCCCTCCTGATGGGTGACGCACCCGCGACGCTCGCGATGCTCGAGGCGGCCCGCGCCCGCGTGGTGTTCTCGTCCGCACTAGAGACCGCACTCGGCGCCCAGTCTGCCCTGCGCACGGCGTTCGCATGGCCTGGCGCGGCGTCCGCGCTCGGCTTCGGCGTGTGGCCCCTATTCGCGGATGCGCGGTTTGACGGCCCGCGCGCCGCGCCGTTCATCCGGGCCGAGGACCTGGACAGGGTTGACCCGGAGGAGCTATGGAACGCGCTGACCTAGCCCGGATGCTCGGAGCGCCGCGGGCCCGCTCCGGCGGGGGGAGCCGCGTGGTCGAGGAGGGCGATCCGGGGAGGTTCATGGCCTCGTTCGCCGGCGCGCTTTCCTCCGGGGGCAGCGTGTTCCTGGCGGACCCCTCGTGGAGGTCCACCGAGCGTGCCGCCCTCGGGGCCCTCGCGGCGGCCGGGGACTGCGGGGAGCGCGGCTGGCTCATGATCCCGAGCGGCGGCACCGGGGGCGCGGTCAAGTTCGCCCGCCATGACGGATGGACCATCGCCGCGGCGGTCGGGGGCTTCAGGGAGCATTTCGGGATGGACCGGGTGAATTCGGTTGGCGTCCTCCCGCTCCACCACGTGAGCGGGCTCATGGCATGGATGCGGAGCGCGCTCAGCGGGGGGACGTACCTGCCTTGGTCCTGGAAGGAGCTTGAGTGCGGGCGCTTCCCCCCCTCGGTCCCGGGCGACTGCTGCCTGTCGCTCGTGCCGACGCAGCTGCAGAGGCTCCTCGCCTCCCCGAAGGCGACCGAGTGGCTCAGGGGATTCCGGATCGTGTTCGTGGGCGGGGGACCCGCATGGGCCGCCCTTGTCGAGGAGGGCGCGCGCCTCCGGCTTCCCCTGTCCCCCTGCTACGGGGCTACGGAGACGGCGGCGATGGTCGCGGCGCTCAGGCCCGAGCAGTTCCTCGCCGGCGCCCGCGGATGCGGTTCCCCGCTTCCCCATGCGAGGATCGAGGTCGCCGGGGGGCTGGTCCGGATTTCCGGGCAGTCCGTGTTCAGGGGATATTTTCCGGAGGTGAGGGCCGGCCGCTCCTGGACGACGGACGACCTCGGGACGTTCTCGGAGGAGGAGGGCCTCGTCATCCTTGGGCGTCGCGACGACCTGATCGTCACGGGAGGGCAAAAGGTTTCGCCGGCGGAGGTCGAGGCAGCGCTCATGCAAAGCGGCGAGTTCGACGATGTCGCCGTCGTCGGCCTCGAGGATGCGGAATGGGGCCAGCTTGTCGTGGCCTGCCACCCTGGCGGCTCCCGGGAGCCCAGGATGTCCCAAGTCGAGGCCTCGCTCTCGGGCCTCGCCCCCTACAAGAGGCCCAAGCGCTATGTCGCCCTCTCGCCTTGGCCGCGCGGGCCCCAGGGAAAAATCGACCGCGCGGCCCTCGCTAGGCTGGCATGCGGGGGCTGAGGGAGCCTATGCCCCCCGCACCCAGGCGGCCAGCGGGCCTGGCAGCGCCCTCCTCGCCCGTGTCGAGGAGTCGATGCACACGTGCTCGGTACGGACCCGGGCTGCGCACTTCGCGGACGCGCCCAGCCGGGTGATCTCGTACCGGACCTCGAATGAATTCTCCGAGAGCGCGGTCCCGCGAACGCCCACGCTCAGCTTGTCGCCGCAGGCCAGGGGCCTGAGGAATTCGGCCTCGCTCTTCGCTATGGGGACGACGACGCCGTGGTCCGAGAAGAATGTCTTGAGGTCGATCCCCCCGGCCGAGAGGGACTCCTCGTAGGCCTCGTGGCAGATCGCCAGGTAGTTTGCGAAGAAGACGACGCCTGCGGCGTCGGTGTCTGAGAAATGGACCGTCCGGGAATAGGTGAAGGGCATTGCGGCGGGGATCCCCAGTAGCGAACGGGTGATTGGGCCCTTATGCAATATTGCAGCGTCGGGGTAGGGTAATCCGTCTTCCGGCGTTGAACTTGCCCGTGGGGCAGTCTGAAATGGGCCCATGACCAAGAATGAGATCGCCGATGTCCTTGCGGAGATCGGCACGCTCATGGAGCTCAAGGGTGAGAATCCCTTCAAGGTCCGCGCGTATTCGGGTGGCGCGCGCGCGATCGAGGCCCTGGAGAACGGCGAGTTCGAGAAACTGGTCCGGGAGGGGAAGATCGACACCCTCAAGGGCATCGGCGAGGCGCTGGCGGCCAAGATCACGGAGCTGCACGCCACGGGGAGGCTCGAGTTCTTCGACAAGCTGAAGGCCTCGGTGGAGCCCGGGCTCGTGGAGATGCTGAGGATTCCCGGCCTCGGCCCGAAGAAGATAGTCGCGCTGCGGGGCCAGCTCGGCATCGCGTCGATTCCGGACCTCGAGAGCGCGTGCCGGGACGGGAGGGTCGCCGCGCTGGCAGGTTTCGGAGACAAGACGCAGGAGAAGATCCTGGCGGGCATCCGCAACGGCGAGGCCTACTCCCGCAGGCATCTCTGGTGGGACGCCTACGAGGTCGCCGCCCCGATAGTCGAGGGCCTGAGGGCGCTGGGGGCCGTGCGCCGGGCCGAGATGGCCGGCAGCCTGCGCCGCGGCCTGGAAACCATAGGAGACCTCGACTTCATCGTTGCCGCGGACGAGGTCGCACCCGTGTTCGACTGGTTCACATCGAGGCCGGGAGTGAAGGAGGTCACGGCCAGGGGTGACACGAAGGCGAGCGTGCGCATGGAGGGCGGGATACAGGCGGACCTGCGGATAGTGCCCGCGGCGCAGTTCGCGTTCGCACTCCACCATTTCACGGGTTCAAAGGACCACAATGTCCTCATGCGCCAGAGGGCGCTCGACAGGGGGCTGAGCCTGAGCGAGTGGGGCCTTGTGCCGGCGGTCGGCGAGGGCACGGCAAAGGAGAAGGCCGGCGCCAAGGGGCACGTGAGCGCGGAGGACGAGAAGGGGGTCTTTGCGGCGCTCGGGCTCTCCTTCATCCCCCCCGAGCTTCGGGAGGGCCTGGGCGAGATCGAGGCCGCGGAGAAGGGCGAGATCCCGAGGCTGGTGGAGCTCGGCGACCTCCGGGGCGCGTTCCACAACCACACGTCGGCCTCGGACGGAAGGAACACCCTGGCCGAGATGGCGGGCGCCGCGCAGGCCCTCGGGTGGGAATACCTCGGGATCGCGGACCATTCGAAGTCGAGCCGCCAGGCAAACGGGCTCGTCGAGGAGCGCGTCCTGAAGCAGGTGGGCGAGATCGGGGCGCTGAACGCCTCGGGAGGATTCAAGACCCGGGTTTTTTCGGGCACCGAGTGCGACATACTTCCCGACGGGAGCCTGGACTTCGAGGACGCGCTGCTCGCCCGGCTGGACTATGTCGTGGCCTCGATTCACAGCTCCTTCGGGCAGGACGAATCCGTGATGACGGCGCGCATCATACGCGCGATCGAGAACCCCCGCGTCACGATGCTCGGCCACCTGACCGGCCGGCTCCTGCTCGAAAGGGAGGGTTATCGCGTCGATGCGGGCAAGGTCATAGACGCCGCGGTGGCCAACGGCGTCGCCATCGAGCTCAACGCGAGCCCCTACCGCCTCGACATGGACTGGCGTCTCTGGAGGCGCGCCGCAGCGCGCGGTCTGGAGTGCTCCATCAACCCTGACGCCCACGACACGGCGTCGCTGGCCTACGTCCGGGCGGGGATAAACTCGGCCCGCAAGGGATGGCTCACGCGGGAGAACGTCGTGAACACCCTTCCCCTGAAGGGGATCGAGGGCTGGCTCTCGGGAAAGAGGGGCCGCCGATGATCGACGTACGGGCGCGAGGCCTGGCGAACCTGCATGCGGCGATGATGACGCTCTTTGTGGGCGCCGTATTCTGGGCTTGGGCCTGGGTTAACTTGAACTTCCGGGTCCCGTTCATCCACATGAACCCGTACGAGAATCTCCTCCCGTACTTCCTGTGCGTGATCGGCGGGATGCTTCTGTCGGCCAGGGAGGTCTCGCGCCGCCTTGCGGCGCGCTTCCACCTTCCCGACCTCGGCGGATCGGCGCGGCTTGCGACCCGCCAGGTGGCCCTCATGGCGATGCTTCTCTTTGCAATGATGTTCGCGACCCAGGACCGCAGCACGAGCCGCCTCTTCCTGGGAACCTTCCTCTTGGGATGCTGGATCGGCCTCGCGTTTCTGAACGCCTGGGCGCCCGGGAGGCTTGCCCGATACGTATTCCAGAAGGGCCACCGCCTGCCCACCGTTTTCATCGGCAAGCCCGGGTCGTTCGCAAAGGTGAGGGAGTGGATCGCGAACAAGGAACCCCTCGGGATCTACCCGGTCGGCCTGCTTTCCCCCGAGCCGCCGCCTTCGAGCACGGGTGGAGCATCCGTCCCGTGGCTCGGCACGATCTCCGAGCTACCGAGAGTCCTTGAGAAGATGCTCGTCGGCCAGGTGATCATGCTCGAGCTGCCGGCCACGGATGACGAGGCGGGCCGGGTGATCAACGCGTGCAGGGACCGCGGCTGCCGGCTCCTCATCCACAGCAACATCGAGGAACGCTATTCGCAGCCGCTTGTCCCCATCACCGAGGAGGGGAGGCATTTCTACACGCTTCAGGAGGAACCGCTCGAGGACCCCCTGAACCGCCTCGTCAAGCGGTCGTTCGACATTGCCGTCTCGCTTCCCGTCGTGGTCCTCCTCCTGCCCCCCCTGTGCGCATGGGTTGCCCTCATGCAGAGGCTCCAGGCACCGGGTCCGCTGTTCCATTCGCGGGAGCGCCGGGGAAAGCAGGGGTCCGTCTTCCTCATGCTCAAGTTCCGGTCCATGTACGCGGCCCTGCACACCGCCGCCGAGGAGTCGAAGCAGGCGCTGAGCGAGGATGATCGGATCTTCCCATTCGGCGGCTTCATGAGGCGCCGCAGCCTCGACGAGTTCCCCCAGTTCTGGAACGTCCTCGTGGGCGAGATGAGCATCGTCGGCCCAAGGCCGTACATGCCCCTCCTGGACGAGGAGTTCCGCCAGCAAACCGAGGGCTACCGGATCCGGATGCTCGTCAAGCCCGGGATCACGGGACTCTCGCAGAGCCTGGGTTTCCGGGGCGCGGTGCTCGAGGAGGAGATGGTCCAGCGTAGGGTATATTGGGATGTCTACTACATCACGCACTGGTCCGTCTGGATGGATGTGCAGATCACCGCAAAGACCCTTTGGCAGGTGGTCGATCCGCCAGACACAGCGTTCTGAGAGTACAGGGGAATGCCTTAGGGAACCTCGCGCTCGATAGCCGACGCTGTATCATTAGTCATTTGCATTTTAGGGGAACCGGTCCACCTTGTGCACGGCTAACCACAACAGGGTGCACTATATAGTAATAGTTTGCCCGTTTTTCCTACCCCGGGCCGACACTCCAGCAATCGCACCGAGGCGCGGACCCCGCGGGCCTAAATTAGGGTTTTCCGACGCTCTTCCGTATTCAACGGGCTTTGGCTGAAGCCCGCCCAACCGAGAAATCCGTGGCAACCGCGTCCATAAAGCAGGAGACAGGGTCAGGGCTTAAGGGCGCGCGTGAATGGGTCCAGCTGATGACCGCTGCCCTCGATGCGGCCCCCAACACGATCGTGATCACCGACGTGAAGGGTTCGATAGAATGGGTGAACCCGTCCTTCACGAAGGACACGGGTTACACCTTCGAGGAGGCCATCGGGCAGAACCCGCGGATGCTCAAGTCGGGCGAGCAGGCCGACGCATATTACGCGGAAATGTGGAAGACGATATCAAGCGGGAAGCCGTGGCACGGCGAGTTCGTCAACAGGAGGAAGAACGGCGAGCTCTACACTGAGGATGTGAACGTGGCACCGGTCCGGGACTCGGAGGGAGTCGTGAGACATTTCATCGCGATCAAGTATGACATCACCGGCCGGAGGCGGGCGGAGAGAGAACTGAAGCTTTTTCGGACCCTGGTGGACGCCTCGGAGGACTCCTTTGAGGTCGTCGACCCGGAGACGGGGCTGTTCCTGGACATCAGCGAGGGTCATTGCGCGAGGCTGGGGTACACCCGCGCTGAGATGAAGGCCCTGCACGTCTGGGACATCGACCCGACAGTCAAGGAGTCCGGATGGCCCGGGATCGTGGAGGGTCTCCGCCAATCGGGAACCATGGTGGTCGAGGGACGGCACAGGTGCCGGGACGGCTCCGAGTTCCCAATTGAGTTCCACGCAAAGCTGGTGCTGCTCGACCGGGCCTACATAGTGGGAGTCGCCCGCGACATCACAGAGCGGAAGAGGCTGGAGGAGCAGCTTTTCCGCGCGCAAAGGCTCGAGAGCCTGGGAATGCTGGCGGCGGGCATAGCACACGACCTGAACAACGTTCTCTCGCCGATTGCGATGTCGGTTCCGCTCCTGCGCATGAGCGCGCTCCCTGCCGAGGACCAGCGCGTGCTCGACACGATGGAGAACTGCACGAAGAGGGGCGCGGGCCTCGTGCGCCAGATCCTCAATTTTGTCCACGGCATCGGTGGCGAGCCGAGCATAGTGCACGTCGACCACCTGATGCGCGACATTGTGGGGGTCCTCAGGGAGACGCTCCCGAAGTCCATCAGGATCAGCCAGGAGTTCCAGCCCGGCCTCTGGCCGATCTTGGCGAACCCCACCCATGTCCACCAGGTCCTGCTCAACCTCTGCGTGAACGCCCGGGACGCCATGCCTGGAGGCGGCACCCTGCACCTTCGCGCGGAAAACTGCGTGCTGGACGAGGGCAGCGTCCGTGCCCTGATCGCGACGCAGCCGGGGATCAGCGTGGCCACTGGCGCCTGGATCGTGCTCCATGTCGAGGACACGGGATCAGGCATCGAACCGTCCATCCTTTCGAGGATATGGGAGCCGTTCTTCAGCACGAAGACCGCCGAGAAGGGGACGGGGCTGGGTCTCTCCACAGTCCGCACGATTGTTCGCACCTGCGGCGGGTTTTGCACCCTGCAGACCGAGCTGGGCCGGGGCACGGCATTCAGGATCTACCTCCCTGCGGCGGAGGCTTCGAAGATAGGTTCAACGCATCCGTTTGCCCAGACCGCGCCCAGGGGAAACGGCGAGCTGATCCTGCTCGTCGACGACGAAAGGGACATCGTCGACACCGCGACCACCATTCTCACACATGGAGGATACAACGTGGTCTCCGCGACAAATGGCGCCGAGGCGTGCGCCATCTTCGAGTCACGCCGTAACGAGATCGCGGTTGTCTTCACGGACCAGGACATGCCGGAGCTGGACGGGCACTCCGTGGTCCGCTTCATACGCCGGTTGAGTCCCGGCTTCCGAATTCTGATGACGAGCGGGCTTTCGAGTGAAAGTCATGCCAGCCCGGCCGGGCACGTCGCGGCACCGTTTCTATCGAAGCCCTACACCTCGATCGAGCTGCTGAACCAGATCCACCGGCTCCTCCACGGCAGGGAAGCGCCGACTTAGCCCCACGGCCGGGGACCTTGCGCCCAGTCCGCCCGGTCAGAAGCTCTTCATGTACGTGGCCCCGTCGCGGTCCACGAAGGTCAAATGATCCGCCTCCACCTTCACGAGCTTCAGCCCGAGCTTGTGGTCCGTGATCTCGTTCACCTTGTAGACGTGGCCGTCGATGAGGGCCTTGCTGTCGCTGCCCGCGGCGCGCACCCCCGAGACACGGTACCGGTCCACCACTCCCTGGACGCCGTCATTCGGGGCTGATTCCGGCGCCGCGGCGGAGCTTTCCTGGGCGCGCGCGACGACGGCGGCAGAAGGCGCAGGTGCCGGCCTTGCCAGCACAACCGGGGCCGATGTCGGGGCAGCCGTCGGGGTCGGCACCATGGGTTTCGGCACGGAAACAACAATGGCAGGAGCCGGCACGGACGCCTTCGGGGCGGCCGGCGGCGGGGTCGGTGCCGCCGTGGGGGCCGGTGCGGCTGCAACCGGCTTCGGCTCAGGCTTGCCCGCCATGAGGATGCCGGTGATCACGGCGGAAACGATCACCAGGGCCACGGCGGCCCCGCCGATCAGAACGAGCGTCTGGGTGCGCATCGGCTGCCCCTGGCGGGAAGACCCGCGACCCCCGCCCCCCGGCATGGGGGGGGCCACGTCGGCAAGCTCCTCCGCTCGCTGGCGGGCCGCCTTCTTCAAAGCATCGTTTATCAGGCTCATTTTCCGGCGCCTAGTCGGTCAGGTTGGCCATATCCCGGGCCGCCCTCCGGGCATCCCAGTAATTCACCTCGTCGGATTCCCGTATGAATGCCGAAAGCATGGCCTTGTCGCAGAGATTGTTCACGACGCGCGGGATGCCGCGGCTCGACTTGTGGATAGACCGCAACGCCCAGGGCGTGAAGGAGGGGCGGCCCGCACCGCCGGCCAGCGTCATTCGGTGCTGGATGTAGTGCCCCATGTCCCGCTGGGAAAGGGGATGGAGCTCGTAGTGGACCAGGATGCGCTGGCGCAGCTGGCGCAGCTCCTTGCGGGCCAGCACGTCCTTCAGCTCGGGCTGCCCCATGAGCACGATCTGGAGGAGCTTCTGCTTGTCCGTCTCAAGGTTGGACAGGAGGCGCACCTGCTCGAGCACCTCGAACGAGAGGTTCTGGGCCTCGTCTATGATCAGGACGATGTCGCGGCCCCTGTGGATCCTCTCGAGGAGCACCCGGTTCATCTGGGAGACAAGGTCCACCTGGCTGCGCGCCAGCTTCGTCTCTCCGAGCTCGGTGAGGATGGCCTTGAGCATCTGCGTCTCCGTCACGCGGGGATTGAGGATGAGGGCCGTGTCGAAGTGCTCGGGGTCCAGCTCGTTGAGGAAGCGCCGGCACAGGGTGGTCTTGCCGCATCCCACCTCGCCGATCAGGACGATGAAGCCCTTGTGTTCGCGGACCCCAAACTTGAGATGCTGGAGCGCCTCCTGGTGCGTCGGGCTCAGGAAGAGAAATTTCGGATCCGGAGTGATGTTGAACGGCATCTCCTTGAATCCGTAGTAGCTCTGATACATATTCGGGGTCCAGTAAGCCGGTACCAACCCCAAAACGCACGCCAAAACCCGCGTTTGGACCGGATGCCCAAAATGTATTGCGAACCCGTGATGGGCGGGCGTTTATCAAAGTCAAAGATCCGTGAAATCTCGTCGAGTTATCCTCAGCCTCTACATGCTTCTTTTTGCCGGCCTCGGTGTCACAGGGGGATACCTTTTCATGGATGCACACGCCGAATACGACCGGCTCAGGCAGGTCGAGGACCTGAACCGCAGCAAGCTCGCGGAGGCCCAGGAGCGCCTGAAGAGCCAGGAGCGGGTGCTCGACCGCCTCCGGACCGACCCGGCCTACGTGGACCGGGTCATCAGAAAAAAGCTGGGCTACGCGAAGCCCGACGAGTTCATATTCCGGTTCGAGGACTGATCCCGAGCAAGGCATGAGACCCGACCCAACCCAACTGATTGAGGCCTTCCGGAGGGCGGGGCAGGGCCAGGTGTTCGCCTTCTACGACAGGCTATCGCCCGGCGCCAAGGCCAGGCTTGTCGAGGAGGCGGCGGAGATAGACCTGGCGGAGGTCGACCGGCTTGTGCGGACCCTGGTGGCTGCAGGGGGCCCGCAGCCCCTCGACCTGAAGGGCCTTTCACCTGCCCCCTATGAGCGCCTCCCTGGGCGCGGGGGGGACTCCGCGCAGTGGGCCGCTGCGGCGGCCGCGGGGGAGGCCGCCCTGCGGGCGGGCCGGGTCGCGGCCTTCACCGTCGCCGGCGGCCAGGGGACCCGGCTCGGGTTCGACGGTCCCAAGGGTACCTTCCCGGTCACGCCCGTCAGGCACAGGCCTCTATTCCAGGTGTTTTCGGAGAAGCTCATCGCGGCGGAAAGGCGCTACGGGCGGGCTCTCCATTGGTTCATCATGACCAGCCACCAGAACCACGCGGCGACCGAGGGGTTCTTCGAGGACAACGGGCACTTCGGCCTGGACCGGTCGAGGGTGCATTTCTTCCGGCAGGGCAGGATGCCCGCCGTGGACTTCACCGGCCGGATCCTCCTGGACGGCCAGGGGTCGCTGGCGCTGTCGCCCGACGGGCACGGGGGCTCGCTTAGGGCCATGGCCCGCAGCGGCGGCCTCGACCTTATGGCCTCCGAGGGGATAGACACGCTCAGCTATTTCCAGGTGGACAACCCGCTTGTGCGGTGCGTCGACCCCGCGTTCATCGGCTGGCACCTCCTACGGGGCTCGGAGATGTCGAGCAAGACGATCCCCAAGGCCTATCCCGAGGAGAAGCTGGGCCATTTCTGCCTGAGGCGGGGACGGCTTGAGGTGATCGAGTACTCCGACCTGCCAATGGATCTCCAGAGGGAGAAGGATCCATCGTCGGGCGCCCTCCGGTACGAGGCGGGGAGCATCGCGATCCACGTGATCGACCGGGAATTCATCCGGCGGATGGCCCGCGGCGCGGGCGAGCTCCCCTTCCACAGGGCCGACAAGAAGGTCTCAACCGTGGACGCCGCGGGATGCGAGGTGAGGCCGGAGAAGGCGAACGGGGTCAAATTCGAGCTCTTCGTGTTCGACGCCCTGCCCTCGGCCAGGAACCCGGTGGTCATCGAGACGGCGCGGGCGGACGACTTCTCGCCGGTGAAGAACGCCGAGGGCGTCGACTCTCCTGCTTCGTGCAGGGCGGACCAGCTCAGGCAATACGCGCGCTGGCTCAAGTCCGCGGGCGCATCGCTCCCGACCGATTCCACGGGGCTGCCGGATTTCGCCCTAGAGGTTTCGCCCTTGTTCGGATATGACGAGGGTTCGTTCAGGGAGAGCTGGTCGCGCCTCAAGCCGCCGCCCGCCCTCGCTGAGGGACTCGTTCTCGAGAATTCTGGGAAATGACACAAACCGACCCCATCCAATCCGCGGTGAGCGAGGGCAAGCTCATGGCCTCCGCCGCCTCGAACATCAACGCGTACCTCGCGGCGAAGCTGCCCGACTGGGCCCAGTCGAGCATAAGGGAGCTGGTCGGGAAGGCCGCCTGGAGCGAGCTGAACGACCGATTCTACCGGGAACTGGAGTTCGGTACGGGCGGCATCCGCGGCCGGACCATTGCGACCGTCGCCACCGCCGCCGAGACCGGCACTCCCGGCCCGTACGGCATGCCCGAGCACGCCGCGGTCGGCAGCAACATGCTCAACGACTTCACGCTCACGCGCGCCGTCATGGGGCTCTTCAACTACACGAAGGGGTACCTCGACGGCAGGGGGGACGCCGCGAAGCCGCGCCTGGTGATAGCCCACGACGTCAGGTTCTTCTCCCGCTACTTCTGCGAGCTGGCCGCGTCCGTCTGGACGAGGCTCGGGGGAGAGGCGTTCATCTTCGACGGGCCGAGGCCCACCCCGCAGCTGAGCTTTGCCGTCCGCCACCTGAGGGCGCACGCCGGGGCGGTCATCACCGCAAGCCACAACCCCCCGCATGACAACGGCTTCAAGGCCTACTTTATCGACGGCGGGCAGGTCGTTCCCCCGCACGACACGGGCATAGTGGCAAGGGTCGCGGCCGTGCCGCTTGGCGCCGTCTCGGGCTATGCGAAAAAGGACCTGGCGGGCGTCACAACCCTTGGGCGCGAGATCGACGATGCGTACCTTGCCGTCGCCGCCCTGGCTGTCGTCGACGGCGACATGCTGCGCAATGCCCACCTCAAGGTCGTCTACTCGAATCTCCACGGGACCGGCGCCGTCCATTCCGTGCCGCTCCTCATCCACGCGGGCTGCAACGTGATTGAGGTGGCCGAGCAGATGTCCCTCGACCCGCGGTTCCCCACGGTAAAGTCGCCCAACCCCGAGAACGCGGAGGCGCTCTCGATCGCGGTCAAGGTGGCGAACGCCCGCGGATGCGACGTGGTGATGGCGACTGACCCGGACTGCGACCGGATGGGGGTCGCCGTGCGCGGGCGCTCGGGCGCTATGGAGCTGCTGACGGGCAACCAGATCGGCTCCCTCATCGCGGAATACCGCCTCATCAAGTACAAGGAGCGCGGCTGGATCCCGAAGGCGGGCTCCCCCCGCGCCTGCATCATTAAGACGTTCGTGACGACCCAGCTGCAGGATGCGATCGGCCGCGGGCACGGCGTGAAGGTGATCGACACGCTGACCGGGTTCAAGTGGATCGCCGCGAAGATCGGGGTCTACGAGGAGCGCCTCAGGAAGGCGATGGGACCGGGGTGGGACTACGATGCGACCCCCTTCGCCGAGCGGGCGCGCCTCCTTCAGGAGCACAGCACCTTCTACGTCTTCGGGACCGAGGAGAGCTACGGCTACCTGCCGAATGACTACGTGAGGGACAAGGACGGAAACGCCGCGTGCCTCATGTTCGCGGAACTCTGCGCCTGGGTCGCAGGCAAGGGGATGACGGTCCCGGAGTACCTGGACCAGGTCTACCTGAAGTACGGCTTCTACCTGGAGGACACGATCAACATCTACTACGAGGGGGCGAGCGGCAGCGAGAAGATCAAGCGGATCCTCGACACCTACAGGACCGGGCGTCCCGCATCCTTCGGCGACGTCACCGTGACCGGCTTCCAGGACTTCGGCAGGGAGAGGATACTCGACGCCGACGGGGAGGAGATCCCCAAGCAGGACCTCTACGTGGTGACGCTCTCGAACGGCTACCGCTTCGCCGCGCGCGGCAGCGGCACCGAGCCGAAGATGAAGTTCTACCTCTTCGCCTCGGACAAGGTCGCGGGCGCCCAGGAGCTGCCGGCGGTCAAGGCCCGCGTCCGGGCCGAGCTCGACCGCCTGAAGCTCCTCATTGAGGCCGACGCCCGCAGGCGCGCCGAGGGATAAGCCCCGCCCCTTTCACATGCCAAACGTACCCGGGCTTCGAAGCCCATATTCCAAGGTAGGCCGCCTCGTGTATTTCGGGCGCATGCTCGACAAGATACGCCTCCACGCGGCCGGCAAGCTCCCTGCCGACTACGTCGCCAACCTTGGCGATTCGAGGCCCGGCGTGTTCGACTACCGGTGCTGCAGGTTCCTCGGCGTCTCCTTCGACGAGGTCACGCGCCGCACGCTCGAGGGCGGGACCGATGAGGCCGTGCTCGAGTGGGCCGAGGCGAGGGGAGGGCGGCGCTCCGACGACGAGTGCACGGTCTGGAACGGCTTCCTCATGAAGCGGGGGTGGCACGACCCGGTCGCAAACGTCCAGCAGCTGCGCAAGCGGGTGGGAGAGTCGGGGCTCGAGGGGAAGGGGATCGAGACCTTCTTCGACTACATCGACTTCGACGAGGGCCGCGATCCCTTCGCCGCGAGGTCCTGGGAGACCGCCTAGTCAGATCAGGAGAAGCGCCGGCTTCTCCAGCAGGTCCCGGAGGGCCGCAAGGAAGGTGGCGCCCACGGCGCCGTCGACCACCCTGTGGTCGGCCGAGAGCGTGAGGTTCATCCGGTGGCCGATCACGATCTGCCCGTCCTTAACGACGGGCTTCTCCACCGTCGTGCCGACGGCGAGGATCGCGGCGTTCGGGGGATTGATGATGGCGCAGAACCGGTCGATCCCCATCATCCCGAGATTCGAGACGCAGAAGGTGCCGCCCGTGAACTCGGCCGGGGCGAGCTTCTTGTCCTTTGCGCGCCTGCCGAGCGCCTTCGCCTCGGTGCTGATGGCGAAGATCGTCTTCAGGTGGGCGTCGCGTATCACGGGCGTGATGAGCCCGTCCTCAATCGCGACCGCGAAGGAGACATGGGCCGCCGGGTGGCACCGCACGGCGTTCCCCTCCCAGGAGCAGTTTACGGCCGGCACCCTGCGAAGGGCCTCCGCCGAGGCCTTGAGCACGAAGTCGTTCACCGAGAGCTTCACGCCCTCCTTCTCGAGGGCCTCGTTAAGCTGGGAGCGCAGCTCCAGGAGCGGGCCCGCGTCCACCTCGATGTCCGCGTAGAAATGGGGGATCTGCGTCTTCGACTCGAGGAGCCTCCGGGCGATGGTCGCCCTCATGTTGGAGACGGGGACGAGCCTCTCCTCCTGGATGGGGCCCTTGGCGAACGACGAGGGCGCCGGGGCTCCCGGGGACGCCTGGCCCGCGGCCGGGCCGGCGAGGACGTCGGACCTGCGGATGCGCCCGCCCGGCCCGCTTCCCCTGATCGAGGCGAGGTTGACGCCCTTTTCCGCGGCGAGCTTTCGCGCGAGCGGGGTGACCTTCATGCGGCCCCCGGACGGAGCGGCGGGCGCCGCAGCCGGTGCGGCCGGGGGGGGCGGAGTCGCGGCGACGGGAGCGGGGGCTGCGGGAGCGGGGGAGGCAGGGGCCTGCACCGGGGCGGCCGCAGCTGCGGCCGGAGCGGCGGGCGCGGAGACCTTCTCGCCCGGCTTGCCGACCGCGCAAAGGGCGGCCCCGAGCGGGACCGCGGATCCCGCGGGGACGAAGATCGCAAGGAGCGTGCCGTCGAAGAAGCTCTCCAGCTCCATCGTTGCCTTGTCGGTCTCGACCTCCGCGAGCATGTCGCCGGTCTTCACCGTGTCGCCCTCCTTCTTCAGCCACTTGACGAGCGTACCCACCGTCATGGTGTCGCTCAGCTTGGGCATCTCGATGATAGTGGCCATGGGGCGGGGTCTCGCGCTACGACGCCATGGCCGCTATAGCGGCCTTGATGATCCTCTGGGGGTTCGGGAGCTGCTCCTCCTCCACGGGAGGGCTGTAGATCGACGGCGCGTCCACGGTCGAGAGGCGGGCGATCGGGGCGTCGAGCTCGTCGAAGGCCTCGCTCTGGATCATGTAGGCAAGCTGCGCGCCGACGCCGCAGAAGGGCTTCTGCTCCTCGACGACGAGGACGCGGTGGGTCTTTCGGACCGAGGCGAGGACGGTGTCCATGTCGAGGGGCCTGATGGAGCGCAGGTCGACGACCTCGACCGACAGGTTGTGCTCCTGCTGCAGGACGTTGGCCGCGGCGAGCGACTGGACCATGGCGCGGCCGTAGCTGACGATCGTCAGGTCCTTCCCCTCTCGCTTGATGTCGGCCTTCCCCAGGGGGACGAGGTATTCCTCCTCGGGGACCTCGCCCTTGTCCCCGTAGAGCATCGTGTTCTCGAGGTACATGACGGGGTCGTTGTCCCGGATCGCGGACTTGAGGAGACCCTTCGCGTCATACGGGGTCGCGGGCACCACCACCTTTATCCCGGGATGGTTGGCGAGGACGTTCTCGGGCGTGTGGGAGTGGGTCGCCCCGACGTTGGTCCCGCCGTTCGCGGGCCCGCGAATCACGATCGGGCAGTGGATCTGCCCGCCGGACATGTAGCGCACGTTCGCCGCGTTGTTGAGGATCTGGTCGAAGGCCACCGAGTAGAACGACCAGAACATGAGCTCGATCACGGGCCGGATGCCGAGCATCGACGCCCCGACCCCCATGCCGATGAACCCGGCCTCGCTGATCGGCGTGTCGACGATGCGCTTGGGCCCGAACTTCGCCAGCAGCCCCTCGGTGACCTTGTAGGCCCCATGGAACTGGGCGACCTCCTCCCCGAGCACGACGACGTTCGGGTCGCGGGTGAGCTCCTCGGCAAGCGCCTGGCGTATCGCTTCGCGGTATTGGAGTACGGGCATCGCTTAGTTGAAGAAGAGGCGGCCCCCGGAGGTGCGCTCGCCCGGGTTGTCAGCTTCCCAGTAGACGTCCTTCTGGACGTCGTCGATGCTGGGGTAGGGGCTCGCCTCGGCGAACTCGGCCGACAGGTCGGCCTCGGCGCGGGCCTCGGCGTCGATCTTCTCGACCTGCGCAGCGTCCAGCACCTTCTCCGCGAGGAGCAGGTCCTGGAAGACCTGGATCGGGTCCTTCGTCCGGCGGTATTCCTCGACCTCGCCCTTTGCGCGGTAGGTGTTGTCCGGGTCGGCCACCGAGTGGCCGCGGTAGCGGTAGGTCCGGATCTCGACGACCGAGGGCTTGCACTTCTCCCGCGCCCGGTCGAGGTAGCGCACCATGTTCGCCCGCACCTCGTAGAGGTCGTGGCCGTCGCAGACTCCCCAGTCCATGTGGTAGGCGTCCGCGCGGCGAGCCAGGTCGCCCGCCGACGAGCGGGCTTGGCTCGTCCCCATCGAGTAGCCGTTGTTCTCTATGACGAAGACGACCGGGAGGTCCCAGAGCGCCGCAAGATTGTAGGCCTCGTGGACGGCCCCCTGGTTGACCGCCCCGTCCCCCATGAATGTCATGCAGGCGCCCTTCAGGCCCTTGTATTTGAGGGCGTAGGCTAGCCCGGTGCCGAGCGGGACCTGGCCGCCCACGATCCCGTGGCCGCCCCAGTAGTTGCGGCTGGGATCGAAGAAATGCATCGAGCCGCCCTTGCCCTTCGAGCAGCCGGTCGCCTTCCCGTAGAGTTCGGCCATCAGCGGGTTGAGTTCCATCCCGACGGCGATTGCGTGGCCGTGGTCCCGGTAGGCCGTGATGACGTGGTCGTCCTTGCCCATCAGGGAGCAGCAGCCGACCGCTACCGCCTCCTGGCCGATGTAAAGGTGCAGGAATCCGCCTATCTTCTTCGCCTGGTAGGCCCGGAGGCTGCGCTCCTCGAACCTCCTGATTCGCACCATCAGGCGATAGAGCCCGATCTTCTGATCCTTTGACAGTGAGGAGTTTACAGCCGCCTCTGCGTGGCTTGCCTTGCCGTGCAACGAGGAGCCTAGTTCGTCGGGTGTGGCGGTGGATTTCTTGCTCACGGTGTGCGGAAACGGTGAGCTTCCAGCCTCATACGTCGAAAATCAAGCATTCAGCTTGGTTTTTCGGGGGGAGGGGGAGTGATCTCCTCCACCTCGACAATCACGGGTCTGCCCGGCTGGCAGTCGGCCCGGAGTGCCACGAAGCGGTCCCGGTATTTGTCGTAGGTGGGCCAAAGGGCCGTCCTGTCCGTTTCCGGTATCTCAAGCCGGTCCACGGACCCGCGCGAGAAAAAGCCGAAGCGCCCCTCCGAGATGTCCGGGGGAAGCCCCGGGAGCGGCCTGCGGCAGCGGAAGAGGAACATGAGCCAGTGGGACTGGCCCTCGTAGGCTTTTTCGGCGATGACCGCGAAGAGGTGGAGGTCCCTCGTGGCGACCTCGAGGCCGGTCTCCTCGCGGGTCTCCCTGACCGCGCACTCGAAGGGTGACTCCCCGCTTGCCATCTCCAGTTTGCCGCCGATCGGGCTCCAGACGCCCTTGTTCGGGGGCTTGGCCCTCAGGAGCAGGAGGTGCTCCCCGGCGCTGTTCTCGAGGAATACGAGTACGGCGATCTTGTAGGGCAGGGCGGGGGGCATCGGGTGCTCCGCGCCGGGATCAGAGGATCAGGTCCGGCGGCACGTTCGCAAGCGACTCCTCCACCGTGGTGAGCCCCATCTTCACCTTCAGCATGGAGTCCTGGTGGAGCGTCTTCATCCCGGTCTTCATCGCGATCCTCTTGAGCTCTGCGACCTCGACCTCCTTGTTGATGCCCTCCGTCAGAGTCTCGTTGTTCACCATGAGCTCGTGGATTCCGACGCGGCCCTTGTACCCCTGCCCGTTGCACACGGGGCATCCCTGGGGGTTGGCCTTGAATACCTTCCCGCTCCAGCCGATCGCCTTCTCGATGATGGCCTTTTCCCGGCCCTCGGGCTCGTAGGCCAGCTTGCAGTTCTTGCACACCCGGCGCAGGAGCCTCTGGGCGCACACGCAGACGAGCGAGGCCGAGATGTTGAAGGGCTCGATGCCCATCTCCGAGAGGCGGGTCACGGTGGAGGGGGCGTCGTTGGTGTGGAGGGTCGAGACGAGAAGGTGGCCCGTGAGGGCCGCCTCGGAGGCGATGCCCGCGGTCTCCTCGTCGCGGATCTCTCCCACGAGGATGACGTCGGGATCCATGCGCAGGTAGCACCGGAGCGCGCGGGCGAACGTGAGCCCGATCTGCCTGTTCATCTGCATCTGGTTCAGCCCGGGGAGGGTGTACTCGATAGGGTCCTCGGCCGTCTGGATGTTCACATCGGGGGTGTTCACCTCCGCGAGCGCCGAGTAGAGCGTCATCGACTTGCCGGAGCCCGTCGGCCCGCAGTGCAGGATCATCCCGTAGGGCTGGCGGATGCATTCACGGTACCTTGCCAGGTTCTCCTCGGAGAACCCGAGCGCGGGCAGCGGGAGCGTGGACTTCTGCTTGTCCAGGATGCGCATGACCACCTTCTCGCCGTAGTTCATCGGCCCGGTCGCTACGCGAAGATCGATGTCGATGTTCTTCTTCGTGTACTTCTTGAAGACTATGCGGCCGTCCTGCGGCAGGCGCCTCTCGGAGATGTCGAGGTTGCACATGATCTTCAGGCGGGTGACCAGGGAGTTCGAGACCTGCTTGGGCAGCCGCAGCTTCTCCTGGCACATGCCGTCTATCCTGTACCGGACAAGGAGGTCCTTCTCCATCGGCTCGATGTGGATGTCCGAGGCCCCGGAGATGTACGCGTCCTCGATGATGCGGTTCGCGAGCTGGATGATCGGGGCGGAATCCTCGCTCTCGAGGTCCCCGGTCTTCATCTCGCCGGTCTCTGCGTCCACCTCGTAGGCTTCGCTGATCACCTTCGTGACGGAGCCGATGTCGATGTCGCCCTCCGCGGCCGCCTTGGAGCCCTTGAAGTGCTTTGTGACCAGGGTCTCGAAGAGGGTTGCCGAGACGACCCGGACCTCGTCGATGCTCAGGTCCGTCGCGCGCGTGAACGCCTCGCGTTTCGCGTAGTCGAGCGGGTTAGTCATGACGACCGCCACTGATCCCGGCGCCAGGCTCTTGTGGGGGAAGACGCCCTCGCGCCTTATGATCGCGTCGCCTGTCGTCTCGACAAGCTTCTCGTCGATCTCGATCTCCTCGATCTTGGTCACAAGCGGCAGGTCCGTGAGCTTCGAGACGAACCTCGCGGTGTCGTCCGGCCCGAGCTGGAACTTCGGGTCGATCATCCTGTGGATGAGCGCCGAGCTGTACTCCGCGACCTCCATCAGGAGCTTCAGGTCGGCCTCTGTGAACTCCCCGTTCGTGCCGGCGGAAAATTCCTTGTTGAGGGTCTGGATGGCGCCGAGAGTGATCGTTGACTTGAGCGGGACGGTGAGCATGGACCTCACCTCGAAGCCCGTCGACTTCGCCATCGTCGCCATCATCGGGGCCTGGCTCTCGGTGTTGCGGAAGAACACAGGCTCGCCGGTCTGGATCACCTTGCCGACGATGCCCGTCCCGACCGGGACCTTCAGCTCGAGGAGCTTCTTCTCCATCTCCTTGAACTTCGACTCCTTCTTCGGGTCGTCGCTCCAGAGGGAGGGGGAATAGTAGATCTGCTTGAAGGCGATGTCATTGCCCTCGACCATGTAGAGGGTCATCGACTGGGCCTGCAGCGCCTCGACCACCTTCGATGCGGTCAGCTCGATGACCGACGCGACGTCCTCCCTGCTCGGCGCCGGCTTGGATATGATCTTGATCAGCAGGGAGCGCCTGAGGGCGCTCGCGATGGAGGGGGCTGCCATACGGTTGTGGGCTACACCTCTGCCATTGACGGTGGCAACCCGCAACGAGAAACGGGCCCGGCCCGGATTGCGGCGCCCATTTCCCTTGCATAGCCGGGGTCTTGCCAAAAAATCACCGCCTCCATGGCCGACCCGGAAAGACACCCTTTTCTGCAGGGACTGAGCAAGCACAGGGGAACGCCGCCCACGGTTGTCGTCATCTTCGGCGCCTCGGGCGACCTGACCGCGCGCAAGCTCATACCGGCGATCTACAACCTGGGGTTCGACAACCTGCTGCCGGCCGATTTCCACCTGGTGGGGTACGGCCGGAAGCCGATCCCCGACGAGGAGTTCCGATCGATCGCCTCGAACGCCATCAAGGAGTACTCGCGCCGCGAGCTCGACGCCGAGGCGTGGAACAGGGTGGGAGCCAACACGACCTACGTCTCGGGCGCCTACGACGAGAAGGCGGGATTCGACCGGCTCGCCGCCCACATCGGAGAGATCGAGAGGAGGGTCGGCGGCGAGGTCCAGACCCTGTTCTACATCTCGACCCCGCCCTCGGTGTTCAACCCGATCATCCAGAACCTCGGTGCGAGCGGCCTCGGCTCGAGGCACCTCGGCAAGCCTCACCACTCCAAGGTCATCATAGAGAAGCCCTTCGGGCGCGACCTTGAGTCAGCCCGGGCCCTCAACGCCGAGCTCAGGTCCGTGTTCGATGAGAGCCAGGTGTATCGAATCGACCATTACCTCGGGAAGGAGACGGTGCAGGACCTCCTTGTCCAGCGCTTCGCCAACTCGATCTTCGAGCCGATCTGGAACCGCAACTACATCGACAACGTCCAGATCACGGTGGCCGAGGACCAGGGAGTGGGGACCCGCGCGGGGTACTACGAGCAGAGCGGGTGCCTGCGGGACATGATCCAGAATCACACCACGCAGCTGCTCGCGCTGACGGCGATGGAGCCGCCGGGCTCCTTTGACGCCGAGGCCCTCCGCAATGAGAAGGTCAAGGTGCTCAAGGCCATCGAGCCCATCGCCCTCGGTCCCGAATCCGACGCGGCGAGGGCACAGTACGTCGCCGGGATGACCGGGGGAAAGGGCGTCCCGGGATACCTGCAGGAGAGCGGGATCTCGCCCGAGTCCTCCACGGAGACGTTCGCGGCGATGCGGCTCTCGGTGAACAACTGGAGGTGGAACGGCGTCCCCTTCTACATCCGATCCGGCAAGCGCCTCGCCCGCCGGGTCTCGGAGATCGCAATCCAGTTCAAGCGCCCGCCGGGCACGATCTTCGCCCAGAAGGACGGGTTCAACCTTGCGGCCAACACGCTGTCCTTCCAGATCCAGCCCGACGAGGGTCTCAGCATGATCCTCAACGCGAAGATCCCCGGGCTCGATACCCGCACGCAGCCCGTGAAGATGAGCTTCCGCTATGCGACCACGTTCGGGTCCAACACGCCCGAGGCCTACGAAAGGCTGGTCCTCGACGCGATGACCGGGGACGGCACGCTCTTCATAAGGGGGGACGAGGCGGAGACCTCGTGGAAGCTCTACACCCCCGTCCTCGAGTTCTGGCAGTCGCAGGGACGCGGCGGGATGGAGGCCTACCAGGCCGGGTCCTGGGGCCCCGCCGGCGCCGACCGCCTCCTCGCGGCGCGCGGGCACGTGTGGCGCAAGCCCTAGGCCGGGCGCGGCACCGTCCATGTCTGCGATCTTCGACGCGCTCCCGGGAATAGAGGTCCCCGTCGAGTCCATATCCACGGGCCTCGCCAAGATGTGGGACTACGCGTCGAGCGAGGGCAGGCCGGCGCCCGAGGGCGAGAACTCGATGGCGATCCAGGTGAACCTCGTGCTGCACCTGGGCTTCAGGACGGACGCGGCCGACGCGGTGCGGCAGTTCGGGACGGCGGTGAACTTCTCGAGGCGCTACCCGAGCCGGGTGGTGATCCTGTGCCCCCTCCTTGAGGACCAGGGGGTGACGGAGATGCGCGCCAAGGTCTACGGCGAGTGCTCGATCGGGAAGTCCCCCGACGACACGCGCTGCTGCGAGTTCGTCATGCTGAGCTACCCCAGGTTCGCGCGGGCCAGCCTCGAGAACCAGGTCTCGATTTGCCTGTCGACGGACCTGCCGATCTACTACTGGGCCCACCGCTTCAGCGACGCAGCGAAGCTCGCGGACTACAGGTACCTCCTGACGACGGCCCGGCGGGTCCTGATCGACAGCGCGAGCGCGCCCGAGGGCGCCCTCACCTACCCATGGCCCATCCCGGGCAGCGTCCGCGATCTCGCCGGCGCGAGGCTGCTGCCCGTGCGCCGCTCGATCGGCCAGTTCCTCGGAAGGTACCCGGTCGGGGTCCTCGCCACGGGGCTGGCTTCGATCCGGCTGGCGCACGGCGCGGGCGTCGCCGCTGAGGCCCGGATCCTCCTGGCATGGCTAAAGGACCGGATAGAGGCCTGCGGCGCGGCAAGGGAGTCCGCCGAGATCGACCCGAGGGCCGGGGTAGCGCCGAGGGCGTTCGACCTGAGGTTCGCCTACGACGACGGCCGCTTTTTCAGGTGGAACGCGGACGTGGACACCTCGCATGCCCTCTTCGAGGCCGACTTCGGGGCCGGCCCTAGCTCGATGACGGCGTCGGTCGCGCTGCTTCCGCCCGAGGAGGCCCTCAGCGAAGCGATGTTCTTTTGACGCCTATTCGACCCTGAGGAGCAGGTAGCTGCGCCTTCCCTTGCGCAGCAGGAGGAATCTGCCGAAGAGGAGGTCGCCGAGGGCCACCGAGCGCGAGGCGTCGGCAGCGCGGACATTGTTCAGGTAGATCCCGCCGCCCTCAATGTCCTTTCGCGCCTGGCCCCGGGAGGGGCAGAGGCCGCCGTGGACGAGCAGGTCTATCAGGGCGATGCCGGCGCCCTCGAGCTTGGACTTCTCCAGGGACTTCGTGGGGATCTCGCCGGCGACGTCGTTGAAGAGCTGCTCGGTGATGCCCTCGAGGCCTCCGCCGAACATGATCTCGCTCGCCCTCACCGCGTCGTCACACGCCGTCTTGCCGTGCACGATGGAGGTGGCCTCGCGCGCCAGCGCCTTGTGCGCCTCCCGGGCCGCCGGGTTGGCCAGGTGCCTGGCCTCAAGCTCCCCGATCTGCGCCTCCGCCAGCAGGGTGAATTTCCTCAGGTACGCGGCCACCATGCTGTCCTCCGTGTTGACGAAGAATTGGTAGAACCGATAGGGGCTCGTCTTGGCTGGATCGAGCCAAATGGCCCCTTCCTCTGTCTTCCCGAACTTCGTCCCGTCCGACTTGGTGATGAGGGGGAACGTGAGGCCCCAGGACGCGACCCCGAGCTTCCTGCGGATGAGGTCCGTCCCGGCCGTGATGTTGCCCCACTGGTCCGAGCCGCCGATCTGGAGCTCGCAATCGTGGGCCTTGCGAAGGTGGTAGAAGTCATGCGCCTGAAGGAGCATGTAGCTGAATTCAGTATAGCTAATGCCGCCCTCGCCCTCCATCCGGGCGCGCACGCTCTCCTTAGCAACCATCATATTGACAGAGAAAAACTTGCCAATGTCCCGCAGGAAATCGAGATAACTTATCCCAGAGGTCCAGGAAGCATTGTCCACCATCCGGGCGGGATTCACCTTGGTATCGAAGTCCAGGATCCGCGAAAGCTGCCCTTTGATGCTGGCCAGGTTCCGGTCGAGCTGCTCCCTCGAGAGCAAGTTTCGCTCGGCGGACTTGCCTGAGGGGTCGCCAATCATGCCCGTCGCGCCCCCGGCAAGGGCGATGGGGCGGTGCCCCTGCAGCTGGAAGCGCCGGAGCATGAGCTGGCCGACGAGCGAGCCGACGTGCAGGGAGTCTCCCGACGGGTCGAACCCGCAGTACAGCGCCACGGGACCGGCCGCGAGGCGCCGGGTGAGCGCGTCAAGGTCGGTGCAGTCGGCCAGCAGGCCTCGCCACTTGAGCTCTTCGATTAACGTCATGGGGGCTCCCCAAAAAGCCCCCATGGGGCCCCGGCCGCAAGGGATTTTGTTGCGACGGCCGGCCGGCATGGAAAAAACGATTTGCGCAGTTCAGTGGCCTGTCCCAACTTGTCTGTTCCTCCGGGTCGCACCCGCCGGGCGCGAACCACGACTGCAGTCCACACGCAATCCCAATCCAAACCATGCCCATCGCAACAGGAACCAAGGCCCCGGATTTCACGCTAAAGACCACGGCCGCGGACGGCCTCAAGGACGTCACCCTCAGCGAAAACTTCGGCAAGAAGCAGACGCTCCTCCTGTTCTTCCCGCTGGCCTTCACGGGGGTCTGCACGACGGAGCTGTGCTCCGTCTCCTCCGGGCTGGGCGACTACACCGGCCTCAACGTGTCCGTTTACGGCATCAGCGTCGACAGCCCCTTCTCGCAGGCGGCGTGGGCGAAGCAGAATAACATCGGCGTCACGCTCCTGAGCGACCTCAACAAGAAGGTCGCGGCGGCTTACGGGGTCATCTTCCCCGGACTCGCCGGGATCGGCGACACGAGCGCCAGGGCCGCCTTTGTGATCGGGACGGACGGGGTTGTGAAGTACGCGGAGCAGACCGCGACGCCGAAGGACCTGCCCAATTTCGCGGCCATCAAGGCGGCGATCGCGACATGACCCCGCAACCCGCTCGATGAGTCAGACCCCCGATCCTTTCAAGACCCTTAAGACTTTCCAGGCGAACGGGACCGCGAACCGGTTCCACTCGCTGCCCGCGCTCAGCGGCGCGGGCCTCGACGTCTCGCGCCTTCCGGTGTCGATACGGCTGGTCCTCGAGTCGCTCCTTAGGAACTGCGACGGCAGGCGCGTGACGGAGCACGCGGTGCGGGCCCTGTCGGCGTGGAAGCCCAGGGCCGACAGGACCGAGGAGATCCCCTTTGTGGTCGCGCGGATCGTGCTCCAGGATTTCACCGGCGTGCCGCTCCTCGTGGACCTGGCCGCGATGCGCTCGGCCGTGGCCAGGACCGGCAGGAGCCCCAAGATCATCGAGCCGCTGGTCCCGGTCGACCTCGTGGTCGACCACTCGGTCCAGGTCGACTTCTCCGGGAGCGCGGAGGCGTTGGCCCAGAACCTCGAGATCGAGTTCAAGCGCAACCGCGAGCGCTACCAGTTCCTCAAGTGGGGCATGCAGGCCTTCGAAACGTTCAAGGTGGTCCCTCCGGGGATCGGGATCGTCCACCAGGTGAATCTTGAATTCCTGGCCAAGGGCCTGATCAGGGACCCGGCAGGGGTCTACTACCCGGACACCCTTGTAGGCACGGACTCGCACACGACGATGATCAACGGNNGAGGGCGTGACGGCGACCGACCTCGCGCTCACCGTGACGCAGCTTCTGCGGAAGGCCAAGGTCGTGGGAAAGTTCGTGGAGTTCTACGGACCGGGCGCCACGGCCCTCCCGGTGGTCGACCGGGCCACGATCGCCAACATG
>PLXR01000113.1 GCA_003151495.1 Opitutaceae bacterium
ACAGCGCGCTCGACCGCCGCTTCCAGTCGGTCAAGGTGGAGCCGCCCTCCGTCGACGACACGATCACGATCCTCAAGGGGATCCGGGGCAAGTACGAGGACCACCACAAGGTGATCTTCACGGACCTCGCGCTGGAGACCGCCGCCAAGCTCTCCGACCGCTACATCACCGGCCGCTTCCTGCCCGACAAGGCCATCGACGTCATGGACGAGTCCGGCTCCAGGGCCCGGATCTCCGCCCTCAGCAGGCCGCCCGACATCGAGAGCCTCACCAAGGAGATCGAGGAGGTGTGCGCCCAGAAGGAGAAGGCCATCAGCGAGCAGCATTTCGAGGAGGCGGCCAAGTTCCGCGACAAGGAGAAGCAGCTGCGCTCCAAGCAGGAGCAGGCCACCGAGCAGTGGAAGAAGGCCCGCGAGGAGAAGCGTGTCACGATCGACGAGGAGCTCATGGTGCAGGTCGTGGCCGACTGGACCGGAATCCCGCTCTCAAGGATGGAGAAGAAGGAGAGCGAGAAGCTCCTCAACCTCGAGGCCGAGATCCAGAAGTCCGTCATCGGCCAGGGAGTCGCCGCCGGCTCGATTGCCCGGGCGCTCCGCCGCTCGAGGGCCGACCTCAAGGACCCCCGCAGGCCGATCGGCTCGTTCCTCTTCGTCGGCCCGACCGGCGTCGGCAAGACCGAGACCGCCAAGCAGCTCGCCGCCCAGATGTTCGGCAAGCAGGACGCCCTCGTGCAGATCGACATGAGCGAGTACATGGAGAAGTTCTCCGTGTCGCGGCTCATCGGCTCGCCCCCGGGCTACGTGGGCTACGAGGAGGGCGGCCAGCTGACCGAGTCGGTCCGCCGCAGGCCCTACGCCGTCATACTCTTCGACGAGGTCGAGAAGGCCCACCCCGACGTGCTCCAGATCCTCCTGCAGATCCTCGAGGACGGGCGGCTTACCGACTCGCTCGGCCGCACGGTGGACTTCCGGAACACGATCATCATCATGACCTCGAACGTAGGGGCCCAGCTCCTGCAGCGCCAGACGTCGATGGGCTTCGCGGCGGCGACGTCGAGCTTCAACGACGCGGAGAAGATGCGCGAGAAGGTGCTCGAGGAGGCGAAGCGCGTGTTCAAGCCGGAGTTCCTCAACAGGATATCGGACATCGTGTTCTTCAGGCCGCTCGACAAGGCCGACCTGACGGCGATCGTCGAGCTGGAGGTCGGGAAGTTCGCCATGAGGCTCGTCGACAGGAAGATCACCCTCGAGTTCACGCCCGAGGCCAAGGAGCTCCTTATCGAGAAGGGCTATGACGAGAAGTACGGCGCCAGGCCGCTCCGGCGCGCCGTCGAGCACTACCTTGAGGACCCCCTTGCCGAATCGATCCTTCGCGGCGAGATCAAGGAGGGGGAGTCCGTCCTCGTAGCCCGCGACGGGGAGGTGCTGATTTTCAAGCAGAAGACGCCGCCCACCACAACGGGCGTGACGCCCTGAAAAAAAGACGGCCAACCGCCGTTGAGCAAAACCCCGCCCCCCGTCAAACCGGGAGCGGGGTTTTCAGTCGCAGCCCGCCGCCGCACCGGTTCTATTCCGGGGCGTCATGGGGACCGACCGCCACACCCTAGCCCGGGCGCTTTTCGTCGCCGCCTGCCTTGCGGTCCCGGGGGGACTGGCCGCGCAGGGGGCCGGCGCCTTCCCCGTCCCCGACCGGGAGACCCTGGACCCCCCGACCCCGTCGCGGATCGAGGCGGTCCTGGAGATGGCGTCCTCCTCCGGCCCGGCCTCCGTGGTGGGGCCGCTCCGTGAGGCGGCGGTGCGCGCCTATTCCCACGAGCGCTTCGCCGCCGCGGAGGCGTGGTACCATCTCTTCCGCTGGGAGATCCTCTTTGCGGAGCCGGAGAACGTGTTCGTGGACGGGTGGATCGATGCCGTCAGGGCGGCGCAGCTCAACTACGAGGGCGTGGCGGGCGAGTACCACCCCTCGAAGGAGCCGATCGGCGCGGGCGTCTCGGCGGGGCTCCACCGGTGGCTCCTGTCGAACGAGGCGTTCTCGGAGGAGTTCTTCACGGAGGTGAGGAACGTCGACCATGTGCCGAACATGCTGGTGATCCTCGAGGGCCTGCGCCGCCGCGACCCCGCGCGGTTCGACCGGTACCCGTCCCTGGCGCTCGCGATCGCAATGGTCTACGACGTGCCTCCGCCGCCCTACTGGCCGCACATCCAGGTGGCCAAGGGGCTGCTCTCGAGGAAGCTGCCGAGCCCGGAGGAGGCCTTTGGCAGGCTGGCGGGGGAGGAGGCGCGGGGCCGCACCTACTTCAGGCTCGAGGGGCTGCGCGCCGACGAGCTCAAGTTCGTGGTCGACACCGCGGCGCCCGCACCCGAGCTCGCCTGGTCCGAGGCGAACGTTCCCTACTCCCTGGACCAGTTCGAGAACGCCTACTTCATGGTGAAGTACCGGACCGACCGGGCGAGCAGCGAGGCGATGATGACCTGGACCGGCGCGCCCTACACGCTCCAGGCGATCAAGGAGGCGGGCGGGATCTGCATCGACCAGGCGTACTTCGCCGCGGAGGCGGGCAAGGCCCGCGGGGTGCCGACGCTGCTGTTCTTCGGTGCCGGCCAGGACGGCCGGCACGCCTGGTTCGGGTACCTTGACGCCAGCCGCAAGTGGAGGCTCGACGCGGGCCGCTACGCCGAGCAGCGCCTGGTGACCGGGATCGCCATCGACCCGCAGACTTGGTCGCCGATCTCAGACCACGAGCTGCAGTTCCTCTCCGAGAGGTTCCGGGCCCTCCCGGCGTTCGCCCAGTCCCGCGTGCACCAGGAGTTCGCGAGCGACTTCCTGCGGATGGGCGATGCGGCGGAGGCGGCGCGCGCCGCAAGGAAGGCCGTGAACTACGAGAGGCGCAACCTGGACGCCTGGGAGACCCTGATCGCGGCGAACGAGAGGCTCGGCGTGGATCCGGCCAGGCAGGAGTCCGTCTACCGGGAGGCGGCCCTGGCCTTCTCGCCCCGCTACCCCGACCTCGTCGTGGGGTACGTGGAGCGCGTCTGCAAGAGCCTGCGTGCGCGGGGGGAGACGAGCCTGGCGGACTACGAGGAGCGGGGCCTGGCGGACCGGCTGAAGGGCGACCGCGCCGACCTCGCGATCCGGCAGGCCTCCGCGATCCTCGCCAGGAGCATGGCGACCCAGTCGGTCCAGGACCAGATCGCCACCTACAACGCGATCCTCGCCCAGTTCGGCCACGGCGCGGGGACGCTCTTCTTCGACCAGATCGTGGCCGCGTTCGCCGAGCACCTCGCCGTCCTCCACCTCAGGCCGCAGGCGCGCGAGGCCGTCGAGCGGGCCCGCGAGGCCCTCGAGGTCCAGCCCGGCACCCAGTTCTCGATGGACGTGGACAAGCTCATGGGCCGCCTCGGGGACTGAGCCCGAACTTTGGCTTTCCAAAGTACCCGGTCCCCTGAATCATCCCGGGATGGAAGCCCCCACGCCGCGCAAGCCCGCAGTCGGCTTCATCTTCGTCACCCTGGTGCTGCTCATGCTCGGGATCGGGATCATCATCCCGGTGCTTCCGGGCCTCATCACGCAGTTCAGGGGCGGAAGCGTGGCGGAGGGTTCCGGATCCTACGGCTGGCTCGTCGGTGCGTTCGCGACGATGCAATTCATAGCCTCGCCGATCCTCGGCTCGCTCTCCGACCGCTACGGGCGCCGGAAGGTGATCCTGCTCGCCCTCACGGGCTCGGCGATCGACTACGTGGTCATGGGCCTGGCGCCCAACATGGCGTGGCTCTTCGTGGCGCGGATCATCTCGGGCATGACGGCGGGCTCCCTGGCCGCGTGCAACGCCTACATCGCCGACGTCACGCCGCCCGAGAAGCGGGCGCAGGCGTACGGGTTGGTCGGCGTCGCCTTCGGGGTCGGATTCGTGATCGGCCCGGCCGTGGGGGGGCTGCTCGGGCAGATCAGCCTCAGGCTGCCGTTCTTCGCCGCGGCGGCCTGCGTCGGGATCAACGCGGTGTACGGGGCGTTCGTGCTTCCCGAGTCGCTGCCGGTCGAGAACCGCAGGCCCTTCTCGTGGAGGCGCGCAAACCCGGTCGGCTCGCTCCTGGCGCTCCGGCGTTTCCGGGGGGTGGTCGACCTTGCCTGGATGTACTTCATCTTCAATTTCGCGAACACGATGCTCCAGAGCGTGTGGGTCCTCTACACGGGATATCGCTTCGCCTGGACGACGCTCCAGGTGGGGCTGTCCCTCACCTATGTCGGGGTGGTGGCCGTCGTGGTCCAGGGCGGCATGGTCAAGCGCATCATCGGCTGGACCGGCGAGAGGAGGGGGCTTGTCCTCGGGCTCGTCCTCTCCGCGGTCACGATGGCGGGATACGGCACGGCGACGAAGGGATGGATGTTCTACGTCCTCGGCACGCTAGGCGGGCTCGGGGGGATATCCGGGCCGGCCGCGCAGGCGCTCCTGACCAAGCACGTGCCGCCGAACGAGCAGGGGGCCCTGCAGGGCTCCCTATCGGGCCTCACGAGCCTCGCCTACATCTTCGGGCCCATGATCGCGGCCTGGAGCTTCGGCAGGTGCATCGCCGACAACGCCGCCTGGCACATCCCCGGAATCGCGTTCTACGAGGCGTCGGGCTGCATCGTTGTGGCCCTGGCCCTGGCGTTCCGGTCCTTCCGGCTGGACGACCGGGTCGCCGCGGGGGCCTGACCGGCCGCATGCCGGCCGGCCGCCTCAAGGAGCGCGGCCAGCGCAGGCTGGGGCGCGGGGGTGCTCCTCCAGCCGACGACAAGCCGGCTCTCGGGCGCCGGTCCCGCCAGCTTCCGGAAGATCACCTTCTCCGGAAGGTGGCGCGCCTCGCTGGGCGAGGCGAACGTCGCGCCGACCCCCGCGCGCACCAGTCCCACGCCGTTTGAGCGGGGCCAGACCTCCTCGGCGATCCGGGGGGCCACGCCGCTCGAGGCGAAAGCCGCGAGGACCCGGTCGTAGAAGCCCGGGTTGTTCGCCCTCGGGAAGAGGACGAACGGCGTGCCGGACAGGTCTCTGAGCCGGATCGATTTCCTTGAACGCAGCGGGTGGTCCGCGGGCAGGAGGACCCCGTTCTGCTCGCGAAGGAGGAGGGTGGTGGAGACGCCGGGCGTGGGCCCATCCGGGTGGAAGAAGCCGCAGTCGATCTCCCCGGCGAGGAGCGCGGCGATCTGGAGCGCGGTCGGCGACTCGTTGAGCTCGAGGCGGATTCCCGGAAACTGCCTGTGGAAGCCCCGGAGGATGTCCGGCAGGACGGTCGCCATGGCGAGGCCGGTGAACGCCACCCGCAGGCGGCCGACGCGGCCCTCCGCGACGGACTTCATGTCCGCGGGCACCCGGCCCAGGGTGGCGAGCACGGGCTCGATCCGCTCGACGAGCGCCGAGCCCGCGGGGGTAAGCTCGACCCTCCGGCTGGAGCGGTTCAGGAGGCGGCCGCCGAGCGCTCCCTCCAGCTGGGCGATCTGCCGGCTGAGGGAGGGCTGCGCGACGCCGAGCGCGTCCGCGGCCTTCCGGAAGTGGAGCCTCCGGGCGACCTCGCGGAAGTAGACCAGGTGGCGCAGCTCGAACGGGTATTGATACTCCCTAGGCATCGCTGATAGCCAAACAAGTATTTCCCGTACAATGCAACACCATGTTATAACTGAACCATGCCAAAGACCCTTTTCGAGAAAGTCTGGGACGCCCATTCCGTGCGCAGGCTGGCCAACGGCCAGACGCAGCTCCTCGTGGGGACGCACCTGATCCACGAGGTGACGAGCCCGCAGGCGTTCGGCATGATGCGCGACCTGGGCCTCAAGGTGGCGATGCCGCACCGCACCTTCGCGACCGTCGACCACATCGTCCCCACCGACCAGGTGAGCGAGCCCTACGCGGACCCGCTGGCCGACGCCATGATAAAGGAGCTGCGGCGCAGCTGCGCCGAGTTCGGAATAACCTTCTTCGACAGGTCGACCGGCAAGCAGGGCATCGTCCACATCGTGGGACCCGAGCAGGGCATCACGCAGCCGGGAACGACGATCGCGTGCGGGGACTCCCACACGAGCACCCACGGCGCCTTCGGGGCCATCGCCTTCGGCATCGGGACGACCCAGATCCGCGACGTCCTGGCGACCCAGACCATGGCGCTCGGCAGGCTGAAGGTTCGGCGCGTCGAGGTGAACGGGAGGCTGCGGCCCGGGGTCTACGCGAAGGACGTGATCCTCCACATCATCTGCTCGCTCGGGGTCAACGGCGGGACGGGCTACGCCTACGAGTACGCGGGCGAGGTCTTCGACCGATTCTCGATGGAGGAGCGCATGACGGTGTGCAACATGTCGATCGAGGGCGGGGCCCGCGCCGGGTACGTGAACCCCGACGAGACGACCTTCGCCTACCTGAAGGGCAGGCCGTACTCGCCGAAGGGCGCCGCGTGGGACGCCGCCGTCGCGCGCTGGCGGGCCGTCGCGAGCGACGCCGGCTGCGCCTACGACGACGTCGTGAGGATCGACGCCGCCGACATCGCCCCGACCGTCACCTGGGGCATCAACCCGGGCCAGGGCATCCCGATCACCGGGATCGTGCCCGACCCGGCTAAGGCCGCGACGGTCGACGAGCGCAGCTCGATCGAGGAGGCGCTGGCCTACATGAAGCTCCTGCCGGGCGCGCCGATCAAGGGGACGAAGATCGACGTCGCTTTCCTCGGCTCGTGCACGAACGGGCGGCTGAGCGACTTCCAGGAGGTCGCCCGCTACCTCAAGGGCAGGCGCGTGGCACCGGGCATCAAGGCGATCGCGGTCCCGGGCTCGCAGGGCGTGGGCCTGCTGTGCGAGGAGCTTGGAATCGACAAGGTCTTCCGGGACGCGGGGTTCGAGTGGCGCAATGCCGGCTGCTCCATGTGCCTTGCCATGAATCCCGACAAGCTGGTCGGCGACCAGCTCTGCGCGAGCTCGTCGAACCGCAACTTCAAGGGCCGCCAGGGGAGCCCTACGGGTCGCACGATACTCATGAGCCCGATCATGGTCGCCGCGGCCGCCGTGACCGGATCGGTCGCCGACGCCCGCGAGGTGTTCGGCGTGAACGCGAACTGAAAAGGGGGAACACTCACCATGGCACTCGAAAAAATCACACGCGTCGCGGGCAGGGCGGTCAACGTCCCGGGAAACGACATCGACACCGACCGGATCATACCCGCGCGCTTCATGAAGTGCGTCACGTTTGACGGCCTGGGGGAGTACCTGTTCTACGACATGCGCAGGAACGCGGACGGCTCCGAAAAGGCTCATCCCCTCAACGAGCAGAGGCACAAGGGGGCGAGCATCCTGCTCTCGGGGGTCAACTTCGGCTGCGGTTCGTCCCGGGAGCACGCGCCCCAGGCGCTCCAGAAATACGGGATCCGCGCCGTCATCGCCGAGGGTTTCGCCGAGATCTTCCTCGGCAACTCCACGACGCTCGGGATGCCCTGCGTGGCGGCCGGCCGCGAGGACATCGCCCGGATCGCCGCCGCGGTCGACAGGGATCCAGGGACAGAGGTGGTGATCGACCTGGTGGGAAGCCGGGCCACGTTCGCCGGGCAGTCGATCCCGGTGTCGATCCGGGAGAGCGCCCGCGATGCGCTCGTGAAGGGAATGTGGGACCCGATCGGGGAGCTGATCGAGGGCGCGGGGGCCGCCGGCAGGGTGGCGTCGGGTCTGCCCTACATGTCAGCCTAACGGCATCTGGTGTAAATTCTTGCGTGACTGCCTGGGGCCGCCCGGGGAGCCTGCTCGGCGCGCCGGCGCGCCCGCGCAATCAAACTGCTTGGCGCTGGGGGCGGCAGCCCCTAATTTCCGGGACCTTTTTGCAGGCGGAGGCGTCTTACTGGCACACTACTTACCATGACACTTGGAATGATCGAAGTTTTCAAGGGGGCCGGCCTCCTGATTTACCCCCTGGGTATATGCTCGGCCATCGCCGTTTTCATCATCTTTGAGCGGATTTACGCCCTCCGGACGGCCGCCGTCCTGCCGCCGGACTTGGTCGACGCGGTGATGAACGGGAGACCCCTTGTGGGCGGAAAGCACACGGTGCTCTCCCGGATCGTCGAATTCGCCGAGGTCCACCGGAACGACCCCGACTCCCTCAAGGCCTTCGCGCGCCTCGAGGTGAACCGCATGGAGCGGGGGGTTCCCTATCTGGACGTCATCTACGCGGCGGCGCCCCTCATAGGCCTCTCGGGCACGGTGACCGGGCTCCTGCAGGTCTTCTCCGAGATATCCCCGGACACGGGGCTCCCGGACCCGGTCGTGTTCACCAAGGGCGTGGCCCTGGCCCTTTCGGCCACGGTCATCGGCCTTGCGATCGCGATCCCCTCCCTCGTCGGGAGCGGCTACCTCCAGCGCCGGATCGACAACTACGCGGCGCAGCTCGACGTGCTCCTCGAGCGGATCATCAACCGCGGCCGCGGATGAGCGGATTCCGCCAGAAGACCCGGAAGCGGCCCGAGCTCAACCTCGTGCCCCTGATCGACGTCCTGGTCATGCTGATCTTCTTCGCGTTCGTCACGATGCAGTTCAGGTCGGCGACCATGCTCAACATCACCCTCCCAAAGATCGCGACGGCGGGGAAGAGCGAGTACAAGGGCACGGTGACGATCGGGATAGACAAGGACGGGCTCGTCTCCTTCAACGGGAAGACCGTCTCCGACCCGCAGCTTGTCGCGCTCCTGAAGCAGGTGAGCGACGCGAACAAGGACATCCCGGTCCTGATCAAGGCCGACGAGACGACTCAGCTCAAGAAGCTCGCCTTCGTCATGGACGCGTGCCGCACCTCCGGCCTGAACAAGTTCAGCCTGCAGGCCCGGTAGCCATGAACATCGTCATCACCGGCGTGACGCGCGGGCTCGGCCGGGCCCTTGCGGAATGGTACATCGCCCACGGGCACACGGTGGCGGGGTGCGGCCGGAGCGGCCCGGCCATTTTCGACTTCAGGTTCACCCACGCCGAGCCCCACAGCTTCGACGCGGTGGACGTCACGCTCCCCGTCAAGGTGTCGCTCTGGTCGGAGCGGGTCCTCGGCGCGATGGGCGCCCCCGACATCCTGATCAACAACGCGGGCCTCATCAACGCGCCGGCCCCCCTCTGGAAGGTCCCGGCGGAGGAGTTCGGGAAGGTCGTGGCGGTCAACCTGTCCGGGGTCGCCAACGTCATCCGTGCGTTCGCGCCGGCGATGATCGAGCGCGGAAGGGGTGTCATCGTCAACATGAGCTCGGGCTGGGGCCGCAGCGTGTCCGCCGACGTGGCCCCGTACTGCGCGACCAAGTGGGCTATCGAGGGGCTGACCAAGGCCCTCGCCCAGGAGCTCCCGAAGGGCATGGCGGCCGTACCGCTGAACCCCGGCGTCATCGACACCGACATGCTGAGGACCTGCTTCTCGGAGAGCGCGTCGGGCTATCCCAAGGCGGAGGAGTGGGCGAAGAGGGCGGGTCCGTTCATCCTGGGGCTCGGTCCCGCGGACAACGGGCGGTCGGCGAGCGTCGACGGCTTCGGCGAATAGCGGCCCCCTGTCAGAGCATCGGCATGTGCGGCTCGGAGTCGGCCTCATAGTCGATCCCCTTCAGCCCGAACCCGAAGAGCTTCAGGAACTCGGACCGGTACCCCGCGATGTCGGTGAGGGCCTCGAGGTTCTCGGTTGTCACCCCGGGCCAGATCCCGGCGACGGCGGCCTGGACCTCGCCCCTCATCTCCAGGTCGTCCACGCGGACGCGCCCGGCCTCGTCGAAGCGGGGCCCCGAGGCGCCGTAGAGCTGCCCCGCGAAAAGCCGCTGCATCTGCTCGATGCAGCCCTCGTGGGTCCCCGCAGCCTTCATGATCTTGTAGAGGATCGAGATGTACAGCGGGACGACGGGGATGGCCGAGCTCGCCTGGGTCACGAGGGCCTTGTTCACCGAGATGAAGGCCCGGCCGCCCCCGTTGAGCTTGAGGAGCGAGTCGATGTTCCTCGCCGCGCGCTCGAGGTCGTTCTTGGCGAGCCCGATCGTCCCGTTCTTGTAGATGGCCCAGGTGACCTCGGGCCCGATGTAGGAATAGGCGACCGACTGGGCCCCGGGCGCCAGGAGCTTCGCCTCGGCGAGCGCGTTCATCCATAGCTCCCAGTCCTCCCCGCCCATGACGGCGATGGTGTCCGCCATCTCCTGCTCGCTTGCGGGCTCGATCGTCACCGTGCTCACGATCCCCTTGTCGGTGTCCACGGTCTTGTTCGTGTAGGGCGCGCCGATGGGCTTGAGGACGGACTTGTGCACCGCGCCGGTCGCGGGGTGCGTGCGCCTGGGGGAGGCGAGCGAATAGATGACCAGGTCGACCTGGCCCAGGTCCTTCCTTATGGTCTCCAGGGCCTGGGCCTTGATCTCCCGGGAAAAGGCGTCGCCGTTCAGGTTCTTCGCGTAGAGGCCCGCGGCATGCGCCGCGCGCGTGAAGCCGATCGAGTTGTACCAGCCGGGGGTCGCGGTGCGTCCCTCCTCGGAGGGGCGTTCGTAGAAGATGCCGAGTGTCGCAGCCCCGGAGCCGAAGGCAGCCGTCACCCGGGACGCCAGGCCGTAGCCCGTGGAGGCCCCGATCACCAGGACCTTGCGGGGCCCGTTCGGCAGGGTGCCCTTTGACTTCACGTGGCTTATCCATTCGCCGACGTGGGCCGCACACCCTGCAGGGTGTGCCGTCACGCATACGAAGCCGCGCACCTTCGGTTTGATGATCATCGCCTTGGAATACTCCCGGTGTGGGGAAGGGAGGCAAGTACGATTGAACCCCCGGAGCGGGCCTCCTCCAGGGTGCGGCAGCCCCCCTTCCTGCACTCCACCAACAGGAAGCGGCATCCTTCCTCGAACGGGGAGGGCAGGCTTGCCGTGTACTCGCCGGACCCCCCGGGGGGGCGGGTGCCCAGCACCCCGCAGTCCGCCGGGTAATCCTGTCCCGGGCCGTCCAGCCAGAGCTGGTAGTCCCTCCCGGGAGGGGTCCCGGGCAGGCCGTAGGTCCTGAGGAGCGCGCGGGATCCGCCGCTTTCCCAGACGATGACGCCCGCCGCGCGCCCCTGCGCCGTCGGCCCATCCTGCGGGGAGAGCAGCTCGACGCGGAGACCCGAAAGGGTTGCGCCTTCCGCCCGTGCGGCCCCGAACTCCCGGCGCCCGACGATCCTCTCGGCCTCAAGCTGGTTCTCCGCCCCCTTCAGCGCCGCCTCGGCCATGAGGACCTGGTCGCGGGTGAGCCGGCCCCGGGCCTTCTCGACAAGCCAGAGCTCCCCCACGCAGGCGAGCATCGCGGCGAGGCAGGCGACCGCCGCCCAAGGCAGCCAGGCGGGGAGGGGGATCTTGTCTTCTTCCATCGGGTCGGCGCTGGGATCACATCCGGGCGCCGGTGCTCAGTAAAGCCCCAGGGCGCGCACGCTGTTGAAAAAGTCCGCGACGAAGGGCTCCCCCGAGATTTCCTCCCAGGGCCGGTTGCTCGACACCCGGATGAACGCCTGCCGGCCCCCCTTCCTGAACCCGTACTTCAGGGCGATCCCGATCAGCGACGGGACCGACCGCGTGCTTTCGATGTCGACCAGGTGGCCGTCGAAGACCTGCCAGAACCACACCTGCTGGGGATACCCCTCGTCGACGAAGAGGCGGTGCTCGGCCCTCGGGAGGAACACGGCGCCGACATGGAGCGCGACCCGGGCGTCCGGGACGTCCTGCGGGACCCAGCCCGAGCCCGGCCAGCACGCGTCGGGGGTGTGGGCGCTCACGGCGCCCACCGAGGCCTGCCCCTCCGGCCAGAACGCGAGATAGAGGGTGACCTGGTCGACATGGCCGGCCCGCCTGCGGAAGTAGGTGCGCTGCGCGAGGTGGTCGGTCCTCAGGACGCCCGCGAACCGGTAAAGATCCCGCGAGGTCTCGATGCCCCAGCCGGGGGCGGAGGCCGGCAGCATCCCCTCCAGGTCCGGGACGGCCCCGGCGGACGCGGGAGGCCTGGCGGTGTTGGCCCCGAAGAAGACGAGCGTGGCCGCGGCGAGCGCGAGCACGACGGAGAGGGCGGACTGCGCGGCCGAGCGGCCCGCCGGGGCGGCCGCCGGCCCGGGCGTCGTCGTCGCCGTCACAGGGCCCGCGCGGTCGAGCGCGATCGCCAGCACGGCGAGGAGGGCGGCCGTCACGACGAGGATGCCGTAGCCCGTAGCGTCATGCCAGGCTCCCTCGATCCTGACACCCCGGTTGACGAGGAGCGTCAGCACGAGCGAGCGCAGGAAGTTCATCGCGAGGGCGAGCGGCACCGAAAGGGCGATGACGAGGGCCCGCGCCGCGGGCCTGCGGGTGAGGGCGGCGGAGAACAGGATCCCCGCGAAGACGCATGAGATCAGGCTGCGCACCCCGCTGCACGCCTCCTCTATCCCAACCGAGCCGTGAGCAAGGTCTATGATGTTGCCCTGGCGGTGGGCGGCGATGCCCAGCATGTCGAGCGTCCGCACGACGCTCTCCGAGACCCGCAGCTGCAGCCCGAGCGTGAGCCTCGTGTAGGTGCCGGGCGGCAGCGGCGCGCACAGCGCCCAGAGGAGCGCCGCCGAGAGGGATGTCCAGTTGAAGGGCACGAGGGCCGTCCTCCGGTCGGAGAACGCGGCCACCGCGCCTGCGCCAAGGAGGGCGAAGGAGCCCGCAAGCGCGAAGTCGACGGCCGGGCTGGCCCACGTGATGGTCACCGCGAGGAGGCCCGCCACCCAGAGCCCGGCAAGGCCGGCGGTCCCGAGGGCAGCCGCCAGGAGGAACAGGGTTGCGTCGCCTGGCCCGGACCCGGACCGCGGCCCCCGGCTGGCGCAGAGGAGGAACACGCACACGACGGGCATCAGCATCCCGTGGGAGAGGTCGGGGTCGTGGGTCCACTCGGGCCACAGGTGGGCGACAAGGGCCCCGGCGATCAACGCCAGGGCCGCAAGGTTAAGCTTCGCCGAGGTCGGCAGCTGACGGAAGGCCTCGAACCCAGTCACCCCGGGACGATGGCGCGCGCCTGCGCGGCGCGCAACGGCCAAAAGTCCCCGGCTAAACCTTGACCTCGAAGAGCTCGGGGTGGATCTCGCCCTCGGCCACCTTGTTGACGGTCCCCGTCATCATGATCGAGAACCCGTCGCCGATCTCTATCCCGATCGAGCCCCCGGGCATCCTCACCGTGACCGATCGGTCGACGAGGCCGAGCCTGTGCGCCACGGCCGCCGCGGCGCTCGAGCTGCTCCCCGAGGCGAGCGTGTAGCCCGCTCCGCGCTCCCAGATCTCGATCCGGATCGTCGCGCGGTCGAGGACGCTCAGGAACTGCACGTTGGTCCTGTTGGGGAAGAGGGGGTTCACCTCGATGTCGGGCCCGTAGCGCCGCGCGAGCTCCGGGGAGAGGTCGTCGACGGGGATCACGCAGTGGGGGTTGCCGATCGTGGCCGCCGAGAAGCTGAACCTGCGCCCCTGCGCGTCGATCGGCTCGTTGAGCACCTCGCGGTCGGGGCCGGCAACGGGGATCCGCCGGCTGTCGAAGCTCACGCTGCCCATGGCGACTGTGATCAGCCTCCCGGAGTCCCTTATGACCGACCGCACGACCCCGCCGGGCGTCTCCACCGAGAATTCCGGCGCCTTCGCGCGCCCTTGGTCATGGAGGTACCGCGAGAAGATCCTGAGCCCGTTGCCCGACTTCTCGGCCTCCGATCCGTCGGGGTTGAAGATGCGCAGGCCGAAGTCGGCCTTCTGCGAGGGCAGGGGCCCCCAGAGGATCCCGTCCGAGCCTATCCCGTAGTTGCGGTGGCAGACGACCCGGACCTGGACCGTGTCGGGCGCCTTCCAGCCCGGGTAGTCCGCCGGGTCGAGCACGATGTAGTCGTTGCCGAGCGCATGGTACTTGTGGAAGCGCATGTTACTTGGCCGGGTCGAGGACGGGGTTCCCGGCGTAGCCGAAGAGCCCCCGGCGCTTGATCGCCTCCACGACGGGCTTGGGGACCATCGCCTCCCAGGTCTCGTCCCTCTCCTTGATCCGGCGCAGCACGTCGCGCGAGAAGATGCTCAGGATCTCGGTGTCGAAGCCCACGATGCAGTCGATGTAGTGGTTCTCGAGGAGGTGCGCGTAGAGGTTCGACAGGTGGTCGACGATCTTGACGTTCTTGGCGTTGATGAGGACCGCCGAGGAGAAGGCGTTGCTCGAGACGCCGTGCCCGAACTCGCTCTGCGCGACGTACGACTCGTAGGCATCCTTGCGCATCGGGTAGATGTACAGCTTCACCGAGTTCCGGAAGAGCCGCCCGAAGGACTCCAGGATCCCGCCCTCCAGGTTCTCGTAGTACTTCTCGTTGAAGATCTCGAGCAGGTTGTTGATGCCCATCGACACCCCGATCATCTCCTTGGTGTACCTCCGGAAGTACGAGGTGAGGCGGTAGTATTCGGAGTAGTTCGAGATGAGGACCGTGAACCCGATGTCCGCCAGGAGATCGACCCGCGAGAGGAAGTCGCGCGCGTCCAGGGCGCCCGCCGCCAGCAGGTTGTTCATCGTTATCTCCATGAGGACAACGATGTCCTTGCCCTTGACGAGCGGCTCCTGGACGAACTGCGCGGTCGCGCAGTTGAGCATGTCGACGTTCACGAGCGTCACGGGCCGGAAGCTTCCGCGCTCGACCAGGATCGCCTTCTTGTGGAGCACCTC
>PLXR01000010.1 GCA_003151495.1 Opitutaceae bacterium
TGCACGATTACGGCAAGCGCCGCAACGGTCCGTTCGTCGCCATCAACATGGCGGCGATCCCGCGCGAGCTCATCGAGAGCGAGCTGTTCGGCCACGAGAAGGGCTCGTTCACCGGCGCGACCGTCCAGCGGATCGGAAAATTCGAGCTCTGCGACGGAGGCACCATTTTCCTGGATGAAATCGGGGACATGGCCCTTGCCACCCAGACCAAGATCCTGCGGGTCCTCCAGCAGGGCGAGATCCAGAGGGTAGGCGGCACCGAGACGATCAAGGTGGACGTGCGGATCATCGCGGCGACCAACAAGGACCTCGAGACGATCGTCAAGGAGAAGGCCTTCCGGGAGGACCTCTACTACCGTCTGAACGTGGTGCGTATCAAGATGCCGCCGCTGCGCGAGCGCATCGACGACATCCCCCAGATCGTGGAGTTCTGCGTCCAGAACCTCGTCAAGCAGCGCAAGGCGAGGACGTCCCGGGTTTCCCCGGAAGCGATGAGCGTGCTCATGCGCCATTCGTGGCCGGGGAACGTGCGCGAGCTGGAGAACGTGGTCTACCGGAGCGCCGTGGTGGCCCAGGGGGACGCCATCCTCGTGAAGGACCTTCCGCCCGAGATCCGGGGTTCCGCCGGCGAGTCGGCCTCGCCGTTCTCGATCACCACGGAGTCGGCCCTGGACTTCCTTGCCGAGCAGGGGAGGGCGTCGGCCGAGCCGATCCTCCCGCAGTTCGAGCGGGAGATAGCCCGCAGGGTCCTCGCCGGCCTGGGAGGGGACGAGGCCGCGGCGGCGAAGAAGCTCGGCGTGACGAAGCCCGCGCTCCGAAAGCTCCTTCAGCGGCCCCCGAACCCCGCGGGGTGAGTCCGGTGCCAGTTCCAGGCCGTCGCAACGATCGAGTCGATGTCCGGGAACCTCACCTTCCAGCCGAGCTCGCGAATGGCCTTCGAGGAATCCGCATAGAGCGCCGGCGGGTCGCCCGGCCTGCGCGGGCTCTCGACGACCTTGACCTTCTTTCCCGTGGCCTTCTCTACGGCGCGGATCACCTCGCGGTTGGACGAGGGCGTGCCCGTCCCCAGGTTGTAGAAGTGGGCGGCGCCCTTCTCGGTGAGCTTGTCGAAGACGGCGATGTGGGCCCGGCTCAGGTCGTCCACGTGGACGTAGTCGCGCAGGCAGGAGCCGTCCGGGGTGGGGTAGTCCGTCCCGAACAGCTCGAGGTGGGGGCGCTTGCCGATGGCGACGTCGATCGCCACGGGGATGAGGTGCGTCTCCGGGTCGTGGTCCTCGCCGATCGTGCCGTCCTCGGAGGCCCCCGCGGCGTTGAAGTAGCGGAATGTCGCGAATGAGATCTTGCCGACACGCGCGAGCGCCTTCAGGGCGTTCTCGATGTCGAGCTTCGTCTGCCCGTAGGGGTTGATCGGCGCCTGGGGCAGCGTCTCCGTCATCGGGAGCTTGTCCGGCACCCCGAACGTCGCGCAGGTGGACGAGAACACGAACTTGCGCACGCCGGCCTCCTGCATGGCATGGAGCAGGTGGAGCGTCGCGGCCGAGTTGTTCAGGTAATACTTGAGCGGGTCGGTCACGGACTCCCCGACGTAGCAGAAGGCGGCGAAATGCATCACGACGTCGATCTTCTCGCGGGTGAGGAGGTCGACCACGGCGGGCTCATCGCCCAGGTCGCCGACATGGGTGGTCACCGAGGGCGCCACGGCTCCCCGGTGCCCGTAGACAAGGCTGTCGAGCACGACCGGCCTATGGCCGGCGGCGGAAAGCTGCCTCACGCAATGACTTCCGATATATCCCGCGCCGCCGACGACAAGAACGTTCATGGAAGGGAAGGTTTTATTGCGTTCCAGCCGTTGTTGGCTAGCGATTTCCACCTTGCGCAGACCATGAACCTTCCGCGAATCGTCATTACGGGCATCGGCCTGACCGCGCCAAACGGCAACTCCCTTGCGGAATTCCGGGGGAACCTCCTGGCCGGAGTGGCGGGGATCGAGTGGCTCGAGGTGCGGTACATGGGAAAGCTCCTGGCCGGCGTGTGTCATTTCGACCCCCTCAAGCACCAGAAGAAGAAGGAGGTCAGGGTGGGGACCCGCGCAGGAAGCATCAGCATCTGGTGCGCAAGGGAGGCCCTGGCCGACAGCGGACTTCCCTTTGAATCCCTGCCCAAGGACCGGTTCGGGATCTACATCGGCTGCACGGAGCACGGCAACGTGGAGACCGAGAACGAGATCTTCGCCATCTCGAAGTTCGGCTACGACACGAAGTACTGGTCCCACTACCACAACCCGCGGACCGTCGCGAACAACCCGGCGGGCGAGGCCTCGCTGAATCTCGGCGTCACGGGGCCCGCCTACACGATCGGCGCCGCGTGCGCGGCCGGCAACCTGGGCCTCATCCACGCGGCACAGATGCTGCGGCTTGGCGAGGTCGACGTCGCCGTGTGCGGGGGGGTGAGCGAGAGCATCCACACGTTCGGGATCTTCGCGGGATTCAAGTCCCAGGGCGCCCTCGCCTCGAATTCCGACCCCTCGAAGGCGTCGCGGCCGTTCGACCGGGCGCGCAACGGGATCGTCGTCTCGGAGGGCGGGTGCCTTTACACGCTCGAGCGGCTCGACCAGGCCCTTTCCCGCGGCGCGCGGATCTACGGGGAGATCGCGGGCTACGGGGTCAACAGCGACGCGAGCGACTACGTTCTCCCGAACCCCACCCGGCAGGCGGAGTGCGTGCGCAAGTCGATCGCCCACGCCGGCCTCCAGCCCAGGGACATCCACATCGTCAACACCCACGCGACGGCCACCCCGCTGGGCGACATCCAAGAGTGCGAGGCCATCCGCGCGGTGTTCGGCGAGGGCTGCCCGGACACCCACATCAACAACACGAAGAGCTTCATCGGGCACTGCATGGGGGCGGCCGNNTGGGGATAAATTCCACGTTGATTGTGAAGCGATTCGTGGCATAACCAGCCCTTGCTGACCCACACATGACCAACGACGAATGCAAAAAGGCGGTTCTGGATATCATCGCGGACATAGCGCCCGACGAGGACCTTTCCAACGTGAAGCCCGAAGTGCGGCTGCGCGACCAGCTCCAGCTCGATAGCATGGACTTCCTCGACATCGTCATGGAGCTGCGCAAGCGCCATGGGATCGAGGTGCCGGAGGCCGACTACATCCGCCTGGCCTCCCTGGACAGCTGCGCGGAATACCTGACGCCGAAGTTCAACGCGCTCGCGGCGAAGAGTTGAATTCCGGCTCGAAGTACGACGTAGCCATCATCGGAGCCGGTCTCTCCGGCCTCGCGGCGGGGATAAGGCTGGCGCACTTCGGCAAGCGGGTCTGCATCTTTGAGCGGCACAATGCCGCCGGGGGCCTGAACAGCTTCTACAGCCTGGACGGCCGCAAGTACGACGTCGGACTGCACGCCGTCACGAACTACGTCCCGGCGGGGGTCAAGGGGACCCCTCTCGGGAAGATCCTGCGCCAGCTCAGGATTGAGCGCGACGAGTTCAAGCTCTGCCCGCAGAGAGGCTCGAGGGTCGCATTCGGAAAGGGGGGCGAGCGCGTGCTCAGGTTCTCGAACGACTTCGGGCTGCTCGAGTCCGAGGTGAGGGCCCATTTCCCGTCCCAGTTCGGGGGGTTCCTGGCGCTCGCGGCCTTCGTCCGAGGCACCCCGCTTGCCGGTGGGGGGGCCGGCGCCTCCGCCCGGGCCTTCATCAGGGAGTCGATCAGCGACCCGCTGCTCGAGGACATGCTCCTCTGCCCCCTCATGTTCTACGGCAGCGCCCGCGAGGATGACATGGATTTGGGGCAGTTCTCGATCATGTTCCGCGCCCTCTACCTCGAAGGGTTCGCCCGGCCGCTCGACGGGGTGCGCGTGATGATGCGCGTGCTCCTCGAGAAATACCGCCAGGCCGGGGGCGAGAGGAGGATGAAGTGCGGGGTGCGCAGCATCGTCGCCCGGGAGGGCAGGGCGGCCGCCCTCGTCCTGGACTCCGGGGAGGAGATCGAGGCCTCGCACGTGCTCTCCTCGATCGGGGCCCCCGAGACGGCGGCCCTGATGGGTGAGCCGCCGGCCGCGGCACGCACGCTCGGCTACGTCGAGACAATCTCGGTCCTCGACCGGGAGCCGGCCGCCCTCGGGTGGGGGGACGACACCATCGTGTTCTTCAACGACTCCGGGTCGTTCTGCTACCGCGATCCCGAGGGGCAGGTCGACCTGAGGAGCGGGATCATCTGCTTCCCCAACAATTTCGAGTACGGGCCGGGGCTCGGGCTGCCCGAGGGACTCTTCCGGGTCACCTGCCTGGCCCGCTACGAGGCCTGGGCGAACCTGCCCGAGGAGCAGTACCGCGCCGACAAGGCCCGGGTCTTCGCCCAGATCCAGGAGTCCGCCATGCGCTTCCTGCCGCGCCTGGTCCCGCCGGACGCGCTCTCGAGGGCCACCGTCGCGACGGACATGTTCACCCCCACCACGGTCCAGAAATACACGGGCCACTTCCGGGGGGCCATCTACGGGTCCCCGGAGAAGCACCCGGACGGCCGGACCGCGCTGTCCAATGTCTACCTCTGCGGGACCGACCAGGGGATGCTCGGGATCGTGGGCTCCATGCTGAGCGGGATATCCATGGCCAACCTGCACGTGCTGCAGGCGCCCGTTTCCGCCTGAATCCGGCCCCGAAACCAGTTGCCGAGGGCCCGGGGGCCCGTACAGCATCGAACCTCCATGGGTTATGACTGGCTCAAAGGCGTCGCCGACGAGTATGACGTGATCGTCATAGGGAGCGGCTTGGGGGGACTCACGGGCGCCAACGTGCTCGCGAAGGCGGGCCACCGCGTCCTCCTGGTCGAGCACCACTACCAGTACGGCGGCCTGGCGACATGGTTCACCCGCAAGGGCGGCCACATCTTTGACATTTCCCTCCACGGGTTCCCGGTGGGGATGATCAAGTCGTGCCGGAAGTACTGGACCCGGGAGATCGCCGACTCGATCGTCCAGCTCAAGGACATCCGCTTCGTGAACCCGGAGATGGACGTCTGGACGACCTTCACGCGGGAGGACTACACGCGCGTCCTGGTGGAGCAGTTCGGACTGAGCCGCGCGCACGTCGAGGGCTTCTACGAGCACCTGCGCGGGATGAACTTCTACGACAACAGCAAGGAGACGACCGGCGAGATGCTCGAGAGGTTCTTCCCCGGCAGGAACGACGTGAAGCGCCTCCTCATGGAGCCGATCGCCTACGCCAACGGCTCGACCCTCGACGACCCGGCGATCACCTACGGGATCGTATTCTCAAACTTCATGGGCTCGGGCGTGTACACGTTCAGGGGCGGTTCCGACGTGCTGGTCGGCAAGATGACGGACGAGCTGCGCAGGAACGGGGTCGAGCTGAGGAAGAGGGTGCTCGTCGAGCGCATCCTGGTCGAGGACCGCGGCGGGTCGAAGGTGGCCTGCGGGATCGTCGCAAACGGCGGGCGGGTCATCCGCGCCAAGGCGGTCCTCTCGAACGCGAACATCAAGAACACGATCTTCAGGCTCGCCGGGGCCGAGAATTTCAGCGCGGAGTACGCGGCGGCCGCGGAGGCGGTCCGCATCAACTCGAGCTCCTGCCAGG
>PLXR01000143.1 GCA_003151495.1 Opitutaceae bacterium
AGAAGCAGCTGCGGGCCGACAAGGTTCTCGGGCCCATGTTCCGCGACGTCAACCTGCTCACGATGAGGCGCAATTCCTCCACCGGCCGCCTGGTGATAGAGCTTTTCTGCGAATACGCGAAGGGGCCGAAGAAGACATGAGCAACGAGGAAGTAGTCCTTTTCCTTCGCAAGAACGTCATCTCGGTGACGTGCGTGGTCCTCAGCATCGCGATGGGCGTGGTGTGGTACATGCGCAGTGACCGCCTTCCCGAGGCCGAGAAGGTGCTCGCCGACAAGCAGCAGCAGGGCGAGCTCCTGGCCGCGAACATCGAGGACTCGAACCAGCTCAAGGAGCAGTTCACCGCGCTCACGGCGTCCAACGAGGCGATCTCAAACAGGATGATCCGCGTGGGACAGCTGGCGGAGAACCTGCAGTACTTCTACAGGCTTGAGAGCGAGACGAACACCAAGCTCGCGGACCTTCGCCCGATCCCCTGGTCGCCGCCCCCGAAGAACGCGCCAAAGACGAACTTCACGCCCGTCGGCTTCGGCCTGACGGCGCAGGGCGATTATGCGCAGCTGATGGACCTCCTCAGGAAGCTGGAGACGGGTGAGCACTACTGCCGCGTGACGACGTGCACGCTCCACCCGCTGACGGAGATGCGCGGCGGACAGATCGGGATGACGATCAACCTCGAACTCCTCGCCGAGCAATGAGGCGCGCCCGACACAACCTCCTTGCCCTCGCGGGCGTGATTGCTGCCCTGGGCGCGCTGCTCCCCCGCGCCGCCGCGCGCGTCGAGTCGGAGATCGCTCCGGCGGAGAAGAGGCACCCCTCGGTCGAGAAGGCAGCGGCGATCGCGAAGCAGAACAAGGCGGCGGCGCTGCCCGAGAACCTCAACCAGCCCTTCGCACCCCCGCAGTTCGACCTCACGGATGAGGAGGAGGCCGCGGCCGCCGCGGCTGCGGCGAGGCTCGCGAGCGCCGGCACCCAGGGCGCGCCCGTGGTGATGTCCGACCACCAGCTCCTCCAGGAGATCGTCTCGAGGGTCAAGCCGTCCGGCACCGCGTCACTCGGCGGGAGGCCGCTCCTCATGTTTGGGAGTAAATATGTAAAAACAGGCGCCCACTTCACCGTCACTTACAAGGGTACTGACTACGACCTTGAATTGACCCAGATTGACGGCACAAATTTCACACTGCGCTACAAGAACGACGAAATCACCAGGCCCATAAAAACAGGAAAGTCACCATGAGAACCCGCTTTTTCCTCCTGACAGCCACGCTGGCCCTTTTGGCCGCACCCGCCTCGGTGTACGCCCAGGCCAAGCCCGCCCCCAAGCCGGTCGTCGCGCCGCCCGAGGACGGGTCCGCCCCCGCCAAGGCCGCCCCCGCCCCGGCAGCCGCACCGGCGCCCGAGCCCGACGTCGCGATCAAGGACGCCACGGCCGCCGCCCCCACCAAGAGCAAGGACTCCGCGGGCAACAACACGCTCTCGGTCGACTTCCCGGACGAGGAGATCCGGAACATCCTGCGCAACGTGGCCGAGCTCTTCGACCTGAACATCGTCGTCCCGGAGACGCTCCAGGGGAAGACCTCCGTCAAGCTTCACGACGTGACCTGGCACCAGATATTCCAGGTCGTCCTTACCCCCGTGGGCTACACCTACGTCGAGGACGGCAACATCATCAAGATCGTCAGCAACGAGAGCCTGACCCAGGAGCCGGTCTCGACCGAGATCTTCGTGATCAACTACGCGAAGGCATCCGACATCCAGCCGACGCTTGCATCGCTCGTCGACGCCGCCGCGGGCGGCAAGATCGTCATCGACGCCCGCACCAACAGCCTCGTGATCACGGAGCGCCCCTCAAGGATGAAGCGCATCCGCCCCGTCATCGAGCAGCTCGACCACCCGACGGACCAGGTGATGATCGAGTCGAAGTTCGTCGAGATCTCCAACAACGACATCCGGAACATCGGCGTCAACTGGAGCTCGCTCTCCGGCTTCTCCATCGCGGGCCAGCAGGGGGCGAACGGCCTGTACGCCTACGGCAACAGCTACGGCTCGGGCAACAACGCCTCGAGGACCGGCCAGAACGGGACCTCGGGCAACAACGGCTCCACCAGCGGCGCGACGACCGGGACCACGGGCAACACGACGCTCCAGAGCGGCTCCACCAATGCGACAAGCAACGCGACGACGAACGGCGTGCCGTCCAACACGTCCACGACGACGACGAGCGGCAGCATCGCAACGACCTCCGGGACCAACTCGACCACCACGATCGGCAACACGGTCGACAACATCATCACGTCGGCGACCAACATCGCGACGGGTACGACCGCGGCCGGGCAGTCGACGAACGTGCTTTCCGCGGTGTTCTCGGCCGACCAGTTCAAGCTCGTCCTCTCCGCCCTGCAGCAGCTCAACAGCGCGAAGATCGTGTCAAACCCGACGATCGTCACGCTCAACAACACCGAGGCCTCGATCAACGTCGGCCAGCAGTACCCGATCCCGAGCTACTCGTTCAACCAGCAGACGGGGACGTTCCAGGTCGACGGCTTCGTCTACAAGGACATCGGCATCATCCTGAAGGTGACGCCCCAGGTGAATTCGCGCGGCTTCATCAAGCTGACGCTCCAGCCCGAGGTGAGCCAGAACCAGGGCACGACCAGCTTTGGCGGCGCCAGCGGCGCCTCCATTCCGATCATCGGGACCCGCAAGGCCGTCACGCAGGTCTCGCTCAAGGACGGCTACACGATGGGCATCGGCGGCCTGATCAGCANNGACGATCAGCGCCGAGGGCGCCCCGGTGGAGCAGATCTTCAACTCGGACGAGGTGCGCAAGTTCCACATGAAGCGCTCCGACTTGCCCGGCTATCGGGACGGCTCGGATCCGTTCATCGACGAGTCCGACTCCTCGAAGAAGCACGGCAATTGATCCCCTTTGCACAGAGAAAGTCCCTTAACCGGAGACACCATGAAAAATAGATTTACACTCCTGCCGATTCTCCTGTTTGGGTTGCTCGCGCCGGCCGCGCGCGCCCAGACACAGACCCCGGTGCTCACCTCCTCCATCGTTGAGCTCGACGTCAGCGACGGCTCGCTCTCTCCTGCTGCGGTTATCACAAATGGCGGAAGCAACTATGCGATTCCGCCGGTCGTCACCCTGCAATATGGCGGGGGGGGGGCGGGCTTCATTCCCGCCACGGTTGGTCTTGTGGGCATCAGCGGCGGGTCGGTGACCGGGATATCCCTCGCGACTGTCGGCGCCGGCTACGTCGGCCCGCCTACTGTTACAATCTCGGGCGGTTCGGGCCCTTCGCCGGCAGCGTCAGCAAGCGGAGCGACTGCCGAGTTCTTTCTCAACTTCCCCTTTATCTACTTCTTTCCCCAAGTGGGCCTTCCGGATCCAAACGAGGCCTTTGGAGCCGCGGGCCAGACCATACAGGTATGGTCGCTCGCCCAGGGAACTTTCCCTGCTGCCGGCTTCAAGTACACATTCACGGTCAACAACCAATCGATCGGAATAACCTCGGTTGCCTACCCGCCGGGGACCCCTGGCGGCGTCGCATGGACCCCTCCTCTGCCCGGCGTCTATTACATCAGTGCCTCGACAACGGACGGGTCCAACCAGACGACCACGCTTCCCATCCGCTATTTCGCGACGGGGACGGCCATCGTTGGCCCGCCCCAGGGCGGGACACTGGTTCCCATCGGCTCCTCGATCGTGATCTCGGCCACGTCCACCCCCGCCCGCGGATTCGTGCAGCGGATTGACTTCTACACGGACTGGACGGGATCGCCAGTCGGCAGCACCCTGATCGGGAGCAGCCAGACGTACCCCTATTCGGTCATCTATACGCCTGTCGGCGCCTCGGGTTCGACCCATCTCATCAAGGCCGTCGCCACCGACAACAACGGGGCCACCGTGCCGGAGCCGTTGACCTACCTCGATTCCGAGACCATATCCATGGCCAATCCGATCGGGCCGCTTCCGACATGCGTGCTCACGACCCCTGCAAACCAGAGCAGTATACCGATTCCCGACTACACCGCCGACGCCTCGGCAACCATCCCCATCAGCGTCAGCGCGACCGCGAGGCCGGGGGGCACGATCAGCCAGGTCCAGCTTTACATCGACGGGGTTCTGTTCGGGACCAAGGCAACATTCCCCTACACCTTCAAGTGGTCTCCGACCGTCGTCGGGCTCTACAACCTCACGGCGCTGGCCTATGACGACAAGAACAACGTCATAGCTTCGACCTCGAGCACCACCCCGGGCCAGTCCCCGGCGCCCACGGTCGTGAGCATCGGCGCGCTTCCGTCCATTGCGATCACCTCGCCCAGCGCCGGCGGAACCATATTTACCGGATCGAGTAGTCCAGTCACCGCGAGCGCGACGGCCAACAGTTTCGACCCGACGACCCACATTCTTGCAACAATTAAGTCGGTGCAATTCTTCCAGGACGGGAAATCCGTTGGCTCGGCCACTCCTCCCGCGCCTCCCGCGGTGGACACGGGTGTCTACTCCGTCAGCTACCAGCCCACCCAGGTTACCGACCCCACCACCGGCAAGGCCATACCCAGCGTCCTCACTGCGATCGCCACGGATTCGAACGGGTTCTCATCCACGTCTCCTGGAGTCGTGGTAAACGTCGTTGGGGGCGGAAGCGGAGGCGGAGTCTCCATTGGAATTAAACCGACGGTAACCCTGACGGCCCCTTCGGACAATGCCAACGTGGTGGTGAACACTCCCGTGACGCTATCGGCGTCGGCCACAGCCCCAAATGGGAATATTTCGTCGATAACCTTCTACATAGACAACAATCCGATTTTACCTGCCATTGCTAAATATCCCTATTCCACGACGTGGACGCCTGCAAACACAGGCTTCTATACGGTCTATGCGCAGGTGACGGACAACGTCGGCGACGTGCAACCCAGCAACAAGATCACGCTCAATGTTGTGCCGGAGCCCCCGCCCACGGTGACCGTCCAGACCCCGTCGGCGGGTGGAACCGTCACGGTCGGCTCGGCGATCAACGTCTCCGCCGCGGCCACTTCGCCAAGCGGCACGATCGCGAGCGTCCAGTTCTTCGCCAATGGCATTTCCATAGGCACGGTCACCACGCCGCCGTACACACTCTCCTGGACCCCGAGTGCCGGCGGTGTTTACACCATCACCTCGATCGCGACCGACAACTCGGGCGAGACCACCACTTCAACCCCGACGATCGTCGAAGCGATCGCGGCCGCGAGCGGGATTGGTACCGTTTCTTATTTTGGTCAATACCAAGGTCTTACCGATGGAGGCCGTTTTGCCTTCATCGTGGTGGACGGCATCTACGGGACATTCATAGGGCATTCCACGTCCTCGACGACCCCCGTGATCACCTTCACATCAGACATCCCGGTGAGCGCAGCGGGCTCGTTTGGCTCCGCCAAGGTGACGGGAACGGCCTCGGTGACCGGAACTAGCGGAACGTTGAGCCCCAGCAAGGACCTGTTCATAGGTGCGGCCACACAGTCCTTTGGCACAAAGGTTGCCTCGGGATACTATACCGGAAACATCTCGGGCCAGGCGGGAACCAACGTCGCGGGCATCGTCGGAAGCGACGGCTCGCTCATGGTCTACATCAGCTCCGGTTCGTACACGGACGTCGCCGACGGCACGGTGGACGCGGGCGGCTCGTTCAGAATCACAACGGCCGAGAACAACACGTTCGTCGGGAAGGTTGACCCGATCAAGGGCTTCCTGACCGGCACGCTCTCGGGCCCCGCAGCGGGCACCGTGATTGCGGCCAAGGTCTCCGGGGGCACGTTCAGCGACGGCATCCTCAAGAACATCTCGACGCGGGGCCCGGTCGGAACGGGCGCGAGCTCGATGATCGCGGGATTCGTCGTGGGAGGCACCGCACCGAAGAACCTGCTGATACGCGCATCGGGACCGGCCCTCACGGGCTTTGGCCTGTCCGGCGCGATTTCCTCCACGCAGCTCCAGGTCTTCAGCGGGTCCACGCTGGTCGCCTCCAATGCGGGGTGGAGCTCGACGCCGGCCAACGCGGCGGCGGTCTCGGCCGCCGACGGCCAGGTCGGCGCATTCGCATTCCCGAGCGGGAGTTTGGACTCGGCGGTTGTGGGCACGTTCGCGCCCGGAAGCTACACGGCCATCGTGACCGGGCTGGCCGGCGCGACGGGGGTCGCGCTTGCTGAGGTCTATGACCTGGGCACGTACGCCCCGTTTACCTCCCAGAAGCTGGTCAACGTGTCCACGCGCGGAAACGTGGGGACCGGTTCCAGCGTGATGATCGGCGGCTTCAACATCGACGGGACGGCGCCGAAGAGGCTGCTGATCCGGGGCGCGGGACCCTCATTGACGGCACTGGGCGTGGCGGGAAGCCTGGCGACGCCGCACCTGCAGCTCTTCGACAGCACGCAGGCCCTGATTCGCGAGAACTTTGCGTGGGAGACCGGGAATGACGCGGCGCTCGTGTCGGCCGCCGAGCAGGCGACCGGGGCGTTCGCATTCCCCTCCGGGAGCGCGGACTCGGCGATCCTGGTCGTCCTTCCGCCAGGGTCCTACACTGCGGTCCTGTCGGGTGCGGGGACGGCGACCGGGGTGGCCCTGGTCGAAATCTACGAGATCCCATAGCAGGCAGGCGGCGCGCGCCGCGACAATTGGGTGGCGGTTTCCCGATTTCGGGCTAGGGTCCTGACGTCCATGTACGGGACCCAAAGCTCCGCTGCCCCGACTGCCCCAAAGCCGCACGCCTTCGCCGGCGTGTTCACGATGCTCGCGCCGCAGATGGCCGCGCTCGACCGGTTCCTCGAGGGCCAGCTGGCGGCCTTCGAGCCCGAGATTCGCGCAATGGTCGACTATTGCATCGACACCTCCGGGAAGAGGATAAGGCCGGCGCTCGTATTCCTGAGCGGCTGGAGGGAAGCCGACGGCGTCTCCGAGGACCTCGTGCGCGCCGCCGCTGTGGTGGAGATGGTGCACCTGGCAACCCTGGTCCATGACGACATCATGGACTCCGCGGAGGTCCGGAGGAACCGAAGGACCGCCACGCGTGAGTTCGGCCCGACCTCGGCGGTGCTCCTCGGCGACGCCCTCTTTGCCCATGCCCTCCACTTGGCGACCCATTTCCCGACGACCGAGGTGTGCGCGGCGGTCTCGGAGTCCACAAGGCGGGTGTGCGCCGGGGAGATCGTGCAGACGCTGCGAAGGGGGTCCACGGACCTCACGCCCGCGGACTACCAGCGGATCATCGACCTGAAGACGGCGGAGCTCTTCCGGGTGTCCTGCTTCCTGGGTTCCAGGCTGGCGGGCTACGAGGACGGCTACGTGGGAGCGGCGGACCGGTTTGGGAGGCACCTCGGCATCGCCTACCAGATCTATGACGACCTGGCCGATTTCTTTGGCCGCGAGGACAAGATCGGCAAGACCCTTGGAACCGACCTGGCGAGCGGGAAGATGACGCTGCCCCTTTTCGCGCTGCTGGACCGGTTGCCCCCGCGGGAGAAGGCCGAGCTCACCCTCGAGATCGGCGGCGGTCGCCCGGCGCAGCCGTCCCTTCGCATGCGGCAGATGCTCGACCTGGGGGTGTTCGACACGGTGGAGGCCGCCGTGAGGGAGGAGGTGGGGGCCGCGCGTGCGGCGCTCAACGAATGGCCGGGGCACGCTCCGACCCGGCACATGCTTCTCCTGAGCGACGTGCTGCTTACACAAGTCGCATCGCTGCGCCCTGTTGGATGATTTCATGTCCGCCGTGCCGGGCTCCCTTTCCGATTCAAATTGCAAAGGGGCTTGCGTGGGACTTGCTTAGGGCTACCGGATGAACGCCAGCAAGACCCTCGAGAAGACGCTCGTTGCGTCGCCCGAGCGAAAGCTCGAGGCCGACGCGGACCTGGAAATCGTGCGCAAGGTCCAGGGGGGCGACGTGGCCGCGTTCGACCGGCTGATCCTGAAGTATCGCGAGCGCGTGCTGGGGATCATCTACAACATGACCTCCAACCGGGAGGACGCGGCGGACCTTGCCCAGGACGCCTTCATCAAGGCCTTCCAGTCGATAAACCGGTTCCAGGGCCAGGCTTCGTTCTTCACGTGGCTGTACCGCATCGCGGTCAACTCCACGGTCACTCACCTCAGGAAGAACCGGATGCGGTCGTTCTTCAGCCTCGAGTCGGTGAGGGAGGACGACCCGGTGTCCCGGGAGTTGATCGACGCGCTCACCGACAAGACCGGGGCGGGCAGGGATTCCTTCGTCCGGGAGCTCCAGGAAAAATTGAACGATGCGATGCAAAAACTGTCTATCAATCATCGAACAGTGGTGACTTTATTCGAAATAGACGGCCTCAGCCATCAAGAGATAGCTGAAGTGATGAATTGCTCGGTGGGGACCGTGCGTTCGAGGCTGCATTATGCAAAACAGTTGCTTCAGGCTGAGCTCCAACCCTATTTGCTGAAATGAAACAGGATACGGAACGAAAGATCACGATTGAGGACCTTATTCGGCTGAAGAAGTCCGAGCGCCCGCCTGCGGAATTTTGGTCGAGGTTCGAGTCGGAGATCCGTTCAAAGCAGCTTTCGGCCATCGTGAACAAGCGGCCTTGGTGGCACGGGATTTCAAGGGCGGTAATGGTCTTCAACCGCCACCAGCTCCCTTTCGGGGCCGCCGCGGCCCTGGCGCTCACCTGGATGGGCGTGCATTACATGGGCGCGCCCTCGATCAGGGTGAGCACGCCCGGAGCGGCACCCGCCGCGGTGCCCCACACGCCGGCCGTGGCATCGTCGGTCCCGGCCCCGTCGGCACCCGCGATCGCGCGCGAGGAGCGCCCGCAGGCCCCCGAGGAGCAGGGCGCCAAGGCCGCGTCGCATGCCGAAGCCGCCGTGATGGCGGCCTCCGCTTCGCACCTGACGAAGGCTCCGGCTGACATCGCGCTGGACGCCGCCCCCAAGTCACCGTTCTCGGACGGGATAGCGGTCACGCTCGCCGACTACAGGCAGGCGACCCCCGATTTTGCGAGGCGCTCCGTCTTCGGAACCGATAGCGAGTTCGAGCCCACGGCCGCCGCCGCCCGCCAGTCTCCGAGCGAGCCCCTGGCCCGCATGGACCCGGCCGAGGAACGCCGCTCCAGGCTGCTCGCGCCGGCCCTTCCCGCCTACTCGTCGGCCGCCACGCGCGCGCTTGCAAGCGACTGGATGCGTGCGAGGTCCTCGTCGGACGCGAGGATGTACGAGTCGATGGACCGCGGGTCCAACGACCGGATGCTGGTCGGGTTCAGGTTCTGAGCGGCTTTGGGGCCGCCTGGGGCAGGCACGCCCCGCACCCGTTGGCGAAGAAGTCGTTCCCCTTGTCGTCGACCAGGATGAACGCGGGGAAGTCCTTCACCTCGATCTTCCACACGGCCTCCATCCCGAGCTCCGGATACTCGAGCACCTCCACCTTCGTGATGTTCTCCTTGGCCAGGATCGCCGCGGGCCCGCCGACGCTTCCCAGGTAGAACCCGCCGTGCTTCCTGCACGAGGCGGTCACCTGCGGGCTGCGGTTGCCCTTGGCGAGCATGATCAAGGAGCCGCCGAGCGACTGGAACTGGTCGACATAGCTGTCCATCCGGCCCGCCGTGGTCGGCCCGAACGAGCCCGAGGCGTAGCCGACCGGCGTCTTGGCGGGGCCGGCATAGTAGACCGGGTGCCGCTTGAGGTAATCGGGAAGGCCCTTCCCGGCGTCGACCCTCTCCTTGATCTTCGCGTGGGCGCTGTCGCGGGCGACGACGAGGGTGCCCGTCAGCGAGACCCGTGTCGTCACCGGGTACTTCGAAAGCTCGGCGAGTATCTCCTCCATCGGGCGTCCGAGGTCGATCGGGATCCCGGCGGTGTCCTTGAGCGCCCGCAGCGCGGGCGGTATGAAGCGACCCGGGTCCGCCTCGAGCTTCTCAAGGAAGATGCCCTCGCGCGTGATCTTGGCCTTGATGTTGCGGTCGGCGGAGCAGGAGACGCCCATGCCGACGGGGCAGCTGGCTCCGTGGCGCGCGAGGCGGATCACGCGGGCATCCAGGGCAAAGTACTTCCCGCCAAACTGGGCGCCTATCCCCGTCTGGCGTGCGATCTCCATGACCTTGGCCTCCCACTCGGCGTCGCGGAACGGCCGGCCGAGCTCGTTGCCCGAGGTGGGGAGCGAGTCCAGGTAGCGGGACGAGGCAAGCTTCAGCGTCTTCATGCACGCCTCGGCGCTCGTGCCCCCGACCACGAAGACGAGGTGGTAGGGCGGGCACCCGGCCGTCCCGAGGAGGGGCAGCTTGTCCGCGACGAACTTTGCGAAGCTCTTCGGGTTGAGGAGGGCCTTGGTCTCCTGGAAGAAGAGCATCTTGTTCGCGGAGCCGCCGCCCTTGGCGATGAAGAGCAGCTCGTAGGACGAGCCGGTCGACGCCATGATGTCGATCTGCGCCGGGAGATTCGTCTCGGTGTTCGCCTCCTTCCACATGTCGAGGGGCGCCACCTGGGAGTAGCGCAGGTTCTCCCGGGTGAAGCATTCGTAGATCCCGCGGCTGAGCCACTCGGCGTCGTTGGCGCCGGTGAAGACCTGCTCGCCCTTCCTGGCATAGACGGCGGCCGTCCCGGTGTCCTGGCACATCGGGAGGATCCCCTGCGCGGCGACCTCCGCGTTCTTCAGGAGCGTGAGCGCGACGTACCGGTCGTTCTCCGACGCCTCCGGGTCGTCGAGGATCGCGGCGACCTGCTTGAGGTGGGCCGTGCGCAGCATGAACGCAGAGTCGTGGAACGCATTCTGGGCGAGGAAGGAAAGCACGCCTGGGTCGACCTTCAGGACCTCGCGCCCCTCGAAGCTCGAGACCGAAACCCCCTCCCTCGAGAGGAGGCGGTACTCGGTCGCGTCCCCCGACAGGGGCAGCGGATCCTGGTAGGCGAAGGCGGGCGTGGACATCCCCAAACGTGGCCCAACTCCGCCCCCAAGTAAAGATGGTGCTACGGGCCGGGCGCCCGCCGCGCTGCCGCCATCTCCCGGACGATCCCGTGGAACCTGCCGAGGTCCGCCGGGGTCACGACCTCGCCGTTGTCGCGCCGCCATCCCGCGTAGCTCGGCCAGATCCCGCGGCCGAGGAAGTTGTCCACGGTCTTCTGCATCCCCGCCACGCTCACGTAGTCCTTCTGCTCCTTCGCGTCGCGCGCCATCGAGACCAGGTGCGCGGGGATCGGGTGGATGCCCCCGCTCGAGATGTGCGCGAGGTCATTGAGCACAACGAGGGGCCTCGAGTCCTCGAGCGTCGTCGCGGGCCTGGGGATCTCGCCGCGCAGGTAGCGGCAGTACTCGAGGTGGTTCTCCTCCAGGCCGTCGAACGGGCCGCTTGGTATCCTCTCCGTGCGGCCGTCCTTCCACGACACCTCGACTTGGCCCCCGACGCAGTACCTGAGGATGGCCTTTTCGCAGATCACCGTCTCCGAGCTCGCGCTCGCCCCGGCGCACGCAAGAGACAGCGCGAACCTGAGCGTGCAGCCGGTGGACAGGTCGGCCTCGACGAAGAATGTGTCCGCGCCCTCGATCCCATGCGCCCTGTAGAGCTCGGCACGGACCGCGGCGATGTCCGCCCACCGGTAGACGCCGGGCGTCCCCGTCCAGAAGAGCATGTTGTGGACGAAATGGGCCATCGTGTTCCCGAAGCACGAGTCGAGGACGATCCTGTCGCCGATGACGAGCCGTCCGGACCAGCCATTGCGCCCGAAGTACCCGGCGGGCCTGGGCCACAGGGCGGAAAGGGTACCGCCCCTGATCGCCCCGAACTCGCCGGACAGGAGCCTCTCCTTGAGCGCGAGGCGGCTCTTCTCGACGATGAAGTTGAAGCCGACCACCGAGGATTTCCGGGCGCGCCGGTCGGCGGCCACCATCCGGTCGAGCTCCTGCCAGTCAAGGGTGGGGGGTTTCTCCAGGTAGGCGGGCAGGCCGTGGGAGGTGACGGCGTCATGCATCTCCGCGTGGAGCGCGATCGGGGTCGGGATGGCGACATAGTCGAGGTCCCCGTGGCACGCCTGGAGCATCTCGCGGTAGTCGCCGAAGACCCGCACGCCCCGGGCCTCGAACCGGAGCGCCTGGCGCTCCACCGAGAATGCCGAAGGGTTCGGGTCGCACGCGCACACCAGCCTTACAATTCCCCGCTCCTCGAGCCTCGCTATCGTGTTGTGGTGGGAGCCCGCGAATCCCCCGAGCCCTATGATTCCGATTCGGACGGGCTGGTTCACACGATCTTGAATTTCGGGAGGTCCTGGCCGTCGATCAGCCCGACAGGCCTCCCCCCCCGGTCCACCACGATAAGGTCGTCTATCCTGTGGAGCTCGAAGAGGCGCACGGCGTCGACCCCGAGCGCGTCCTCCCGGATCACCTTGGGCGCCCGGGTCATGAACGCGGAGACGGGCCTCCCGAGGAATCCGGGCCCCGTCAGGGCGGACCTTCGGAAATCCCCGTCCGTGAGTATCCCGGAGAGCCTGCCCGTCTTCGCCCGCACCAGGGCGATGCTCCCGCTCTTGGCCTTTGTCATCGCCAGGATCGCATCCTGGACCGTCACCGAGTCGGGTGCGACCGGCAGGCGGTTGCCGCTTCGCATGATGTCGCGCACGCGCAGGAGCAGCACGCGGCCCAGGTTGCCGGCGGGGTGGTACTTGGCAAAGTCGTCCCTCGTGAGGCCGCGCGACTCGAGCAGCACCATCGCGAGCGCGTCGCCGAGCGCGATGGCGGCGGTCGTGCTCGCGGTCGGCGCCAGCTTGAGGGGGCACGCCTCCCGCCTGACCCGGTAGATCAGCTGGAAGTCGGCGTCGCGCGCCAGGTCCGACTTGGGATTGCCGGTGAAGGCGACGATCTTCAGGCCGAAGCGCTTGAGGAGCGGCAGGATCCTGAGGATCTCGTCGGACTGCCCGCTGTTGCTCAGGAGGATCGCCAGGTCCCCCTCGTAGCACAGCCCGAGGTCCCCGTGGAGGGCCTGGGTGGGGTCCAGGAAGCACGACGAGACGCCCGTGCTGTTGAAGGTGGCGGCGATCTTCCCCGCCACGTGCGCCGACTTCCCGACGCCGCTGAAGATGAGCTTCCCGCCCGCCGCTATCGTCGACTCGACCGCGCGGGCCGTCTCGACGAACTCCGCGCCGAGGATACGGGAGGTGGCCTCGAGGGCCTCGCACTCTATGCGGATGCAGTGCCGGGCCCTCGCAAGCGCGGATTTCGGTGCGATGCCCATCAACGCGTGTTGTTGTCTGTGAACATTTAGGTTTGTATCGGGAGCCTAGTCGGGAAAATTTATCCGCCTGCCCGGCCCGTTCAATCCCTTTCGCTGCCAGATGCACCCACGTTCCCTCATATTAGGCTCGGCCGCGCTCATTGCGCTGGCCCTCGGGCAGGGCTGCGGCGGCGAAAGCGCCTCGCTTTCGTCCGAGATGGACGACTCCTACTACAGGGACGGGCAGCAGATGGAGCGCCAGGGCCGGTGGGACGAGGCCCTGACGGCGTACCTGAAGGTGATCGACCGCAGGGGGGACGCAGCCCCCGAGTCCAACCTGGACGCGGGCCTGATCTACCTGAACCACATCAAGGACCCGATCTTCGCGATCTACCACTTCCGGAAGTACCTGGAGCTGGAGCCCAACTCGAAGCAGGCCGTCTATGTCCGCGGCCTGATCGACGCGGCAAAGCGGGAGTTCGCGCGCGCCCTGCCGGGCCAGCCCCTTGAGAGCCAGACCGAGCACATGGGGGTCGAGGCCCAGCTCGAGCGGCTCCAGCGCGAGAACGACGAGCTGAAGACGGAGAACGCGGCCCTGCGGGCGGGCGTCTCCGTTCCGGTCGTCCACTCGAGCGCCATCGACATTGCTGCGATCCCGGCGCCCCAGGCCGCGCCGCCGGAGGCCTCCCAGGCGGGGGACGCCTCGGGATCCCCCATATCGCTCGCACCCGCCGAGCAGGCGCCGCAGTCGGCGATAGCCGAGGCCCCGGAGGCGGCCCCCGCGAGGCCCGCCAAGTCCACGCCCGCGGCGTCGGTGCGCCACCACACGGTCGCCCGGGGCGACACGCTCTTTAGCCTGGCGCTCAAGTATTACGGGAGCCGGTCCCGGTGGCGCGACCTCTACGCCGCAAACCGCGACGTCCTCCCGAGCGAGAAGGCGCCCCTGAAGATCGGGATGGACCTGAAGGTGCCCTAAGCGGAGGCGAGGGCCTGGTCCAGGACCGCCAGCATGAAGTCGGCGTCGGAGGTCGAGAAGATCATCGGCGGCTTGATGCGGAGCGTGTTGCCCCAGAGCCCGCCCTTTCCGATGAGGAGCCCCATTTCCTTGCAGGCCTCGAACACCGCCGCGCACTCCTCCTTGGCCGGCTCCTTCGTCCCCCGGTCCTTCACGAGCTCGATCCCGAGCATGAGGCCGAGGCCGCGGACGTCCCCGATCAGGGTGTGTTTCGCGGCCAGCCTCGCGAAGCCCGCCTTCAGGTAGGCGCCCACCTTCAGCGAGTTGGCCTGCAGGCCCTCGCGATCGATCACCTCGAGGACGGCGCGCGCCTGCGCGCACGCCACGGGGTTGCCGCCAAACGTGTTGAAGTGGATCCTCGTCGCCAGCGCCTGCGCGATCTTCGGCGTCGTGACGACCGCCGCGAGCGCGCAACCGTTCCCGATGCCCTTGGCCATGGTGACGATGTCGGGCACGACCCCCTGGGTCTCGAAGCCCCAGAAGTGGGTGCCCGTCCTGCCAAAGCCCGTCTGGACCTCGTCGGCGATGCACAGCCCCCCCGCCGCGCGCGCATGGGCGTAGGCGTGCCGCAGGTAGCCCTCGGGGTAGACGACGGTCCCGCCAACGCCCTGGATGGACTCGGCGATGTAGCCGGCGATCTTCCCCGAGGAGCCGAACTGGATCAGGCTCTTGACGTCGTCCGCGTACTTGCGGCCCGCCTCGGGGTCGTCGGCGCCGTGCGGGCCGCGGTAGAGGTCGGGCAGCACCGAGTGCTGCACGCCGAACCCATGGGGCACGTTGAACTTCCAGGTGTGGTGGGAGGTGAGCCCCATCGTGGACTGGCTGCCTCCGTGGTAGCCGTTGCGGAGCGCGATCATGTCGTAGCAGCCCGTGTAGGCGCGCGCCATGAGCAGGGCGAGGTCGTTAGCCTCCGAGCCGGAGTTCACAAGGTACACCACCTTCAGGTCCCCGGGCATCCGGGCGGCGAGCTCCCTGGCGTAGAGCGCGATGTTGGGGTGCAGGTAGATCGTGGTCGTGTGCTGGAGGGTCTCGTTCTGCCTGTTGGCGGCGGCCACGATGTGCGGGTGGCAGTGGCCGCAGCTCACCGTCACGATCCCCCCGATCCCGTCCAGGTAGCGGCGGCCCTTCTCGTCGAAGAGCCACTGGGCCCTGCCCTCGACGATCATGATCGGCTTCTTGTAGTAGTGGAAGATTGCGGGGCTCAGGAACTCCTTGCGGAGCGCAAGCACCTCGTCCGCGGAGGGTCCGGAATAGGGCTGCGGGACGTGCCCGCACGGGGGAAGGGGGATCGGTTTCATGTCAAAGGTTGGGCGCCAGCTTGCGGAAAAGCAGGTACGCCACAAACGCTATCGCGAAGCCGGCGAACCACGCGAAGCTGTAGATCTCCGCGAAGACATGGGGCAGGTGGGCCGGGTCGACCAGCCCCACCTGGGCCAGGAACCCGGGGAGGTTCGGGAGCGCCCCGAGGAGGAATGCGGCGATCGCCGCGATGCTCCAGCCGCCCGTGTACCGGTAGCGCCCGTCCGGATCATAGAGGGCGGCGACGTCCAGCTCCCTGCGCCGGTAGACGAAGTAGTCGGCGATCATTATGCCCCCGACCGGGCCGAGCAGGGCGCTGTAGGCCACCAGCCACGTGAAGATGTATCCCGTCGGGTCGGCGACGAGCTTCCAGGGCATCATGACGACCCCGATGACCCCGGTGATGAGCCCCCCCATGCGGAACGATATCCTCCTCGGGGCAAGGTGGGCGAAGTCGTTCGCCGGCGAGACCACGTTTGCGGCGATGTTCGTGGCGAGCGTGGCCACGCAGAGGGCGAGCATCGCGACGACGAGCACGACGGGGTTCCTGAACTGGACGAGCACCTCGAGCGGATCCCAGATCGTGTGGCCGAAGATGACCACGGTGGCCGAGGTGACCGCGACGCCGATGAAGGAGTAGAACGCCATCGCCAGCGGAAGCCCGAGCGCCTGGCCTATGACCTGGTCCCTCTGCGAGGCGGCGTACCGGGAGAAGTCGGGGATGTTGAGGGACAGCGTGGCCCAGAAGGCGATCATCCCCGTGAGCCCCGGGATGAAGAAGGACATGAACTGGCCCGCCTTGGGCTGCCCCGGGTCGAAGGCCGAGGGCTGCGAGAGCATGGGCCCGAACCCGCCGGCCGCCCGGTACGCCCAGGCGAGGAAGACGATCCCGAGCACAATGAGGAGCGGGGCCTTGATCTGGAGGAGGAGCCGGATCGAGTCGATTCCCCGGTGGACGACCCACATGTTCACGCCCCAGAACGCCATGAAGCACGCGAACTGGGGGAGCGTGATCCCGAGGGGGCCCGTCGCCGGGGCCGCCAACGCGGGGAAAAACACCCCCAGGATCTTGTGGATCGCCTCGCCTCCGATCCAGACCTGGATCCCGAACCAGCCGCAGGCGACGAGGGCGCGCAGGAGCGCCGGGATGTTCGCGCCCACGGTCCCGAAGGAGGCGCGGCACAGGACCGGGAAGGGAATGCCGTAGCGCGTGCCCGCGTGCGCGTTCAGCAGGATCGGCACCAGCACGATCGCGTTCCCGAGGAAGATCGTGAGGACCGCCTCCCACCAGCTCATCCCCCCTCCGACCAGGGAGGACGCCAGCATGTAGGTCGGGACGCAGGCCGACATCGAGATCCACAGGGCGGCGTAGCTGCCCATCCTCCACGTGCGCCTGCCCGCGGGCACGGGGGCGAGGTCGGGGTTCTCCAGGGGGCTCAGCGTCACCTCAGGAGGACCCGATCAGCATGCCCGCGATGAAGACCAGCACGCCGCCCACGATCACCTGGAATGCCGCCGAGAGGAACGGCGTGTCCATGTAGTGGTGGCGTATCCATGAGATCACGAGCAGTTCCACCGCGACGACGGCGATGGCCACCGTGAAGGCCGAGTGGAAGTCGCCCAGGAGGAAGGGGAGGGTGTGGCCGAGGCCGCCGGCGGCGGTCATGAGCCCGCAGACAACACCGCGCAGGAGGGGGTGGCCCCTGCCGCTTATCGCGCCGTCGTCCGAGAGGGCCTCGGCGAATCCCATGCTGATGCCGGCGCCGACCGAGGAGGCGAGCCCCACGAGAAGGGCGTCGCGGCTGCTGTGCGTCGCGAATGCGGCCGCGAAGAGCGGGGCGAGCGTCGAGACCGACCCGTCCATGAGCCCGGCCAGGCCCGGCTGGACGACCTGCAGGACGAACATCCGCCGCTGGCTCTCATCCTCGATCGCCCGGGCGCCGGAGGCGACCTGCTCCTTCTCGAGCCTCTCGGCGAGCGCGGAATGCTCCGCCTCGGCCACGGCGAGGTCCCCCAGGAGCTTCCTGGTCCCTGCGTCCTCCGTCCTCTCCGCGGAGACTTCGTAGAACCGGCGCGACCCGAGCTCCATCACCCCGATCTGCCTGCGAACCTGGGCCACGGTGAGGACGCTCATCAGCCACACGGGCTTCTGCCTGACGAGCCCCTTGACGTCCGCCCTGTGGATCTGGGGGATATGTTCGCCGAAGCGGGAGCGGTACATGTCGATCAGGCGCTGGCGGTGGACGGACTCCTCCTGCTGCATCCGCGTCAGGGAGGCCGCCGTCGAGGGGAACGTCCCGTGCAATCGGTCGGCCATGTCGCCATAGATGCGGCCGTCCTCCTCTTCCATGGATATGGCGAGTGCCAGGATCTCCTGTTCAGAAAGTTTCGAAAACGCCTTTGGCATGGATGACCGTCCGGTTTACCGACCTTAGAAAGGAGCCGCGGCTGGCTCCAGCAACAAAACGTTGGCGAGTGCCGCCTTGCGCATGTGGGCCCCGTGGCCGCAAAGGCAGGGTGGCCGGCTCGCGCCGTTGCCGTAGTGACGCGACTGTTTCGCCGTTAAAGCCTAACATAAAGCATGTTACGGTGTTCCGCTCCAATGCCGCGGACGGGATATGGAGCTCCCCCCCGCCGGGCGAGCAAGGGCGCTGCGGCACGCCGGGGCAGGCTTCCCAAATGTGTAACATTCGGGCCTTCCCGCGTGTTAATAGACCAACGACCCCCAACCATGTCTTCCCTCCAACGCCTCCTCTCAATCGCCGGCGCCCTCGCCGTTTTCACCGCAACCGCCTCCGCCAAGATCGAGCGCGTCGTTGAAAAGTCCTTCCAGGTCCAGCCGGGCGTCCAGCTGAAGGTCTCGACCTCGGGCGGCGACGTCCGCGTCTCGCCCTCCTCGGACTCCGTCGTCAAGGTCATCGCGAAGGAGCACATCCGCGCGGGCTCCGACGCCGAGGCGGAGGAAATCCTCAAGAAGCTCGACCTGAAGATCGAGCAGTCGGGCAACTCGGTCGAGGCGTCAGCCTCCTACGAGAACCAGATGGGGTTCCACTTTGGCAGCTGGCCCCCGGTGCAGGTCGACTTCATCGTGACGGTCCCCGCCAGCGCCTCGGTCGACCTCAAGACCTCCGGGGGCGACGTGGTCGTCGGCGACCTCGAGGGCAGGGTGCGCGCCCACACGTCCGGGGGCGACGTGAAGCTCGGCTCCATCGGGGGCGACGTTGACGCGTCGACCTCGGGCGGCAACGTGGTCCTCTCCGAGGGCCGCGGATCCGTCAATCTCTCGACTTCCGGGGGCAACGTGTCGGCCGACAGGATCATCGGCGCGGCGAGCCTCAAGACCTCGGGCGGGGACATCAAGGTCGACTCCGTTGAGAACACGCTGACGGCCGAGACGAGCGGCGGTGACGTGAGGGCGGGTTTCTCCGGGGCCCTCAAGGGCGACTGCAGACTTTCCACCTCCGGCGGGGAGGTTAAGGCAATCGTCGGCAAGGAGGCGGCCTTCCACCTGGACGCGGCGACGAGCGGGGGCGAGGTCGAGGCGGCCGGCATCACGATCACTATCGACCGGGGCGGGATGGGCAAGAGCACCCTCGCGGGAGAGGTGAACGGGGGCGGCCCGCTCCTGAAGCTCCGCTCGAGCGGCGGCGACATCAAGGTGGTCGTCCGCTGAGCCGCGGGGCGCCGGAATCAGGCCCTGCTCGGGGTCCTCCTCAGGAACCTGCCCCCCGCCGGGTCCCCGACGAACACCCCGTCGCGCACCGTAACCTTGCCCCGCACCGTGACGGCGCTGGGCCGCCCCTCGGTCTTCCAACCCTCGAAGGCGCTGTAGTCGACGTTCATGTGGTGGGTCCGGGCGGAGATCACGCCGCGGTGGTCGGGATCGTAGATGACCAGGTCCGCGTCTGACCCGGGCTGTATCGCCCCCTTCCTCGGATAAAGGTCGAAGATCCTCGCCACCTGGGTGCTCGCGGCGTTCACGAGGGTGTGGAGGTCGATCCGCCCGGCCCTGACCCCGAAGGTGTGGAGCAGGTTGATCCTCTCCTCCAGGGAGGGGATCCCGTTGGGTATCTTCGTGAAGTCGCCCTCGCCCATCCGCTTCTGCCCATCGAAGTCGAACGGCGCATGGTCGGTCGCCACGGTCTGGATAAGGCCCTCCCTCAGCCCGTTCCAGAGGACCGGCTGGTTGGCGGCGTCGCGGAGGGGCGGGGACATCACGTACTTGGCCCCCTCGAAGTCGGGGCGCTCCGCCCATGTCTTGTCGAGCACGAGGTACTGGATCAGCGTCTCGATCGAGACTTGGACCCCCCGGCGCCGGGCGGCCAGGGCCTCCTCCAGCGCCTCCCGGCAGCTCAGGTGGACAATGTAGGTGTGCGCGCCCGTCATCTCGGCGAAGGTCATGAGGTGATGCACGCCCTCGGCCTCCACCTCCGGCGGGCGGCTCTCGTGGTGGCGCCCGGGATCGGTCTTTCCCGCCGCCAGGAGCTCCCTCTGCCTCTCGAAGACCAGGGTCTCGTTCTCGCAGTGCGCGGTGACGATCACCCCGAGTTCGCGGGCGAGCCGGAGCGTCCGGTAGAGCTCCGTGTCGTCGATCCCGAACGCCCCCTTGTAGGCCAGGAATATCTTGAAGGAGCTGATCCCGCGGCCGACGATTTCCCGCAGCTGGGACTCGGTGGCCGCGTCGTAGCGCGTCGCGCCCATGTGGAACGTGAAGTCGCACGCCGAGCGGCCCTCGGCCTGCGCCCTCCAGTGCTCGAACGCCCCGAGGGCGTCGTCCGCCCGGGCCGGGCAGCACATCTCGATCAGGGTGGTCGTGCCCCCGATGAGCGCGGCCCTGCTGGCCGTCTCGTAAGTGTCCTTGGCGAGCGTCCCCATGAAGGGGAGCGTGATGTGGACGTGCGGGTCTATGAACCCGGGGAAGACGTACTTCCCGCGGGCGTCCACGACCTCGGTGCCCGGCGGGGGCTCGATGTGGGGGGCGATCCGCGTGATAGTCTCCCCCTCGCAGAATATGTCGGCGCGCGTCCTCGAGTCCGCCGTCACGATCTCGCCGTCTTTCACAAGGAGGGGCATGGGAGGGTCACTTTCTCCAGACGTCGTCGGACGAGCCGCCGAACCAGCGGGTCGTGACCGTCTTCTGCTGGGTGTAGAACTGCACGGCCTCGCGGCCCTGGATGTGGAGGTCCCCGTAGAACGAGGCGTCCCATCCCGTGAACGGGAACATGGCCATGGTCGCCGGCACGCCGACGTTTATCCCGACCATCCCCGCCTTGACGCGGTGCTTGAACGTGCGGGCGGCAGCGCCCGACGAAGTGAAGATCGAGGCGCCGTTGCCATAGGCCGAGCGGTTCGCGGCCTCGATCGCCTGGTCCAGGTCCTCCATGCGCATCACGTTTAGGACGGGCCCGAAGACCTCCTCGCGCGCGATCGTCATCGCCTCGCTCACGTGGTCGATGACCGTGGCCCCGAGGTAGAACCCGTTCGGCGCATCGGCCACCCGGGCGTCCCTCCCGTCGCACGCGATCCTCGCACCCTCGCGCTCCCCGCTGTCGACCAGCCCGCGGACCCGGTCGCGGTGGGCCCCCGTGATCAGGGGCCCCATGTCGGGCTGGGACATCGGCGTGTCCGTGCGGCCTATCTTGACGGAGCGCGCCGCGTCGACGAGCTGCGGGAGCATCGCGTCGCCCGCCTTCCCGACCGCGATCGCGGTCGAGCCCGCCATGCACCTCTCCCCCGCGCATCCGAACGCGGCGGAGGCCAGCGCCTCGACCGAGCGCGGGAGGTCGGCGTCGGGCATGACGATGATGTGGTTCTTGGCGCCGCCGTTCGCCTGGACCCTCTTGCCGTGGCGTGTCGCGGTGTCGTAGATGTGCTTGGCGACGGGGGACGACCCGACGAAGGAGACCGCCCTCACCCTGGGGTGGACCAGGAGGGCGTCGACGCACTCGCTCCCGCCGTGGACGACGTTGACGACGCCCTTGGGAAGGCCGGACTGGGCAAGGAGCTCCACGAGGAGCACCGCGGTCAGGGGGACCTTCTCGCTCGGCTTGAGGACGAACGTGTTGCCGCAGGCGATCGCGAGCGGGAACATCCAGAGCGGGACCATGGCGGGGAAATTGAAGGGGGTGATCCCCACGCAGACGCCGAGCGGCTGGAGCGTCGTCTCGCAGTCGACGTTGCGCGCCATGTTCTCGAGGGTGTCGCCAAAGAGGAGCGTCGGGGCCCCGCAGGCGTACTCGATGTTCTCGATCCCCCGGTAGAGGCTCCCGCGGGACTCGACCAGCGTCTTTCCGTGCTCGAGGGAGACGCTCGCGCACAGCCGGTCGAAGTTCTCCTCGACGAGGTGCCGGTAGCGGAAGAGGTAGCGCGCCCGCTCTATGGCCGGCGTGTCCCGCCAGGCGGGGAACGCGGCCTCGGCCGCGTCGACGGCTGCGTTCACCTCAGCCGACCCGCCCAGGGGGCACTCGGAGATCACGTCGCCCGTGGACGGGTTGTACACGGGCGTGCCCGCGAGCCTGGGCTGGGCCCACTCGCCCCCGATGTAGAATGGGCAGGGGATGAGGTGCGCCGGCTTCATGGTTTCGGGTCGAGGGTCTGGGGGGGGAGGGTGGGCTCAGCAGGAGAGTCGATCTCGGGGCGCAGTGCGAGCTCCCACCATCCCACGTCCCTCCAGGCACCGAGCTTGTAGCCGACCTTCCTGTAGACCCCGACCGGCTTGAATCCCAGTGCCTCGTGGAACGCCTGGCTGGCGGGGTTGGGGACGAGGATCCCCGCGTAGGCCTTGAAGAGGCCCTGGCCGCGCAGCCGATCGAAGAGCTCGGCGTAGAGCGCTCGGCCGACGCCCCGGCCCCGGTGCGCCTCGTGGATGTAGATCGTCACCTCGACGACCCAGCGGTAGGCGGCCCTCTCGCGGTGCGGGGAGGCGTAGGCGTACCCCGCGATCCGCCCGTCGCGCTCGTCGACGAGCCAGGGCAGGCGGCGCCTGATCCTCTCGATTCGGGCCGCGACCTCGGGGGCGTCCGGCGCCTCGGTCTCGAAGGAGACGCAGGAATCCTCGCAGAACGGCCTGTAGATCGCCGCGATCTGCGGCGCGTCCTCCTTTTCAGCCAGGCGGATCATCGTCGGGCCGAGACTACTGCCTGGAAAGGGCGTCGGACTGCTTCACGAACTCGTCCCCGCTCCATTCCCCGTCGGACCTGACCGTCCTCTTCGCTTCCGCCTTCTGGGCGGCCTTCCGCTCGGACTGGCGGCGCACGAGGTCCGCGTGGGTGGTGAAGTAGTCGAGGCTCCTCCCCTTGAAGTCGGCGAGCGTCTCGAACTTGTGCCTCTCCATGAACGCGAGGAGCTCCTCGCACATGGGCCTGACGCACTCGTATCCGAACTTCATGACGCCCGTGCAGACCTGCACGGTGTCGGCCCCGAGGAGGATGAACTGCGCGGCGTCGTTCCCGCTCTCGATCCCGCCCAGCCCGGACAGGCTGCGGCCCGGGAACTCCCGGCGGATCATCGTCGCTATCTCCATCACCATCCTGAGCGCGATCGGCCTGACGGCCTTCGAGGAGTAGCCCCCGGGGGTCGTCCATCCCTCCACTGAGGGCTCCGGGCGGAGCGTGTCGAGGTTGACCCCCATGACGCTGCGGATCGTGTTGATGGCGCTTATCCCCTGGCATCCCGCCGCGAGGGCGGCCCGGCTCGGGTCCTCGATGTGGGTGATGTTCGGGGTCATCTTGGCCCACACCGGCCTTTTCGCCGCTCCCATGACCCAGCCGCAGACCTCGCCCAGGACCTCGGGGTCCTGGCCCATGGCCGCCCCCATCTTGCGCTCGGGAAGCCCGTGCGGGCACGAGAAGTTGAGCTCGAAGGCGTCGACCCCCGCCGCCTGGCAGCGCTCCACGATCTCGATCCACCCGTCCTTCCGGTACTCCTCCATGATCGAGGCGATCAGGACCCCGCCCGGGTTGGCGTCCTTGCACCTCTTGAACTCGTCTATCCAGATGTCGAAGGGCCGGTCGCTTATGAGCTCTATGTTCTCCCACCCGATGACCTCGCGCCCGTCCGAGGAATGCAGCTTTGCGTAGCGTGGCGTCACGTTGACGACCTTTGAGGCGTCGAGGCTGACGGTCTTCGCGATCACCGCGCCCCAGCCCTCGCGGAACGCCCGGTTGATGACGCTCAGGTTCGTGCCGGGGGGGCCCGACCCTATCACGAAGGGATTGGGGAGCCTAAGTCCGTCGACGGTGGTCGCTAGAGTCGGCATCGGTTATCGTCTCCACGCAAGGGTCGGGCATAATTCGCTCGTTTCCAAGCAGCAACTGGGCCAGCCTAGGGCAGACGCACCCACGAGATGAACGCGCACTTAGACCCGAAGCGCACGATAGCAGAGCTCAAGGAGCTCAGAGACCTGACCTCCGACGAGAACGGCGCCCAGAGGGTCGCCTTCACGAGGCGGTGGGTGGAGGCGCGTGCATGGCTCCGCGCAAAGCTCGCCCCGCTGCCCGTGGAGACCCACGTGGACGAGGCCGGAAACCTCTGGACGACGCTCAGGGGCCGCAGCGACAAGGCGCTCGTGATCGGCGGCCACATGGATTCGGTGCCCAACGGCGGCTGGCTCGACGGTTGCCTCAACGTGCTTGCCGGGGCCGAGGTCCTGAGGCGCATTAGCGCCCAGTATGGCGGGAGGCCCCCGGTCACGGTGCGCCTCGTGGACTGGGCCGACGAGGAGGGGGCCAGGTTCGGCAAGAGCCTCTTCGGGTCATCGGCGTGCTCGGGGACGCTCGACATGGCCGAGGCTAGGGGCCTCAGGGACCGCGACGGGGTGGGGCTCCCCGACGCCCTCAGGGAGATAGGCGTCAGTTTCGAAGACGTCCTGGACTGCGGCGGCGAGCTCGCCTCGGCCGCGGCGTACCTTGAGCTTCACATCGAGCAGGGGCCGGTGCTCCTCGACCTCGGCCTGCCTCTCGGCGCGGTGCTCGGCACCTTCGGGGTCGAGCGGCACCAGGTCACGTTCACCGGACAGGCTGCGCACTCCGGGAGCACGCCCATGAACAGGCGCAGGGACGCCTTCCTCGCCGCGGCCAGGATGGCCCCCGAGATCTACAGGATTGCCGAGAGGAACGGGGGTGTCTGCACGATCGGCTCGTGCACGACCAGGCCCGGCATCGTGACGAGCGTCGTCGAGGAGTGCAGGATCTCGCTCGACCAGCGCCACCTCGATCCCGTCGCCCTGGGGCGGATGCTTTCCGAGGCCCGGGAGGCGTCCTCGCACTTCGCCCTTGAGGGCAACGTGTCGGTCTCCTGGGACAGGATCTGGCAGATCGACCCTGTGCCCTTCAATCCCCACCTGGTGGGGCTCTGCGAGGAGTCGATCCTCGAGACCAGCGGACGCGCCCTGCGCCTGCCTTCGGGACCCCTCCACGACGCGGCCGAGGTGGCCAGGGCCGGCGTCCCCACGGTGATGATGTTCGTGCAGAGCCTCCACGGCATAAGCCACAACAGGATCGAGGACACGAGCGAGGAGCACCTCGAGCTCTGCATCAGGGCGTTCGACAGGCTGGCCGACAAGGCCATCGCCTGGATCGCGGCATGAGGGGTCAGCCCCCGGCCCCGAAGAACTTGATCGTGCGGCGCATCGAGTCGACCAGCGCGTCGATCTCGCGCCGCTCGTTGTACACGTAGAAGCTCGCCCGGACGGTGCTCGTGAGCCCGAGCCGCCTCATGAGGGGCTGGTTGCAGTGGTGGCCGCCGCGCAGCGCTATCCCGTCCTCGTCAGCGAAGGTGACGACGTCGTGCGCATGGACCCCCGAGAACGCGAAGCTCACGAGGCCCCCGCGCTCGCCCCCGGGGCCGAGGATGCGGATCCCGGGCAGCTCGGAGAGCCGGTCGCGGGCCTCCATGGCGAGGTCCGCGTCGTGCCTGCGGATCTCGTCCCGGCCCAGCCCGTCAAGGAAGTCGCAGGAAGCGCCGAGCGCCACCGCGTCCCCGAAGTTGGGCGTTCCGGCCTCGAACCGCTCCGGCGAGGGCTTCCAGCGGCTCTCGTGAAAGTCGACGCTCGAGATCATCCCGCCCCCGCCCTGCCAGGGGGGCATCGCGTCGAGGAGGGCGCGCCTCCCGTAGAGGACGCCGATGCCGGTGACGCTCGCCATCTTGTGGCCCGAGAACGCGAGGAAGTCGCATCCCATCGCCTGGACGTCGAGGGGCATGTGCCCGACCGACTGCGCAGCGTCCACCACGGTCGTGACCCCGAGTGCGCGGGCCCGGGCGCAAAGCTCGGCGGCGGGGTTGATCGTCCCGAGCGTGTTGGAGACGTGGGTGAACGCGAAGAGCTTCACCTCGGGGGTGAGGACGCGGTCGAGCGAGGCGAGGTCGAGGAGCCCGTCGTCGCCCGTGACCGGCAGGTACCTGAGGGTCGCGCCGGTGCGCTGCGCGACGAGCTGCCACGGCACCAGGTTGCTGTGGTGCTCCATCTCGGTGAGGAGGATCACGTCGCCCTTGCGCAGGTTCGCCGCGCCCCAGCTCGCCGCGACCAGGTTGATGGACTCGGTCGTCCCGCGGGTGAAGATGATCTCCTCCGGGGCCGCGGCGTTGATGAAGGTTTTCACCCGCGAGCGCGCGCCCTCGTAGGCGTCGGTCGCGCGCATCGAGAGCGCATGGAGCCCGCGGTGCACGTTCGAGTTGTCCCGTGCGTAGAACCGGTCCAGCGCGGCGATCACCGAGGCCGGCTTGTGCGTCGTCGCCGCGTTGTCCAGGTAGACAAGCGGGCGCCCGTTCACCTTCTGGTCGAGGATCGGGAACTGGTCGCGGATGCGGTCCCAGGTGGGGGGCATCGCGCTCAATCCTTGTGGCTCTCCGTCGTTGCCGGCGCCGGGTCGCCGTGGAGGGCGTTCAGGGCGGCGTGCCATGAGAGCGTGGCGCACTTGATCCTCGCCGGGAATGCGTGGACCCCCGCGAAGGCCCCCAGGTCGCTGATCTCCTCGGGCTCCTTGCCGGTGGTCACGATCTCGTGGAACTCCTTGTAGAGCCTCTCCGCCTCGGCGGACGTCTTGCCCTTGAGCTGGGTGGTCATGAGCGACGCGCTCGCCTGCGAGATCGCGCATCCCGACCCGTCGAACGAGATTTCGGCTATCCTGTCGCCGTCGAGCCGCAGGAACACGTCGCACTGGTCGCCGCAGGACGGGTTGTCGCCATGGGCCGAGCGGTTGGCGGTCGGTATCCTGCCCCGGTTGCGCGGCCTCCGGTTGTGGTCGAGGATGACGTTCTGGTACAGATCGGAAAGGTCGGCCGACATGGTGGAAGGATACAGGTATCCAGACCCGACACTGCGTCAAGGACGGCAAGGGCCCGCCGGACTGCCGCTAAGGGCTTGGGCACGCGGGCGATGGGTGGGAGGGGAGGGCCTTCCCGGGGCGGCGGGGCTGGGACCGCCCCGGAAACCCCGTGGGCTGCCGTCCCGCCCTGGCGGGCCCCGGGGGGGCCTTCCCGGATTGCCGCGCGGCCCGCTTTCCCGGTCATGGGCCGCCTGAGGGAATTTGACCTTCGCCGCGCCTGCCTTAAATGACATTGTTCCATCATGTTGCACCCGGCAAAGACGCAGGGGGGGGGCCGTGCGCTCCCCCTCCCGAAATCGTTCACCCGCAGTAGAGGATTTGGCGGGGCCGCCTGTCATATTGGGCAGGTGTGAAACCCATTTTATCCGTTCCCATTGCAGCATTCCCGGCCTCCATGCCCGACGAGCCCCTAGGCCAGAGGGAGTTTTCCCTGCTCTACCGCTCAACGCTCGTGCCGTTGAGGCGATACCTCACGCGCCTCCTGGGCAACGCGAGCGAGGCCCAGGACGTCGCCCATGACGCCTACCTTCGGGTCTACCCGACCGTGAGCAGCCAGGCGGCGAGGCGGCCGGCGGCGCTCCTCTACACCGCGGCAAGGCGCCTCGCGATCAACCGGCTCAAGCACAGGAGCATCTCCCCGGTGGCGCGCGACGCCTTCATACCGGAGATGGCGGCCTCGGGGGAGCCCGGCGTCGAGCAGCAGGTCATCACCCGGCAGGAGCTCGACATCCTCGAGGAGGCGATAGCCCAGCTGCCGGAGGGCTGCCGCGCGGTGCTCCTCATGTGCAAGATCGAGCAGCTCTCGCACAGGGAGATCTCCGACCGCCTATCGATCGCAGTCAGCACGGTCGAGAAGCAGCATGCCCGGGCACTGAGGCTGCTGCGAACAGCGCTGGAGGGGAGATTCGACTCATGAACGCGTCCCGCAAGACTTTCGATCCCGAGACCGAGGACCAGGCATCGCTCTGGGCCGCACGGCTCGAGGGGGCCTCGCTCACGGGCGCGGAGCGCTCCGAGTTGGAGGTATGGCTCGCCGGCGACCCGGCCAGGCGCGAGGCGCTCTCGAGGTTCTGCCGGCTCTCGGCGCGGCTCGACACGCTCGTCCCGGCGCTGGTGGAGGCGGGGGCGATCGAGGTCCGTGAGAGGGAGGAGCCCGCAGGCCGCGGATTCAACCCGTGGAAGCTGGCGACGGCCGCGATGGCCGTCGTCGCCCTCGCCGTGGGGGCGCTCTGGATGGGGCGCTCGTCGAGGGGACCCGAGACCATCTCGACCCCGGCCGGCCAGCGGCAGTCCTTCACGCTTGCCGACGGCACCCGCGTGGAGCTCAACGCCAACACGAGCGTCTTTGTGGAGAACGGCGGGGCGGAGCGGCGCGTCCGGCTCGCCAACGGCGAGGCGTTCTTCGTCGTGAGCAAGGACAAGGCAAGGCCGTTCATCGTCGAGACCCCCGCTGGCTCCGTCCAGGTGACGGGCACCATGTTCAACGTGCTCACCGAGGCGGCCTCGCAGCTCGATGTGACGGTCGTGGAGGGATCGGTCCAGGTCCGCACGGGCGGCAGGGACGGCGCGAAGGCGCCGGGCCCGGTCCTGCTGCACCCGGGCGAGCGGCTCTCGGCGGCCGAGGGCGGGGTGTCCCTGGCCTACCTGTCGGCGTCCGACCTCGAGGACGCCCTCGCGTGGCGCCAGGGAAAGATCGTTTGCGAGGGCATGCGCCTCTCCGATGCGCTCGCGCGCTTTGGCCACTACCACGGGATATCGATCACCGTGACCCCGGGCGCGGAGGTCCTGCGCGTGGGGGGGCGTTACAGCCTCGACGACCTGGACGGGTTCCTCGCGCAGCTCGAGCAGGTCAAGAGGGTTCACGTCGACCGCGGGGCCGCGGGGGACGTGCGCGTCCGGCTCCTCACTGAGCCCTGAGGCCAGAGATTTCGTTGACCAGCACCCCACCTTCCCGCACCCGATTTCCTAGAGCACTATCAAGCCTCCTGCTGTTGGGTGCCATGTCCCTGGCTCCTTCAACGGTCCTGGCCGAGCCGGTTGACTTCAATCTTCCCGCCCAGCCGGCCGACGGGGCATTGATGGCGTTCTGCCGGCAGGCGAAGGTCGAGCTGCTCTTCTCCTTCGACGAGCTCCACCAGGCCAGGTCCACCCCCGTGTCGGGGAGCCTCGAGCCCGATGAGGCGCTAAGGAGGCTCCTTGGCGGCACGGGCTTCACCGCGACCGAGAAGGGCAGGGGGCGGTTCGTCGTGACCGCGCTCGACCAGAAGGGCTCGGTGAAGGGCCGGCTCGTGGAGGAGGACGGCGCCGCGGCACGGGGCGTGCACGTCGTCATCTCGGAACTGGGGCTGTCCGTGGTGACGGACGATGCGGGCGGCTTTGAGTTCCCCGCGGTGCCTGCGGGGACCTTCGAGCTGGTCGCGGCGGCTGCGGGCTTCCAGCCCCTGGAGATCGCCGACGTGAGGGTGACCGCCGGCCTGGCCCTCACGCTCGGGGTGCAGGTGATAAGGATGACGAGCGACCCGGCCAAGCTCGCCCCGTTCGTGGTCGAGGCCAAGGCGGCCTCGTATGGTCCGCTCGACAGGATCGACTCGGGGCCGAGGCCGCGGACGGCGATAGGCAACATCGACCAGCCCCGCTCCGAGAACGACCCGCTCGACTACACGATTTTCACACGGGAGCAGATCGCCCGCAGCGGGGTCGTCGACGTGAACGAGTTCCTGCAGCGCGAGATCCTGGACAGCGACGCCACGAGGCTCCCGCCCGAGCGCAGCGGGGGTGCGAGCGGGTTCACATCGGGCAGCAACAACCTGAACATGCGGGGCTACAAGGCGGACGCGACCATCGTCCTTGTGAACGGAAGGCGCCTGCCGGAGATCGTGACGGCCCTTCCCGGGACGGGCCTCTCGTCCTCGGACCCGCCGCAGGCCGACGTGAACGTCATCCCGCTCAACCTGATCGAGAGGATAGAGGTCCTGCCGGTCTCGGCATCGGCAATCTACAGCGGCAGCCCGGTCGGCGGGGTGATCAACATCGTCCTGCGGCCGGACGCGAACACGACCGAGCTCACGACAACCTACACGAACGCGCTCGCGGGCTTTGACGCGCCCCAGTCGACCGTCTCCCTCATGCACGGCGAGACCCTCCTCGGCGGGAAACTCCACGTGCGGTTCAACGCGACCTACACGCAGGTCACCCCGCCGACGGAGTCCGAGCTGGGATTCATCCAGGCGAGCCAGAGGGACTTGAAGCTGCCGGAAAGCGTTCTCCACCGCGCCACCCCAAACGTGAGCAGTGCGGACGGATCGCCGCTTTTCGGGCCGGGCACCCCCTCCCTCACCTCGGTCGCACCGGGGGCGGACGGCCTGGGGGGGCTGGGTGCGTTCGCCGGGCGGCAGGGCGTGGAGAGCCTGGCGCTCTACCAGCCGCCCGGGGGCGGGCTCGCGGAGTCGCCCGACAGCCTGGGCTACCCCTATGGACGTCGGGAGCGAAGCGGCTCCTTCTTCGGGTCGGCCACCTACGACCTCTTCCCGGCGCTCCAGGTGGGCATGGACGCCAGCGCCGGGCACACCGTGAACAACACGGGCTTCAGCGTCTTTCCGGGCAACCTGGTGCTCCGCGGGTCGTCCGCCTTCAATCCCTTCCATCAGGACGTCGGGGTGGTGCTCAACGAGTCCGTTCCCGCGCTCGGAGAGGACTACGACGAGGCCCACATTGACTACTACTCCGCGGTCCTCGGGCTCCTCGCAAAGCTTCCCGACGACTGGCAGGTGACGCTCGACGCGCAGTACGGGCTCAGCCTGACCCGCTACCGCGGCGTCCAGGGCGTGGACAACGACCGGTGGCAGCAGCTGGTCGACCAGGGGCTCTACAACCCCCTGCGCGACACGCACGCCTCGGGGCCCCCCCGGGCATTCTACGACAAGGCGGTCATCTTCTACGGGTCGGAGGGGAAGTTCGTCACCGTCGGGGACTACAACACCTTCGACTCGTCGGTGCGGGTTGCGAATGCCTTCCTGCGCCTGCCCACGGGAACAAGCACCCTGGTCCTCGGGGGCGACTACCGCTACCAGAGCCTGGGCGACTACCTCGACGCGCTCAGGTACGGGGACGGCTCGCTGGTCAAGCCGGCCGACAGGTGGGTCGGCCGGTCCCTGCAGAGGATAAGCACCTTCGCCGAGCTCCAGGCGCCGCTGCTGCCCGCCCGGTGGCTCCCGACATGGATCCACGCGGTCGGGGTTGACGTCGCGGGCCGCTACACCGCGTCGAGGCTGGCCAACGAATCCAACTTCGCCCCGACCGGGGCCATCAAGATCGACTTCGGGGGCGGGCTCTCGCTGCGCAGCACCTACGCGACCTCGAACAGGTTCCTTTCTCCCGTGTTCAGCAGGCAGCAGCTCGCGGGGATAAGCCCCGGCGGGGTCGGTGTCGTGGTGCCGGCGATAATCCAGGATCCCCTGCGCGGGAACCAGTACGAGAACGTCGAGTCGAGCGACGCGATCAACTCCAACCTCGCCCCCGAGGCCTCGGTCACGCAGACGGCGGGAGTGATCTTCGAGCGCGGCAAGACCCATCATGTACGCGCGTCGGTGGAGTTCGTGAACACGGTGACCTCCGGGGAGCAGGTTTACCTCCAGAAAACCCAGGACGTGGTGAACCTCGAGGCGATCTTCCCCACCCGGGTGGTGCGGGCTGCAAACGCGCCCGGGGACCCGTATCCCGTCGGGCCCATCACCTCGGTCTACACCGGTAATTTCAACCTCGCGTGGCGCCACTCCTACGAGTGGACCGCCTCCCTGGATTACACCTGGAACCGGTGCCTCGGCGGCTCCTTCGAGGCCTACTGCCGGCTCATAGACTTCCAGCGCTACGACCTGGAGGTGCTGCCCACGCTGCCGCCCGTGGACGAGCTCCGCGCCCCGGACGGGACGGTGCCGGTCCTCAAACTGCGCATGAACTACGGGATTGGCTGGAGCAACCGGGCCTTCGGGTTCGGGGTCGACGGACACTACTTCGCCGCGCGCCGCCTGCCGCAGTCCTACTGGGCAACCCAGGGCTCCGAGCAGGTCGACCCCTACTCGCAGTTCGACGCCTACATCCAGGGGGACCTGGGCCGCTGGTTCCCATGGAAGAGCCCCCGCTACGGCCTCCGGGGGCAGCTCAGGGTCGACAACATGTTCAGGGCGGAGCCGCCCAAGTATGCCCAGGACCCGACCGGCGTCCAGTCCTACGGGGACTGGCGGGGCAGGGTGTATTCGGTGTCGATGACCGTCACCTTCTGAGGGGCCCCGCGGTAGCGGGTTTTCAGGGGCCGGATGTCATAGGTTTCAGAGGAGGTGGGCCGCCCCGGGCCTCCCCCGGGGGCCAGGGCCCCCGCCCGACATCCGTCCATGCAGGCCGCCAATTCGTCAAAAATCACTCCAAAAGCCCCGTCAGGGAACGGCCCCTGCTATATCGCTGTCCATGAACGGGGCGAATGCAGCGGATATTCGGTCCGGCAGGGCGAACCTTATCCCGCGGCAGGAGTCAGTATCCACCAAGCAAAACCATGAGAGAAGCAACCGAACACCACCTGGGCGCACAGCTCGCAACGCTGGCGCGTGAGGCGGCGAACCCGCCCGACGAGGACGCCCGCCTTCGCGACTCGCTCAAGCGTTGCTCAGCCGCGACACGGGAGGCAGCCAGCGAATTCCGCAGGACGGGAAACGTCGAGTGCGTCCCCGTCATCATCCACGGGCTTATCGAGCATTACGTCGAGCCCGACGCCAGGGCGAGGCTTGACGGGTCGGACGACAGCGCCCGCCTGGTGGAGGACCTGGCCATCGACTCGCTCACGCTCCTCGAGATCGTGTTCCTGGCCGAGGAGGTACTCCAGGTCACGATCGACAACGAGGACCTGCGTCCGTTCAAGACGGTGGGCGATGTGAAGAGGTTCGTGGCGGCGAAGCTCGCGGAAGCCTCGCCGTAGGCCCCGCTCCCCGCAGGGGAGGCCAATTTCTGGTTTTCTTTCGGCCCGTGGGCGATAAGGGTTGGGGACCCCGATGACCGCGAACCCCACGTCCCCTAGGTATGCGGTGCTCGTTGCCGCGCTTCTCTCCGTGATCGCCCTCGCCCCGGCCTCGCGGGCCGCGGACGCCGCGTCACCAGCCGAGCCCGAGGGCCGCTTCCAGATACCCGCCACCGACGCCGGGCTGCCGGGAGCCGGGCCGGTCAGGCGCGAGGACTGGTTCAGGCGGCTTTGGGCCGAGCGCCGCTCCGAGTGGTCGGCAAGGGTGCAGCAGGACCAGGGGTCCCTCGTATTCCTCGGCGACTCGATCACCCAGGGCTGGGGCGACGTCGGCAGCAGCTTCCCGGGGATCAAGGTGGCGAACAGGGGCATCAGCGGGGACACGACACGGGGAGTGCTGACCCGCCTGAGGGAGGACGTGATCGCGCTCAACCCCGCAGGCGTCGTGCTCCTCATCGGCACGAACGACATCGAGCTGCACGTGGAGCCCGAGGCGATCGCCGACAACATGAGGCTCATCATCGCGGCTCTCCGGGCACACGCCCCGGCGATGCCGGTCATACTCTGCGAGGTGTTCCCGAGCTCGGAGTCGAAGTCCAGGCCTTCGGAGAAGATCCGCAGGCTCAACGAACTCTACCTGAAGGCAGTCGAGGACGAGCCTCAGGTCACGGCCCTCGACACCTGGTCCCTGTTCGCGAACGTCCACCGGGACGCGAAAGAGGAGGAAATGCCCGACCTGCTCCACCCGGACATCGTGGGCTACGCCAAGTGGTCCTCGGCCCTCAGGCCGGTGCTCGAGACCGCGGGGCTCGTCCCGGCATGGCCGGACGACTTCGTCCCGGAGAGGGGCTTCACGAGCCTCTTTGACGGCCGGAGCCTTCACGGATGGCACTACGAGGGTGCGCCCGACCTTGGGAAGGGGGCGGCGACGGGCGACGGCCGCTACGCTGCGAGGAACGGAAGGCTGGTCGTGACGGTCTCGAAGAGGGGACGGGACTACAGGAAGCTCTGGACCACCCGCCTCTTTCCCCGCGACTTCGTCCTCCGTCTCGAGTTCCGCGCAAGCCCCAACGCCGACAGCGGGATCTTCGTGAGAGAGCCGCAGCTGCAGTGCCGGGACTTCCTGATCGCGGGGCCCTTCGCAACGCTCGCCCGGTACCGCCCCCTCGACTGGAACGAGATCGAGGTGACCGTTCGCGGGGGGCTCGCCCACGGAACCTGCAACGGCGAGGTCATAATGGACGCGATGCCGGTTCCCGCCACCGGCCCGATCGGGCTCGAGAGCGACCACGGCCAGATGGAGTACCGGCGCATCAGGTTTCAGGAGTTGCCCTGAGCTCCCCGCCCGGTTCCCCTTGGGCATTGCCCGCGAGACGGCCCGCAACGGAACCAAGACACCATGCCCGCAACAGGACACTTCAAGGGACGCAAGGCCGTCCGCTGGGGCATCCTGGGTTGCGGTGACGTGACGGAGAGGAAGAGCGGGCCGGGTTTCAGCAAGGCCGCGCGCTCGGAGCTCGTGGCCGTCATGCGACGCAACGGGACTCTCGCCGCGGACTATGCCCGGCGCCACGGGGTGGCCCGCTCCTATGACAGCGCCGCGGCCCTGATCGCGGACCCCGAGGTCGACGCAATCTACATCGCAACACCCCCGGACTCGCACTGCGAATACGCCCTTGCCGCGGCCGCGGCGGGAAAGCCGGCGCTAGTGGAGAAGCCGATGGCCCGAAATGCCGCCGAGTGCGACCGCATGGTCGAGGCGTTCGACCGCGCGGACCTCCCCCTCTTTGTCGCCTACTATTACCGGCGCCTGCCCTGCTTCGTGCGGGTCGGGGAGATGCTCGCGGGCGGCGAGCTGGGGCGGGTGACGGGGGTGACCTACAGGATGGCGGAGCCCCACCACCGAAGGGGCGCGCCCTGGCGGGTCAGCGCCGCGATCGCAGGGGCGGGGCATTTCCTCGACGTGGGCTCCCACGCCCTGGACCTCCTCGACCACCTCCTTGGGCCCCTTCAGGAGGTGGAGGGAAAGGCGGCGAACCTGGCGTCGGACTACGATGTCGAGGACACGGTCGCCCTCACGTTCAGGGCCCCGGGCGGCGCCCTCGGGTCGATGATGTGGAACTTCGCAAGCGCCGCCCACGACGACCTGATGCAGCTCGTCGGGACCGAGGGCGAACTCTCGTTCCCCATGTACACGGAGCGCCCCCTCGTGCTCAGGACTTCGGAGGGATCAAGGGAGATCGAACTGCCGTTCCCCGAGCACGTGGCCCAGCCATTCATACAAAGCGTTGTGGATGATCTTCTTGGGGTAGGGAGTTGCCCGGTAACCGGGCGGGACGCGAGGCGCACCTCGCAGGTCATGGACACGGTGCTCGACGCCTATTATGGGGGTCGCCGCGACGCATTCTGGGAGCGCCCGGGAACGTGGCCCGGCCGGCGGACCCGGTGATCGGCCGCTGGCCGGTCGCTTGGGACCGCTGGGCCAATTTCGGCTAGGCTAGGGGCGGGTTTGCGATCACGATCGTCCCCAATCATATAAAGCCCAAACCCACTCCAAGATTGAAAACGCGCATTCCACTCATATTCGCCGCCTGCCTCGGACTCGGATCGCTCGCCCACGCCGACGAGGGCATGTGGCTCTTCTCCGCCCCCCCCCGAGACCAGATAAGGGCAAAGTACGGCTTCGAGGTCACAGACCCCTGGCTCGAGCACATCATGAAGTCCTCCGTCCGCTTCAACAGCGGCGGCTCGGGCTCCTTCGTGAGCGGCGACGGCCTCGTCATCACGAACCACCATGTCGGCCTCGACGCCCTCCAGAAGTTCAGCTCGAAGGAGAGCAACTATGTCCACGACGGGTTTTACGCGAAATCCGCCGGCGACGAGATCAAGTGCGTGGACCTTGAGCTCAACGTCCTGCAGTCGATCGAGGACGTCACAGCCCGCGTCAACGCCGCTGTTCCGCCGACCGCGGCAGGGGAGGAGGCCATGCTCGCCCGCCGCAAGGTCACCGCGGCAATCGAGAAGGAGTCTCGCGATAAGACGGGGCTGCGCAGCGACGTCGTGACCCTCTGGCAGGGCGGCGCATACCACCTCTACCGCTACAAGCGGTACACTGACATCAGGCTCGTCTTCGCGCCGGAGCAGCAGGCGGCGTTCTTCGGCGGGGATCCCGACAACTTCGAGTACCCCCGCTACGACCTCGATATCTGCGTCTTCCGGGTCTACGAGAACAACGCCCCGATCAAGCCGGATCACTTCTTGAAATGGTCGGAAAAGGGCGCCCAGGACGGAGAGCTGGTCTTCGTCTCGGGCCACCCTGGCAACACGAGCCGGTTGCTGACCGTGCCCGAGCTCGAGTACCTCCGCGACGTCAGGGTCCCCGACGTCCAGCAGCTGCTCAAGCGCCGCGAGGTGCTGCTCATCAACTGGGGCGCGCGAAGCGAGGAGAACGCCCGCCGCTCGACCGACGACCTCTTCAGCTACAAGAATTCACGCAAGGTCTACGATGGCGAGCTGGCCGACCTGCAGAATCCGGTGTTCATGTCCGGGAAGGCGGACGCGGAGAATGCGTTCAAGAAGCTCCTGGCCGACCGCCCCGAGGGCAAGGAGGCGTTGGCGGCGTTCGACCGGATCGGGGACTCCCAGAAGACCCTGGCGTCCATCGCCGTCAAAGGGCGCATGCTCGAGAGCGGATGGGCGTTTGATTCCGCCCTGTTCGGGATCGCCCGGGAACTCCTGCGCGCGGGCGACGAGCGGCCGAAGCCCAACGGGGAGCGCCTCAAGGAGTTCTCGGATGCACGCCGGGAGTCCTTCGAGCAACAGCTCTTCTCCGACAAGCCCATCTTCAACGACCTTGAGATCCTGACGCTCAGCGACTCGCTCACGTTCATGGTCGAGAGGCTCGGCTACGGCGATCCCATCGTGCAGAAGGTCCTCGCCGGGAAATCCCCGCGCAACCGCGCATCGGAGCTCGTCCTGGGCACCAAGGTCCACGACCTGGCGCTCCGCAGGAAGCTCTACGACGGGGGTGCGGCGGCGATCGCCGCCGCACAGGACCCGATGATCGAGCTCGCCCGCTCGATCGACGGGGATGCACGGGGACTCCGGAAGATCATCGAGACTCAGGGGGAGATCAAGCAGCAGGCGCAGGCGACGATCGGCAAGGCGAGATTTGCTGTCCTCGGCGCTAGCACCTATCCCGACGCGACCTTCACTCTCCGGCTCTCCTACGGCCGCGTGGAGGGCTACGAGGAGAACGGGCAGCATGTTCCGGCCCACACGACCATCGCCGGCCTCTATGAGCGTTCCTCCGAGCATCACGACAAGGAGCCCTTCGACCTTCCCAAGCGCTGGATCGACCGGAAGGATGCCATTCGGATGGACACGCCGTACAACTTCGTGAGCACCGCCGACATCATCGGGGGCAACTCGGGAAGCCCCACGGTCAACGCCGCGGGCGAGTTCGTCGGGATCATATTTGACGGGAACATCCAGTCGCTGTCGGAGGATTTCGGCTTCGGCCCCGACATGCGCGCGCTCAGCGTGCACAGCGCCGGCATCCTCGAGGCGCTGCGAAGCGTGTACGCTGTCCCGGCGCTGGCCGACGAGCTGACGACCGGGCACCGCTGACCCGTCACCGGCGCCGCACGTCCGGGATGGAGGTTGGACCACGGGGATCCGACCCCCTCCCGCGCGCGCGTGTCGCCGGAATCCGGCCTGCGGTAACACCCTTCATGCCTTGTGTTTGCCGGACCCGGCCGGCCGGCCGCGCCCCGCGGCGCGGCGGGAGACCGTCTTGGTGTGTTGACCCAAAGGTGGATTCAATCAATGTTCTGGGGGTTCGCGGATAGTAGACTGCCCCTTTACCCCAACAAACCGATGGACTACCAAGGAAATTCGCCCCTCCGAATGAAACTCAACTTCCCGTCTTGCGCCGTCCTGTTCTGCGTCGCTGCGTCCGGCCTCGCGGCGAGCGAATTCGCCGACCTGAACCGGATGGAGCCTGTTCCCTCGACCGAGCAGGTCCCCATCATCGACTTTGTCCGGCCCGCCGTTTTCCAGTCTGTCCAGCTCAACCACACGGGGACCCAGATCGGCGCGCTTGCGCCGGGAGCCGACGACCACACTAGCCTGTTCACCTATGAGCTGGCGACCCAGAGGCTTGACGGCGTGAGCGCGCCCCCTGGCGACAGGGACATATCGTTCTTCTCGTGGCTCGACGCCAACCGGCTGACCTACCTCGTCAGCGCGCACAAGAGCGGGGGAGGGTATCTCTGGGCGGTGAGCGAGGCCGGGAGGCTCTCCGTCGGCGTCCCGGTTGAAGTGCTGACTCCGGGAGGCTCGGTCCAGATCCTCAGCAACACCCCGGAGGACAGGACACAGGACCTGGTCAACCTCAAGGGGCCGGACCTCCGCTATGACCATCCCGAGATCGTCAATGTGGTGAACAAAGGATCGCTGGTGACACGCTATCCGGAGCTGAAGACGGACCACGGCTTCAACGTCGGATTCATCCCCGACAACCTGGGGAAGCTGGCATTCGGGATCACCCAGGAGGACGGGATCTTGACCCTGAGCAAGCTCGTCGGGGAGTCCTGGGTGAGGTGCCCGCAGGACCTCGACCAGGTCGGCATCGTGGATTCCGGGGACAGCCCGGGTGATATCGTCGCGCTCGGGGAGCGCGACGGCTCCGCCCCGCGTCCGCTTGAATTCATGGACGCCGAAACCGGCAAGGCAAAGGAGGTCATCCTCCAGGACAAGGGGTATGATTTCGACGGGTGGCTGTTCCGGGACCCCGCCTCCCACAACATCGTCGGAGCGGTCTACAACCGGGCAGCCCCGCACGTGGCCTGGTTCACGGAACCCTACCGCAACCTGCAGGCGGTCGTTGACAAGCTGTTCCCGAATCAGGTCGTGCGGATCCTCGGGATGGATGATGCCGGGAAGGTCCTTCTCATCAGCAGCGGCTCGGACCGCCAGCCCGTGGTCTACAGCTGGGTAAACCTGGAGACCCACAAGAGCGGACTCATCAAGAATTCCGCGCCCTGGATCGACCCGAAGCGCATGCGTCCGATGGGAATCATCAAGTACTCCACCGCGGAGGGTAAGCAGTTCGACGCCTACCTCACGCTTCCTGCTGGGGCCTCGAAGAAAAACCCGCCGCCGATGATCGTCATGCCGCATTCCGCGGTCTGGAACCGCTGGGTTTGGCAGTTCGATCCCTATGTCCAGTACTTTGCGAGCCGCGGCTATGCGGTGCTTCAGCCCAACTACAGGGGTTCGGACGGATACACCTGGATGTACCCCGAGGCCGAGAGTTGGAACTTCCGCGCCATGAGTGACGACATAGCCCGGGCAACAAAGAAGGCGGTCGAGATGGGTCTCGTCGATGGGAACCGCGTGGCCATCATTGGCAACGAGTTCGGGGGCTACCTCGCAGTCGCGGGGGCGGCGTTTGAACCCGGCGTCTATAAGTGCGCACTCTCGTTCTCCGGGCAGTACTACGATTGGGCGAAATACATCAGCGAGGCCAAGTACCTCCAGTTCACCGACGCCAGCTACTCCCGGTATCTCCACAAGCTCGGGGACCCGAGCAAAAGCTCACAGAAGCTCGACGAGATGTCTCCGCTTCCCCACGCATCGCAGATCCATTCGGCGCTGTTTCTGGTCTGGGGCGAGTTCGACAGCCCCGAAATGATCAGCCAGTCCAAGGACTTGGCCTCCGCGGTGCAGAGGAACAATGTGCCTGTGGAGACGATGTCGTTTCTGGATGAGTCCTTCGGGATCCGGCATCTGGCGCACAAGGTCGAGCTCTACCAGCACGTGGAGGCCTTCCTCTCGAAGAACCTTTAGGCGACTGTCCCGGGCACCCGCGATCGCGGCTCCTCCATGGAAGCAAGGCCCGGGCGATTCGGTTTGCTGGGGCCGTTTGATTGCCTGAAAAATGGGCCCCTTTAACCCATCCCCATGAAATCGCCCTATGTCCACGAGGCCCCGTCACCCCAGCAGACGGCGGACGTCTTCGCGGGCAAGTGGGCCTCGCGGTTTCCGGGAGAATTTTCCGGACTGAAGGCGGGGGCCAACCTGCTCTTCGAGGACCCGAAGATCCTTTGGGCGGCGCAAAAGCTCAAGGACCTCGGGGTGCCCATTGCGGGCTCGTCGGTCCTCGAGCTGGGGCCGCTTGAGGGAGGGCACACCTATATGCTGTCCAGGGAAGGCGCCGCCTCCGTGACGGCCGTGGAGGCGCACCAGGAGGCCTATCTGAAATGCCTGGTGACGAAGGAGCTCCTTGGGATGGAGCGCGTCAATTTCCTGCTGGGGGACGCGGTAGCCTTCCTCCGCCAGATCGGGCACTCCTACGACATCGGCGTGGCGGCCGGATTCCTTTACCACATGGCCGACCCGGTGGAGCTGATTGAGCTTCTCTGCCGGCACTCCCGGGCGGTGTATCTCTGGACGGTGTACTGGGACGAGGAATTCAGCCGGAGGAACCCCGCGAAGCCCTCCGGAAGCGGCCCGGCGATCGTCGGATCAAGGGATGGATTCCAGTACACGCTTCACCGGCATTCCTACGGGAACGGCCTCAACTACGGCACGTTCTGGGGCGGGCCGGAGGACCACTCGCATTGGATGGAGAAGGGCGACATCCTGGGCGCGTTCGCCCACTTCGGGTTCAGGAGGCAGGTTTGCGAGTATGAGATGAATCCGAACGGAGCGGCGCTCAGCATGGTCGCCGTGCGGGATTGACTCCGAAAGAGGCTGCCTGAGTCATGGGGACGCCGATCACACGCCAGGAGAAACACCGGGCGATACGGTCGCTGCTCAGTGAAGATGCCATCTGGGCGGAGGGGGAGAATTGCTACAACTGCCTCCCCCCGGAACTCCGGGAGAAATACAACACGGCGGACAGCACGGATGCTTCATCCCACGGCTATGACCCCAATGCCAAGGCGCTGTTGGAACGATGCTCCTCGGGGTGGGTGCTCGACTGCGGCGCCGGGAGCCGTAGCGATTTCCTGGGCAATGTCGTCAACTTCGAGATCGTTGCCTATCCGTCGACGGACGTCCTGGGCGTCGCGGAGGAGCTTCCCTTCAAGGACAACTCGTTCGACGGGGTCCTAAGCCTCGACGTCCTGGAGCACGTGAAGGACCCCTTCAAGGCCGCGAGGGAGATCGCCCGCGTATTGAAACCCGGCGGCCAGCTCTACTGCGTCGTGCCGTTCCTCCAGCCCTATCACGGATTCCCGCACCACTACTACAACATGACCTATCAGGGCCTGGGCAACCTGTTCGAGGGGCACCTGAAGATCGACCGACATGTCCTGCTCACCAGCGGGCTGCCCATCTGGAGCCTCACCTGGATTCTCAAGAGGTGGCACGAGGGCCTTCCCGAATCGACCAAGCAGGAGTTCCTCGACATGCGGGTGGCCGACCTGATCGGGGAGCCCGGCAGCTATCTTGGAATGCCTTTTGTGGCCATGTTGCCCGATGCGCTCAACGCGGAGCTTGCGAGCACCACGGGGATCATGGCTTCGAAGGCGTTGGTCTAGGGTGCGTTCCGACTTGGCGTGTTCACCTGCCCGGGTGTGGCGGGGGGCTATTTCCCCCATCGGGACGACAGCCACTGCGTGCGGTTCCTGACGGCATCCTTGCGGCAAGGGGCGCAATCAAGGAGGCATTTTGGGAATCCGAGCGGCCATGCCGCGCCCTGAAAGGGGATCGATGAAAGGAGGCGGGTTGGCCGATATCGGCGTCCCACTGCCCAATGGGGTCTAGACCCGATGGGCGCCGGAGCCCGTGAGTGGTATGCTGAGGCGCCTAGTCCGACGCCCGTAAAGTCAAAACGGGTTCCCCACCGGGCGGGCGGGCACGCAGCGCAGCACCAAATCGATGGTTACACCCGCAGACATCCTCAATGCCAGGATCCTGATCGTCGATGACCTGGAGGCCAACATCGCCCTCCTCGAGCAGATGCTCCTTCAGGCGGGATACCACTTCATCTCGTCCACCTCGGATCCGTACCGGGTCTGCGCCCTACACGAAAAGAACCGATACGACCTGATTCTCCTCGACCTCCAGATGCCCAACATGGACGGACTCCAGGTGATGGAGGCCCTCAAGGAGGTCGAGACTGACGGCTATCTCCCCGTTCTTGCGATCACTGCCAACCCTGGCTTCAAGCTGAGTGCGCTGAAGGCCGGGGCGCGGGATTTCGTCAGCAAGCCGCTCAATCTAGGCGAAGTGCTGGTCCGAATCCACAACATGCTCGAGGTCCGCCTGCTGCACCTCGAGAGCAAGATGATTAACTCCCGCCTGGCGGCCGAGGGCGACCTTCAGAAGGAGAGAATCAGCGAAGGCAAGCAGATCGAGGAAAAATTGAACCGCGTGCTGGCGAGTATGTCCGAGCACACGGTAAGGCTGGAGGAGCTCTTGGCGGAACGCACAACGGAGTTGCAGGCCACGAACAAGAAATTGGATGACTCCACGGCCTCGGCGGGGAAAAGCAAGGACAACTACCGGACCCTCTTTCTGTAGGCGGGGATATAGCCGCCAAACTCAAAGGTGCCAACAAATCGGTTCCTGAGTCGGTGATCCCGGACTCGATTCCCAGTCGGGTGGTTCAACCCAACGAATTCCAAAGCAAAGTGGCGGAGAGGGAGGAATTCGAACCTCTGATTCGCTCCATGTGCGTCAGTACTTTAACTAGGCAATGGGTGGGCCGGAGGGACAACACCCCATAGCTCCGTGCAATTTTTGTGTTTAGGCTCCCCGCACGATGTTCGAAGGCCAACCAACACGCCGCTTCGCGGCAGGCACGAGAAAGCGATCACACACCTGACGTGTAAATCAAACCGATGAATCGCAATTCCATTACCTCGCAGCCACTCTCTCCCATTCCGGCGGACACCCTCGAACGTCATCTCGCGATCGCACGTCCCAACAAGGACCAAAGCTTGGCTCACCTCGGAATTGTGGGGGACACCTATACCATCCTATTGAGCGGCGCCGACACCGACGGTCGTTTTTGCCTTGTCGACATGCTCATTCCGCCGGGGGGTGGGCCGCCGCCCCATCGTCACGACTTTGAGGAGTCATTCACGATACTCGAAGGCGAAATCGAAGCCACCTTTCGCGGCAAAAAATCCATCTTGAGAACGGGTGAGACTGTCAACATCCCGGCCAACGCTCCTCATTCCTTCACGAACGCCTCCACGGAATCGGCGCGGTTGTTGTGCATTTGCTCACCGGCCGGGCAGGAGGAATTGTTCCTTGCGGTAGGAGTTCCTGTGGAGACCCGAACCACGCAGGCGCCCAAGCCCGACAAAGTCGCGGAAGAGGAGATGAAAGCGAAAGTCGCCGCGCTCCTCCCGAAATTTCGCACCCAAATGGTGGGTCCATAGGCCCCTCCTCTTAGTAGGAAAATGGCGGAGAGGAAGGGATTCGAACCCTTCATCCCCGGCGAGGCTAAGTTGCTAGAATACTTGGACTTGGTTCAAGGCTGCTGGATTGGAACGAGACATGTAAAGAAGAGGCCGGCAACCAAGGGAAGGCAATTCCATGATTTCCGACAACCTTCTGGCAACCCTGTAACGACGGTTCCAGCACGACTTGACATCAATTATGCTGTATATCAAAACGACATACGATGGAATTTGACTTTTCCAGATTTGATGGCTTTGAATGGGATGCAGGAAATCTGACAAAGAACCCTACCAAGCACCAAATATCCAATGAGGAGGCCGAAGAAATCTTTTTCCGGGAACCATGGGTGGCTGAGGCTTCCCGCCCGGATGATCGCGAGCCTCGTTGGGCCGCGCTTGGCAGAAGCGAGCGGGGCCGGGTTCTGCGAATCGTGTTCACCGTTCGAGCCAGGAAAATGCGAGTAGTCTCTGCGCGCCCGGCCAACAAAAAGGAGACTATAGTTTATGAAAAAGCTCTTCGTGAAAGACACCAATAGCGAAAGGCCCGTCGACTGGCAGAAGGCCAAGTTCGCAACGTTTCCCAACCTGAAACCCACCAGCACCGCAATATCGCTGCGCGTGCCGAACAGCGTCCTGGCCCAGCTCAAGGTCCAAGCCCATCGGAAGGGCATGCCGTACCAGTCCTTCATCAAGGGTGTGCTGGCCGACGCGGTAGGCCCCAAGTAGTTTCGCAGTGTCGGGCAAAATGGCGGAGAGGGAGGGATTCGAACCCTCGGAACCCTTGCGGGTTCACATGATTTCCAATCATGCACATTCGACCACTCTGCCACCTCTCCGGGTGTCGGACAAACCGCCTGTCCGTCGGGCGAAGGGGAAGATGAAAGGCCATGGGGTGGGGCGGGGTCAAACGCAATCTCCCCTGGCCCCAGGTTTTGCCGGCCCGGCCGGCGCCCGGGGCGCGCAGGCACTTGAACCACAACGGTGTTGCAGTCGCCGCAGTGCGCGAGCTTCATGAGGAAACCCCGCCCCTATGCGTGCTCCCGGACTCAGGATACCCGCTGCGGCCGCGCTGGCCGTCCTCTGCATGGTCACCCCTGCGAATGCCGCGGACGACGGCCGGCAGCTGGTGGGCCTCGACCGAGGCTGGCGGTTCGTGGCGGCGGACGACGCGCGCGCCCAGGAGCCGGGGTTTGACGACAGCGCATGGCAGCCCGTGGACCTCCCCCACACCTGGAACGGGCTCGATGGCCAGGATGGGGGAAACGACTACCGCCGGGGGGCGGGCTGGTACCGCCGGCACCTCTCGCTCGACCGTTCCTTTGTGGGGCGGAGGCTCTACCTGCAGTTCGACGGGGCGAGCCTCATGGCCGACGTCTACGTGAACGGCGTCCACCTCGGCAACCACAGGGGCGGGTTCGCGCGGTTCCGCTTCGACGCCACCGATGCCCTCCGGCCTGGATCCGACAACCTGATCGCCGTCCGCGTGGACAACGGCGAACTCGGCATCCCGCCTGCGGCCTCGGACTTCACGCTCTTTGGGGGGCTGTACCGCGACGTGGGGCTCCTCTCGACCGCCCCGGTCCAGATATCGACGATGGACCTCGGCTCGCCCGGGGTGTTCGTCGAGCAGCGCGAGGTCAGCGAGGGGTCCGCCCGGATCGTCGTGCGGGCCGAGCTTGAGAACCACGGTTCCCAGCCGCGGGAGGTCGACGTGAGGGTGGCGGTGCTGGACGCGGCGCGCGCGCCGGTGGGGGGGGCGGACTCGACGTTCCGGGTCCACCTGGCCCCAAACGGCTCGGACGAGGTTGCAAAGCCCCTTGCGCTGGCCCGGCCCCACCTTTGGAACGCCCGGGCCGACCCCTACCTTTACACCGTGCGCGTGGAACTCCACCCGGTGGCGCCGAACGGCGCCGCAGGGGCGCTTTCGGACGCGGTCGAGCAGCCCCTTGGGCTCCGTTCCTTCTCGGTGGACCCCGAGAAGGGGTTCTTCCTCAACGGGCGCTACCTGGATCTGAGGGGGTTCAACCGCCACCAGGACTGGCCCGACATGGGATGGGCCATCTCCGAGGGGCAGGAGAAGGTGGACTTCGACCTGATGATGGAGGCGGGTGCGACGGCCGTCAGGGTGTCGCACTACCAGCAGTCGCAGTACTGGTACTCGCTCTGCGACCGGGAGGGGCTCGTCGCCTGGGCGGAGATCCCGTCCTGGCAGAAGGTGATCGGGACCCCTGCCTACACCGAGAACGCGCAGGCGCAGCTCCGGGAGATGATCCGCCAGAACTTCAACCACCCCTCGATCTGCTTCTGGGGCATCGGCAACGAGACCTACGGGCCCGACTCGGATCCCCTGGTCGTCGCCCTCAACCCCGTGGTGCACGAGGAGGACCCGGGCCGCCTCTCTACCTACGCCTCGAACGGGGACAACGAGGACCCGAAGAACTGGCGGACGGACGTGGTCGCCTTCAACAGGTACTTCGGCTGGTACGGGGGGAAGATGGAGGACTTCGGGCCGTGGCTGGACAAGACCCACGCCGACCATCCCAAGGCGGCCTTCGGGATGAGCGAGTACGGGGCCGGGGCGAGCATCTTCCAGCACGCCGAGAACCCCGCGCGCCCGGAGGCCAGGGGCCCCTTCCATCCCGAGGAGTACCAGAACCTGCTCCACGAGGCCTACTGGTCGGCGATGAGGTCCAGGCCCTACCTGTGGTGCAAGTTCATCTGGTGCCTGCACGACTTCGCCTCCGACGGGCGAAACGAGGGCGACCACTCCGGCCGCAATGACAAGGGGCTTGTCACCTACGACCGGAGGGTGAGGAAGGACGCGTTCTACTACTACAAGGCCAACTGGAGCCCGGAGCCGGTCGTCCACATCACGAGCTGCAGGTTCGCCGAGAGGAAGGACCCCGTGACCGAGGTGAAGGTCTACTCGAACGCCCCGAGGGTTGCGCTCGAGGTCAATGGGGCCGACCTTGGGTCCCGCGAGGACCCCGGCGGCGGGCATGTCTTTCGGTGGGCGGGCGTCACCCTTGCCCCGGGGGAGAACAAGGTCTCGGCCAGGGCGCAATTCGGCGACAAATCGGTGTCCGACTCGTGCATCTGGGCCCTGGGGACCCCCTAAAAGGCGCAGGAGAGAAAACCTTCTTGCGCGGCCTTGGGGGGCCCGGTACGGTGGGGTGGTTTTTGCCTAATTCCAACATGGTCTCTGCCCACAACGAACTGACCTATGACAGCAAGATCGAGGGGGACGTCATCGTCACCCGGGCCGATGCGGTCATCAACTGGATCCGCAGCAACTCGATGTGGCCGATGCCGATGGGGCTGGCCTGCTGCGCGATCGAGCTTATGGCGGTGGCCGCCAGCAGGTTCGACATCGCCCGGTTCGGAGCGGAGGTCATGCGATTCTCGCCCAAGCAGTCGGACTGCATGATCGTCTCGGGGACGGTGACCTACAAGATGTCCTCGGCGGTCCGGCGGATCTACGACCAGATGGCCGAGCCCAAGTGGGTGATCGCAATGGGCGCCTGCGCGAGCACCGGCGGCATGTACAGAAGCTACGCCGTCCTCCAGGGGGTCGACCGCATCCTCCCCGTGGACGTCTACGTGAGCGGCTGCCCCCCCCGGCCCGAGGCGCTCCTCGATGCCCTGGTGAAGCTTCAGGATAAGGTTAAGCGCGAGCGCTCCTTCAGCAAACTCAATACCGCCTGATGCCCAAAGCGTTAGACGCCATTGCAGCGCTCAAGGGCAGGTGGGCCGGCGTGACCGACCGCGCCACCCTGGACCAGCCCGCGGTCAACGTGCCCGCGTCCGACCTTCTGGCCGTCCTCGGGTCGCTCAAGTCCGAGCACGGCTTTGACATGCTTTCCGACGTGGCCGGCGTCGACTGGGGCGTCGGGGTGTCCCCGCGCTTCACGGTCGTCTACCACCTGCTTTCCACAGCCGGGCACGAGTACGTCCGGGTCGCCGCGGACTGCCCGGACGACGCCTCCCCGGGGGTGCCGAGCGCGACGGGCCTCTGGCGCGGCGCCGACTGGCACGAGCGGGAGGCCTTCGACATGTTCGGGATCCGGTTCGCGGGGCACCCTGACCTCCGCCGGATTCTCATGTGGGACGGATACCCGCACTTCCCGCTTCGCAAGGACTTCCCGCTCTCGGGCGTCGACACCGACCTGCCCGACAGGGCGGTGGTCGCCGAGACGGGGACCAACGCGATCGCCGCCCCGATGGCCGGCGGGCCCTTCGTCGCGGCGCAGGGGCAGATCAACATGACCGAGGCGGAGCCGCGCGCCAAGGACGAGAGCTGGAACGAGCGCC
>PLXR01000050.1 GCA_003151495.1 Opitutaceae bacterium
TGGCCGGTGAGCGCAGCCTCGGTGGCGATCTTGGCGGTCTCCAGGTCGCGGATCTCGCCGATCAGGATGGCGTCGGGGTCCTGCCTCATCAGCGCCCTGAGCAGGTTCGCGAACTTCAGGTCGATCGTGTGGTTCACCTGGCTCTGGGTCACCCCGTCGAGCTGGATCTCGATCGGGTCCTCGATCGTCGAGATGTTGAGCTCGGGCGTGTTGATCTCGTGGAGGGCCGAGTAGAGGGTCGTCGTCTTCCCCGAGCCGGTCGGCCCCGTCACGAAGATGATCCCGTTCGGGTTCTGGATCAGCCTGCGGAACGGCAGGAGGATCGACTGCGACATCATCATCTTCTCGAGCGTGATCATCGACTTCTTGCCGGACATCGCGAGGATGCGGATCACGACCTTCTCGCCGTAGGCGGACGGGATCGTCGAGACGCGGAAGTTCGCGGTCTGGTTGCCGATCGGCAGGGAGAAGCGGCCGTCCTGCGGGATGCGGGACTCCGCGATGTCAAGGTTGCACAGGATCTTGATGCGCGAGATGAGCGCCTTGTGCAGCTTCCTCGAGTAGGTGAGGATCTCGCGCAGGTTGCCGTCCACGCGGAACCGTATCCTCGAGTGGATCTCCTGGGCCTCGATGTGGATGTCGGTCGCCCGCTCCCTCATCGCGTAGTAGACGATCTCGTCCAGGATCTGGACGAGGGCGTTGTTGTCGGCCAGCTGGGCGAGCTTGTCGGCCGCCAGCTCGGGCTGGTCGAAGAGGTTCGAGCGCTCGAGCTGCCCCAGGCTGTCCTCGAGGCGCTCCTCGTTCGAGTAGTGGATCGCGATCGCGTCGTCGACTTCCCTCGGGAGCGCGAAGACCGGGCTCACGGGGATGCCGGCGATCTGGCCCAGCCTCTTGGCCGTCTCCAGCTCACCCGGCGAGGCCATCGCTACGGTCATGGTTCCGTTGAAGATGTAGAGCCCGATCGCGCGGACCTTCTTCGCCACCTCGAGCGGGATCTTCTCGATCGCCTCGTCCGTGATGACCGACACGAAGGGGTCCACGTAGGCCACGTTCATCGTGTCCGCCCAGAACCTGCAGGCGTCGTCCTTGACCGCGATCTTCGCGTCGATGACAGCCTGGACAAGGTCCGGGCTGTCGCCGTGGCGCTCGGCGAAGCTGCGCAGCTCCTCCTCGCTCCCGAAGTTGGGAGTTGCGCGGAGCTTCGCGAAGAACGTCTCAACTCTTGGGCTTAACACGTGCGACCTTCTTGGTTTTGAACAGCTTGCCGATCTCGGCCTGGTCGAGCTTCTCCATGGCGAACGAGGCCGAGCCCCGCTCGGCCGCGATCTCAGCCAGGAGCTCGGGAAGCGAGTACTTGACCTCGGACAGGACGGCCGGCTTCGGCGCGGGGCTTTCTGGGGGTGTCTCCTCGTCGTCGCTCATGGTCATGCGGGGGCGTCGCCCTCCTGCTCGGGCTCGAAGCAGGCCTCGATCGTCTCCGCCAGGGCCCGGCCGATGTCCTCGGGGGGCGCGTCCTTGCGGATGTAGTTCGCGGCGCCCAGGGCGACCGCTTCGTCTATCGTCTGGCGGTTGGCGAGGGACGTCAGCATCACGACGACGCAGTCCGGGTTTATGGCCTTCAGCGCCCGGAGCGTCTCGAGCCCGTCCATGACGGGCATGTTGACGTCGAGCATCACGAGGTCGGGGGTCTCCCGCTTGTAGACCACGAGCGCCTCGGCGCCGTTGGCCGCCTCGAAGATGCGCGTCGTCCCGAGGTGCCGCAGGAGCAGGGATATGAACTTCCGGATGTGCGCCTCGTCGTCGACCAGGAGGATGCTGCCGGTGAAGTTCATTTGTAGAGCGGGAGGCTCACGTAGAATTGCGCTCCGCGGCCCGGCAGGTTCTCCACGCCGATCGTCCCGTTGTGAGCCTCGATGATCTTGCGGCAGATGGCGAGCCCGAGGCCCGTGGACTTCTCGCCCCCGGTGGGCATCGCCGAGAGGCGGCCGTAGTCCTTGAAGAGCTTGTGGCGCTCGCTGTCGGGGATCCCCGGACCGTTGTCCGTCACCGAGAAGCCGGCGGTCGTGGACTCGGCGTGGATCGTCACAAGGATCACCGAGCCCTTCGGCGAGTACTTGACCGCGTTGCTGATCAGGTTGTCCACGACCTGGCGTATCTTGTTGCGGTCGACGTCCACCATGGGGTCGCCCTTGGCGTTCACCATCTCGATCCGGGTGTTCTTCTTGGCGGCCTCGATGTTGCTCAGGTGCACCGACCTCTCGACGATCTCGACGACGCTCGTCGGGGCCTTGTCGAGCTTCATGTGGCCGGCCTCGATCGTGGCGACGTCGAGGAGTTCGTTGACGAGCTGGAGCATCGACTGGCTCGCCCCGTGGATCGTCTGGATGATCTCCTTCTGCTCGGGGGTCAGCTCCCCGATGGCGTTCTCGTCGAGGAGTTCCGCCAGACCCCGTATGGACGAGAGCGGGTTGCGCAGGTCATGGGCGCACATCCCGAGGAAGCGGTCCTTGGCGGCGTTCGCCTTGCTCAATTGGTCCACCAGGTGCTTCTGCTGCTCGACGAGCTGCTGGTTCGAGAGGTGGGTGCGAATCCGGGCCACGACCTCCTTGGGGCGGAAGGGCTTGGTGAGGTAGTCCACGCCGCCCGCGTCGAACCCCATCACCACGTCGTCGGCCTCGCTCTTCGCGGTAACGAAGATGACCGGGGCGCACTTGTCCCCATAGGCCTTCTTCAGGGTCCGGCAGGTCGTGAACCCGTCGATGCCGGGCATCATCACGTCGAGGAGCACCAGGTTGGGCTGGAACGTGGCGTAGGCCTCGAGGGCCTGCTCACCCGAGGCGGCCTCCGCAATCTCGTATCCCTCATGGCGGAGGATCCCGCCAATGATGCGCAGGTTTATCCTGTCGTCGTCCACGGCCAGTATCCGTCGGCCCTTCAGGTCGATGGATGGGGTTGTCAGATTATCATCCATTATTCGCTTCTGTATCAATGAGACAGCGAGTTCGCCCTGCAAGCCAGAGAATTTCGAGGCCGCGGGGCGGGCCCGTCCCGAGACTATCGCATCACAAAATCCAGATATGTTGATATTTTGCTTGCCTGGCCCGTTGCGGGGCGGTTCGTTTGAGGCTTCTTCGACACAAACCCATGTCCAAATCATTTGTTTTTTCCTCCGAGTCCGTCGGCGAGGGCCATCCCGACAAGGTTGCCGACC
>PLXR01000154.1 GCA_003151495.1 Opitutaceae bacterium
TACTATCCGCTGTCGGTCCTGATGCTCGCCGGCATCCGCGAGGTTCTCGTCATTTCCACGCCGACCGATTTGCCGCTTTTCAAGAAACTCCTCGGCGACGGTGCCAGCCTCGGCCTTGATCTCCGCTATGCCGAGCAGCCTAGTCCCGACGGGCTCGCCCAGGCTTTCCACATCGCAGGCGACGCCGGCTTTCTGAAAAACGAGCCTGCGGCCCTCGTCCTCGGCGACAATCTTTTCTACGGCAACGATTTTGTCCGCTCGCTCGAGCGCGTCGGCACGCGCACTGACGGCGCGACGATTTTCGGCTACCACGTCGCCGATCCCAAGAGCTACGGCGTCGTCGAGTTTGCTCCAGACGGCCGCGTCCTCTCGCTCGAGGAAAAACCCGCCCAGCCAAAATCCAACTATGCGATCCCTGGCATCTATTTCTACGACCGCGACGTCGTGGAGTTATCTCGAAAACTGAAGCCTTCGAAACGCGGCGAGCTGGAAATCACGGATCTCAACCGGCTCTACCTCGACGCCGGCAAACTCCACGTCGAGTTGCTCGGCCGCGGCACCGCCTGGCTCGACACCGGCACCCACGACTCGCTCCTGGAGGCCGCGACATTCGTGCACGTCATCGAGAACCGCCAGGGCCTCAAGATCGCCTGCCTTGAGGAGATCGCGTGGCGCCAGGGCTGGATCGACAACGCCAAGCTCGAGTCGAACATCGCCCGGCTTGGCAAGTCGAGCTACGGCCTTTACCTGCGCAGGCTGCTCGATGGGCAATAGGAGGCCGGCACCCGTGTCCTCGTGGAGCCCCGGAAGGCCTCGTCTGAGCGTCGTCACGCCGACGTTCAACTGCCTTTCGCTCACCAAGGAGATGCTGGCGAGCCTCAAGGCATCGATGCCGCCTCTGCTCCGCTATGAGGTGATCCTGGTGGACGACGGGAGCACCGACGGGACGCGCGAATGGCTTTCCGGCCTCGGTCCGCCGTTCCGCGTCGTTTTCAACGAGCGCAACATCGGCTTTGGCGCCTCGACCAACCGCGGCGCGAGTCTCGCGCGCGGCACGGTCCTCGCGCTGCTCAACAACGACCTTGTCCTGAGGCGGGGCTGGCTCGGCCCGATGTACCAGGCCCTGGAGGCGCTCGGCCCGTTCGCGGGCCTGGTGGGCAACATCCAGGTGAACGCGGCGACAGGGGAGGTGGACCACGCGGGGATCGGCGTGAACAACAAGGGCAAGCCCGAGCACATCCGCCAGCTTCCGCGCCTGGCGTCCCGCGTGCTGCTCCCGGTCAGGGGCGCCTTCGCCGTCACGGGGGCCTGCCTGCTTGTCCATGCCTCGGTCTGGCGCCGGATGGGCGGGTTCGACGAGTCCTATGTCAACGGATGCGAGGACGTCGACCTGTGCCTGCGCGCCCGCGAGGCGGGCCTGATCAACGCCGTCGCCCTTCGCAGCCGCGTCCTCCACCACGTGAGCGCCTCCCCCGGGCGGAAGCTGCGCGACGAGGAGAACACCTGGCGGCTGGTGCGCCGGTGGCGCGACAAGCTGGCGGCCGAGGGCAGCCGCGAGTGGACCCGGGAGCACTTCCGCGGGATGCTCCCGGAGCCCCGCGACTTTCCCGACACCGCCGATGCGCTCAGGACCGCCCTCTACCTGCTCCACCTGCGGCGGGATCCGCCGCAGGCCGCCCTGGACGTGAGAAACGCCGCCATCGACGTCGAGGTCCAACGCTGGCAGAGGTTGTTCCCCAATTGAACATGGAACCCATCCATCGCACGGCCCCCTTCGGGGGCGTCTTCGCCCGGCGGTTCACGCGTTACTCGGGGCTGTTCTTCGACGAGTTCGCGACGAATTCCGCGTGGGTGAGGGAGACCGCGATCATCCGCCTGCCCCCGATGGCCGACGTGGCCGCCGTCGTCGTGCGCGGCGAGTTCCGGGCGCATTCCTCCGCGCGGGGCATCGAGTCGGGCTTCCCCCAGATGGACATCTTCGCCGACGGCCAGGGCGCCGGCTCGATCTCCGCCAGCGCACCCGGGTCATGGGAGGCGAGGATACCCCTGGACCCACGGTTCGCCCAGAGGGGCTCCGCGATCTACCTGACGCTCCGGGGCACCCGGCTGGTGAACGCCCTTGCGTGGCTTGGGCGCGTCACACGCCTCCCGTTCATGCAGCGCTACCGCGCGCAGAACAAGAACCGCCAGCTCAGGGTCATGGCGATCACCTCGGAGGCGGGCGAGGCGATCTATGACTTCTCAAAGAGGGAGAGCCCCTACTCGGCCGCGTTCGGGCGCGCGCACACGCGCCTCGGCATCAATGTCGTCGGGTTCCTCACCGCGGACCTCGGGATAGGCGAGTCCGCCCGGTGCATGGTCCGGGCTGCGGACGCCGCATCGATACCGATCGCGCTTGTCCCCCTCAAGCTGAACTGCCGCAACAAGATGGGGGATATGACATTTGCGGGCCGCCTCCAGGAGTCGAACCCATACGGCGCCAACGTGATCCATATCGATCCCCCGGTTGCGCGCGACATCGACCACCACCATGGGCCCGAGTTCATGCGGGAAAAGTTCAACATCGGGTATTTCGCATGGGAGCTGCCGGAGTTCCCCGACTCGTGGATGTCCTCCCTCGACCACTTCGACGAGATATGGTGCCCGAGCGACTTCGTCCGGGAGTCGATCGCACTGAAGGCGCCCCTGCCGGTCCTCACCATGGCGCACTCGATCGGCTTTGATCGCCCGACCCAGGATGCCGCGACGCTGCGGGCCCGCCTCGGGCTTCCCGCGGACCGCTTCCTCTTCCTCTGCCTCTTCGACCTGAACTCCTACACGGCTCGCAAGAACCCGCGGGCCGTTATCGCCGCATTCCGGGAGTCCGGACTTTGCGGCAAAGGGGCCGCGCTCGTCATAAAGGTGCACAATGCCGAGGCGAATGCGGCCGACTTCGCGGCGCTGAACGAGGCCGTCAGGGACCTCCCCGGCACCGTGATCCTCAGCGGCACGTTCTCGCGCGCCGACGTCTACGCCCTGGAGGCCGCGTGCGATTGCTTCGTGTCGCTCCACCGCTCCGAGGGGTTCGGACTGGCCGTCGCCGAGAGCATGTACCTGGGCAAGCCGGTCATCTCGACCAACTGGTCGGCCACCTCCGAGTACGTCCACCCCGGCAACGGGTACCCGGTGCGCTACTCCCTCGTGACGCTCGCCGAGAACAACGGCCCCTACTCAAAGGGCTCCACCTGGGCCGAACCCGAGGTCGCGCACGCCGCGGAACTCATGCGCCGGGTGGCCTCCGACCCGGCCGAAGCCGCGTGGATCGGTGCCGCGGCCCGCTTCACGATCGAGCAGCGGTTCTCCCCTGCGGTCATCGGTGCACGCTACCGGCGCCGGCTTGAGGCGATCGCCTACCTCTAGCCAAGCCGTGCCTGGAGGACTGCGACACGGGCGCCGCAGCTTTCGGCTATCCGCCGGTAATCCGCGCTGATCCGGGGATCGGATTCAACTCTGGCCCAGAATTCTACCGCAGCCGCGGCGGCATCCGGCCATACGTCGGCAACGCCAGGCATGGGTGGGCGCGGGGAGAATTCCCTGGACGCAAGCTCTCCCTGAGCGCCCGGAGCGTGCAGCATCGGCAGCATGTCGTAGGCTGGCGTGGGGACAAAGGGCGGGGCGCCGAAAAGGAAGCTCGCGTTTCCGCGATGCATGTCGCTGTTTCCAATAAGGTCCCCAAAGCACGCAACCCAGCGCAGGCGCCGGGCATCCTTCGGACGGAGGAGTCCCGCCGCCTCGAGGACCTTGGAAGCCCCTAGCCAATCCGGGCTCGTTGCATCAAGAGCCCCGTCCTCCAGGGAGCCCAGGGTCAGAAGCCCGCGCCTGCCGAATGCGTGGACGCGATCGAATCGCTCGACCTCAAGAAAACGACGGCCTCCCCCGTCCACTATTTCTGTCCGCGCCCCAGGCACGTGCCGTTGAGCGAGCAGCTCCGCAGCAAGGTGTTCGCTAACGAGCAGGTCCATCCAGCGTCGCTGCACCGGAGAGCGATCGGCGGAGGAAAACTTGACGAGGACGTTTGATATGCCGCCGGGACGCCGGACGAGCGCAAGAAACTTGGGCTGTTCGCCCCCGGCGGACGAGCCGACCTGATCACCCCTCTGGGCCGCCTCGGCGCGGAGGGGAAAGGCTGCCGCACGGTCCCTCGATTCAATGGCGCCAGCCTCAGCGGTATCCATCCGGCGCAGGGCCCGCTCAAGCGCGTGCTCCCCAAGGATCAAATCACCAAGGAGGTCGTCGCCCTCAGCAAGCATGTAGGCGAGCACGTCGTCGTCCGACCAGTCTCGAACGTCGGTGGAAACCCCCAGCAAAGGGCCTGCACGACGGCCGATCGCACGCCCGATATAGCCCTGGGGACGCACGTCCTGGATGAAGAAGGGAAGTCCGGGATAAAGTTGATCGGGATAAAGGGTTTCCAACCAACTGGAAACCGCCGAGGGCCGGAGAAGGGCTCGGAATCCGCCGTGGAGTGAGCGCAACTCACCCCACAGGCTGGCTTGCCCCGATTCAATCATCCGGTAGATCGGCCAGGAAGAGCCGAGGTTTCGCACGTCGCGCCGAAGGGCGTAGCGGCTCGACCTCCGTGCACCGATTCGCTCGACGCTCGAGCCAAGCGCGGCCAAACGGCGCGACAAGGTGGGCTGACTCACATTCAGCTCGCGAGCCAGCACCGACCCCGAAGTGGCCCCGCGTGTCTGAAGGATGAGGGCTACAGGGTTAATCTCGGATTGAGAGATCATAGTGAATGATAATTGAATAATAAAAGTTTCTGTAACTGATTGTCAAATAATCAATAACTAACTAAATGTTAAATTATGTGAATGATTGTTGAATAATGAAATACAAAGCACGAACGGTATCTACCTCCGGGTCGAAGCAAGCCATCGAAAGGACTCCGATCGCGGAAACCTGCATGAGACCCCTTGCTTCCTGTGGCCACCGGCCGCTGTGGCGGATCAGTCGCGGAAGCTTGCTCCCACCAGATCAGGCCTTCTCCAACGCTCGCTTCCGATCGGCGCCCAGCAATGCCAGGCATAGCGCGACGCCAAGTAGCACGACGGCCGCGGCGGAAACCAGAAGCGAGGCCGTGAGCCCCCTCGGCCAATAGGAAAAGCTCACCTCGTACGTCCCGGCCTGGTCGACGTACACGCCCTTGAAGGCGTGGTTCACCCGCACGTAGGGCACCCGCTTCCCGTTGAGGGTCGCCCGGAAGTTGTCCCTCTCGTACGCCTCGGTCAGCACGATGAATCCCGGACCCGTCGCCTTGACGGTGAACGTCGTCGTGTTGGTCGTCAGGTGGTAGTTCTCGGCGGGAGCGATCCGGCGGGCCGCGAGCTCCCCCGACACCCGCGGCGCCGGGCTCATCCGGAGCCAGTCGCCCCGCTCGATCCCCGCGAACGGGCGCCCGTCGCCGGTCTTCAGCCAGGAGCAGAACTGGGGAAGGTCGGCGTAGACTCCCGCGGTGTCAGTGAAGAAGGCGCGCGGCCAGCTCGCGGGACTCTCGTAGACCTTCATGTCCGCGCTCGCGATCTCCCTGAGCCCGCCACCGGGCGGCTCCCCGGAGAGGCGGTAGCCCAGGTAGAACCTGACGCCGAGGAGGTCGAGCACGGGCCTGAGATTCTGCACCTCGCCCGTCTCCACCACGTAGCGCCAGTCCCAGACGCGGCCGACCCCGGCCGCGCCCATCAATTCCCGGTAAAGGGGGTTCATGAGCGCATCGGGCCCGGAGATCCCCTCGATGCCGTAGGCCATGGACCATCCCGGGAGAAGGTCGTTGTGGAATCCCACCACCCGGCTCGGCGTGTCCATCCGCCCGAGAACGGCGTCGACGGCCTGGGAGCGCGCGTGGAAGTCCGGGCGGTTCTCGGGCCTGACGACGTAGTCCGAGAACCCGTTTCCCATCGCCATCGCCGCCCGCCAATGGAACGAGCCGAACCCCAGGGCCGCGAGGAGCACGAAGGCCGCGGTGGAGGGGCCGCCCCGACGCGCCCGGTCGAGGGCCCAGACGAAGACCGCCGTCCCCAGGACGAGGCTCCAGCCGTAGGCATGGATGAAGGGCGCCAGGCTCACCACCCTTCCCCATGCCGAGGCCCCGTGGACGCTCCTGACGATGGACTGCGAGGTCCCGAGGTAGGCCGCGAAGACGAGGAGGGCGAGCGCAACGACGGCGGCGGCCTCGCCCCTGCCTTCCCTGGAGCCCAGCCGGCCCCAGGCCTCCCTCCATCCGAATCCCGAGAGCACCAGGAAGAGGACGATCAGGGCGCAGGAGAACGTGTTGTCCACGTGCATGATGTTCGCGAGGAAGGGAACCCGGGAGACAAGGCCCGGGGAGACGACGCCAAAGGCGAGCGCGAGCGCGGGCACGCTTGAGACAAGGAGCGCCGCGGTGGGCCGGCTGCCCAGGGCCTTGCGCCAGCGGACGGCCAGCCACAGGAGTCCCGCCAGGACGAAGAAGTTCGCCGAGGGGTTTATCACGCCCGACTCGAACTGGAAGGGCCGGTAGAAGGCCTCGTCGAAGAGGCCGATCAGCATCCCCGGCTCGATCTGGAACGTGGGAGTCTCCCCGTAGCTCGTGTAGGCCGCTCCGAGCGCCCGGTAGAACGTGAGCCACACCGGCGCGGAGATCATCGCGAAGAGGACGCCCGCGGCGACGGAGCCCGCGACCAGGGCCGCCCTCTCGCGGCGCGGGCGCGCGCCCGCCAGGACAAGGCACAGGCCTGAAAGGTTCATGGTGAGGAGGAGGACGTAGGCCTCCTTCACGGTTCCGCTGCACATCTCTACCCCGTTGGCCCCGATCAGCGCCGCCAGCCCCAGCGCCGCGGCGCGCACGGACGCCGCCCCGGAGAGCCTGATCCAGCAGAGGAGGATCCAGGGCGCATAGCAGAGGCTGAAGACGGCCGGATGACAGATCCTGAAGATGAAGAAGCCGATGAACGAGGACGACACGGCCAGGAGGAGCGCGGTCGGCAGGTGCCGGTAGCAGCCCCACACGCACAGCCCGATGCCGAGCGCGAACGCCCACTTTGCCGCAAGGAACTGCAGGTCCCAGGCCCAGGCCGCGCCGTCCGCCAGCACCGGGAGCAGGTGCAGCGGGTCGCCAAGCCCGGACTGGCCCTGGCCGAGCAGGGGCGTGCCGGCCGAGTCATACCGGTTCCAAAGCGGCAGCTCCCCGTCCCCGAGGAGCGCGCGGTGCTCGAGCATCGACTGGGGCAGGTGGTGCCAGAGGAGCGCGTTCACGTCGGCCTTGTGCGCGTCGCCCGTCGGGCCGGTCTGGAACCCGGGAAGCCACGGGTTCTGGCCGTAGAGCATCGGAACCCCGATGTTCGGCGACACGAAGCTCCTGCCCGCAAGGACAACGGGGAAGTTTGCGGCAACGACGCCCAGGAGCGCCGCGGCGAAGAGGGCCTTTCCTGGCGAGTCGCTCGCCGCCCTCCAGAGCGAGTCCACGCGTTCCCCTAGCCTCACCTTCGCCGAGGAGCACGCCCAGCCGATGAGGAGGAGGCACCCGGCCAGCGCCGCGGCGAACGCCGCGATCCTCCTCAGGACGTGCGGGCGCGGGATCGAGATCGGCCCGGCCAGGTCGATCGTGAGCTGCGGGTCCTCCGCGCCGCGGGTCGTCTCGAGGACGAGCTTCCCGTCGCGGGCCCCGAGCGATGCGATCTCGTGTGCGGCGTGGAAGCTCCCGGGCCCGAACGACGCAAGCGTGCGCCCCGAGGGGTCCGCGATGCGCGCCGCGCCCAGCGTCATGCGTGCGTCCCTGTCCAGCGGATCGAGCCTGAGCGCCCGGATGTGCCCGAATGGGAGCCCGAACCTGAGGAGCGCCGGCGTCCCGGGGAAGACGGGCTGCACCGCGGACCCTGCCTCGCTCATCCCGCCTCCCCGGTCGTAGTAGAGCTGCACGAGCCCCGGCTCGTCGCTCTCCACCCGGACCTCGAACACGCATCCGCTCGGCGCGGTGCGCGACCAGGGATCGGTCGAGAGCACGGCCGCCACGGCGAGCGCAAGGCAGGCGGCGGCGCTCGGGAGGGTCAGGAAGCGCAGCATCTGGGGGCGGCCTGCATGGCCCGGAAAGGTGCCCGATCCGGGAGCCATAAACAACAGGGTATTTGGCCTCCCCGCCTAGCGCGCGGGCTTGCGCGCGATGTAGACCAGGTTTTCCACGGCCCCGTGCTCGCTCCGGTCGACCGAGAGGAGCTCGGCGCCCGCGCCCTCGATCAGCGCCCGCACCCTCTCGCGCCCCAGCGCGTACATCTGCATCTTCGGCGTGCCCGGGAACCACCCGGGATAATGGTAGCGCACGTAGCGGCTTATCCGCATGGCCATCGTGGGGGGCCAGGGCGAGAACCGGAGGCGGTCCGGCGGGTCCCCCGCCGGCACCCGCTCCGGGATCTGCACGGAGAGGACGCCGCCCGGCTCCAGGACGCGCACGAATTCCCCGAGGTAGCGAGCCGTGTACCTCGGGGCGATGTGCTGGAGGGTGATTCGGCTGTAGACGAGGTTGAAGGAGGCGTCCGGGAAGATCCCGAGGTCCGGCCTCGCGTTGGGGATGAAGCTCACCCTGGCGTCCGCGTTGTGCTGGCGCGCGAGCTCCACCATGCGGCTTGAGATGTCGACCCCGGTGGCCTTCGCGAAGTGCCGGCCCAGGGCCTGGGTGAGGCGCCCGGCCCCGCATCCGAAGTCGAGCGCCGATCCCAGGCGCAGGCCCGGCGCGCACGCCCGGATCCGCCCGAGGTCGTTCTCGACCTCGGCGACCCCGGTGGCGAAGAATTCCGAGATCGCCCAACGGTTGCCCTGCTTGTCGGGGTCGGTCAGCACCGCGAAGAAAGGGTCCACCCTCGCGAGCTCCTCCCAATGGCGCCGCACCTGCCAGAGCTTCATGGGGCGGGGATCATAGGGGTCCTAGCGGCGCCCCTTGAGGTCGATCTCCAGGCCCCGGATGCTGAACGTGAGCCGGCGGCGGTCGTTGTTGCCCGGATAGGCGGGTGGCCTGTCGCTCTGGAATTCGAGGACCGTGTCACCGGGCGCCAGGAGCATCGCCGGGATCACCGCGGAAACCGTGTCGGAGGGGTCGAGCATGCCGCTCCAGAGGACCCTGCCGCCCGACTTCACGATCGCCTCGCGGCGGTCGGCCGAGTGGAGCCGGAACCGGATGTCGGCCTCCAGGGCGAAGGGCTGGGGATTGTGGAGCGCAATCGTGCAGTCCCCGAGGCTCCACCTCCAGAATTCCCAGCGGGACCGCTCCGGGCCCCACCAGTTCCGGGCGCCGTAGACGGCCTCCACGACTCCCCCGTCCTTCGAGTTTATCCGGAGCTGCTTTGCGCCCTCTACCAGGAAGCTCTCCCTTCCCGGGGGCCGGAGGAGCTCGGTCGAGCCAAAGATGCCGAGGTTGCCAACAATGAGGACAAGCGGCCACAACCCCTTGCGCGGGACGAGGATATTGAACGCAAGGGTCATGGGGAGGAGCACGCGGGCCGCTGCCGAGGGGTAGTGCTCCCAGACCGCGTCCCCGAGGAATACCATGAGGACGGCGTAGCTCGCCCCCACCCTCCACCAGGGGTCCCGCCAGCGGATCCGCACGGCGAAGAAGAGGAACTGGGCCAGGAGGCCGGCGAGGACCAGCAGGTCGTACTTCGCCACCGACGGATGGGGGTAGCTCTCGGCCATGTAGCTCGAGAGGGCATCCTGGACCTTGTTGCAGAGCCCGACGAAGGGCCGGGCGAAGTTGCGGTCGCCGATGTCGTCGCCGTGCCCGAGCCAGAGGCGCAGGCAGAGCATCCACGCGGCCAGGGGCAGGAGCACGAACGCCCCCCGCAGGAGCGCGGGCGCCCACGTTCGGGGATTCCTCGGGTCGGGCGGGGGCAGGGCCGCGCCGCAAAGGACGCTCGTGTCCTTGCCGAGCCCGGAGATCCCGAGGACGGCCGCACCCGCCCAGGTGCGCCCTGACTCGATCAGCGCCATGCCGATCGCCGTCACAAGGAGGCTCGGCCCGTCGAGGAGCGACCCCCACACGCTGAAGATGAGGCCGAACGAGAAGAGGACGGCGCCCCAGCGCACCCAGTTCCCCCAGGAGGTCGGCGGAAACCAGCGCAGGAGGACGGCCGCGAGGAGGAACCAGCACGCGATGTTCTGAAGGGCGAAGGCGTTCATCACCCGCCAGGGGTCGCCGCCGCCGATCGCCCACGCCGTCGCGAGGAAGAGGATCCGCCTCGCCCGGTAGGGAAGGCTGTCGACCGCGTTCCTGAGCACCTTGTCGCCCAGGTGCGGATGCATCGCGATCTGGGCGTAGAACTGGGAGTCGTAGCCCGGGGAGTTGGGCGCCTCGTAATGGCCGACCGCCTTCAATTCGGGCACGTAGCTGCTGTGCTTCATCGTCCCGAACTCGATCAGGTAGCTGAACCCCTGGCCCGGAAGGTAGAAGAACGCCATGCTCCACACGAAGAGCGCGACGAGGGAGCCGTACGCGAGCCACCGCGGGGCATTGGGCCGACCTTTGAGAAATGATTTGAGTCCAGCCACTAAAAGGGGACAAACCACTCGGCCCACCGTTGCAAAGCAAGTATGGATTTTCCTGAAGCCCAGACGCCCCTGACCCGCCCGGCCTGGGTGCGCGCTGCCGCCGCGGCCGCCGCCGCGCTCGGGATCTACGCCGCCGTGCTGGGCCACTACGTCGGGGCCGTGGCCGGCAGCTCGGACACGTCGGGCTACATGAACCATGCCCGCCTGCTGTCCTGGCACTACATCCACATCCCGGCGCGCACGATCCCGGGCCTGCCCATGGACGGGGCCACGGCGCCGCTCTACATCCCGCTCGGGTTCAAGCCGGCGTGGAACGGCGACGGGCTCGTCCCGACCTACCCGACGGGCCTCCCCCTCTTCATCCTCGCCGCAAAGTACGTCGCGGGATGGCACAACGCCGGCGACGTGGTGATCGTCCTGCACGCGCTCGCGGGGGTTTTCGCCACCTACCTGCTTGGGCGGATGCTGGGCCTGGGGCGGCCCTGGGCGGCCACCGGCGCCGCCATCGTGGCGCTGAGCCCGCTCTACCTCTTCATGTCCATGCAGGCGATGAGCGACGTGCCCTCGCTCGTGTGGACGACGGTCGCCGTCGTCGCCGCGCTCCGGAGCCGGGGCGCCCCGGGCTGGGCCCTCGCCGCGGGGGCGGCCATGGCCGTCGATGTCCTCCTTCGCCCCACGAACCTCCTCGCATTCGTGCCGGTCGCCCTCGCCCTGGGCGCGTCCCCGGGGCGCTGGCTCCTCCTCGCCACGGGGGGACTGCCCGGCGCGGCGTTCTACTTCGCCCACAGCCTCCTCACGTACGGCCGCCTGGTGACGACGGGCTATGGGGACACGACCTTCGCGTTCTCGGCCGGCTTTGTCCCGGGCACCCTCCTGCACTACGCCGTGTGGCTGCCGCTCCTCCTGACGCCGCTCGTCGCCCTGAACCTCGCCCTTCCGTGGCGCGGAGGGGGCGCCGGCGTCCGCTGGCTCCTCGCCTCATGGATCCTGGTCTTCGCGGCGTTCTACTCGACGTACGTGTACACCCACCAGACCTGGTGGTACCTTCGCTTCCTCCTGCCGGCGGCCCCGGCGATGGTGGTCGGAGGGCTCCTGGTCGCGCGCGACCTCCTCTCCCGCGCGCCCGCCTGGGCCGACCCCGGCCGCTCCCGGCGGGCCGCCCTTGCGGCCCTCGCCCTCCTCGTGTCCGTCCTCGGCATGGGCACGCGCTCCCTGCACCCGTTCATCGTCGGCAGGGAGGAGATCCGGTACGGGCTCCTTGCCGAGTGGATGGAGAAGAACGTCCCGCACGACGCCATCTGCCTGGCGATGCAGGCGAGCGGGGCGCTCGTCTACTACACGCAGTTCACCTTCATCCGATGGGATGCGATCGACTCCGGAAACGTGGGGAGGGTCGAGGCGGCGATCCGCCGCTCGGGACGCCCCCTGTACGCCGTCCAGTTCCCCTCCGAGGTCACCGAGTCGGACGTCCTTCGCAAGCTGATGGCCGGCCGCTGGGCCGAGGTGGGGCGGATCGAGAACGTGGCGGTGTGGCGCCGCGACGCCCCTGCGGGACCCTGACCATGCCGCCCCCGATACTCCTCGACCTGTCCCACACGAGCCACACCCGGGCCCGCACGGGGGTGCAGCGCGTCGCACGGGCGCTCGGCCGGGCGCTTGCGGGCCGTGCGCTGGAGGTCTGCTTCGACCCCTACGAGTCGGCGTGGCGCCCCCTCGAGGCCTATGAGGCGGCGAACCTCGCCGCGGACGACCCCTCGCCGGGGCGCGGGGCGCGGTGGCCCCTGTCCGCCCGCTTGAGGGGCCGCCTGAGGCGAATCGGCCGGAGGCGCTCCCCGCTCGACGCCGCGCTTTTGGCGCCGCACGGGGCCGACTCGGCGTTCGTGTTCCCCGAGATCTTCTCCCCGGCGGTGGGCCTCGCGCTCCCGCGGCTCTTCGCCTCCGCGCGCGGGCCCAGGGTGGCCCTGTTCCACGATGCGATCGCGCTCCAGTTCCCCGAGCACACGCCGCGCGGTTCCGTGGCCCGGTTCCCGGGATACCTGCGGGAGCTCCTCCAGTTCGACGGCGTCGCCGCCGTCTCGGAGGACTCGAGGAGGGCCCTTGTCGACTACTGGGCCTGGCTCGGGGCCGAACGCACCCCGGAGGTGGCCGCGATCCCGCTGGGCCTCGACGCCCCTCCCCCGACGCCGGAGCGCGGGCCGGCGGGGCGCCTGACGACGATCCTCTGCGTGGGAAGCATCGAGGGCCGCAAGAACCATGTCGCGCTCCTCGAGGCGTGCGAGTCGCTCTGGGCCCGGGGCCTGAGTTTCAGGCTCCGCCTGGTCGGGCTTGCGAACCCCGAGACCGGGGGGGCCGCCCTGGCGAGGATCACGGAGCTCAGGGCCCGGGGCCGCCCGGTCCAGTTCGACGGCGCGGTCGACGAGCAGGGCCTCGAGTCCGCCTACCGGGACTGCGCCTTCACCGTCTACCCGTCGCTCGCGGAGGGTTTCGGGCTGCCCGTGGCCGAGAGCCTTGCGCGCGGCAGGCCCTGCCTGTGCCGCCAGGAGGGCGCCCTCGGGGAGGTCTCCCGCGACGGGGGCTGCGTCGGGATCGGGGCCGCCAGCGCCCAGGAGATCGCCGGCGCCGTGGAGGCGCTCCTGGCCTCCCCCACCCGGCTCGCCGCCCTTGAGGAGGCCGCGCGGGGCCGGCGATTCAAGACCTGGGGGGAGTACGCCAGCGACCTCACGGGCTGGATGGGATCGCTGAGGCGAAACGCATAAGGGTATCGGAATGCGTTGATCCGCGCCGACCTGCGGCGGCGCCATTTGCGTTTGCAAACGCCCGCCCCGCCCGTAGCGTCGTGGCCGCATGGCGATCACCTTATTCCTAAAGAACAAGAAGCCAATCTTGGGCCGCTGCAGCGACGACTATTCGACCAAGATGCGCCTGCGGTACGCGCCCTTCTACCATGCCATGGAGGCCCAGAAGGGGACCACCATCCAGCTCGACGGCAAGGAGATGATCATGCTCTCGAGCAACGACTACCTGGGGCTTTCCTTCCACCCGAAGGTCGTGGAGGCGGGCCGGGCCGCGCTCATCAAGTGGGGCACGAGCACGACGGGGGCCCGCCCGTCTAACGGGTCGCGAACCTACCACCTGGAGCTCGAGCAGAAGATCGCCGCCTTCCTGGGCCGCGAGGCGTGCCACATCCACTCGGCCGGCTACCTCTCCTGCCTCTCCAGCGTCGCGGCGTTTGCCCAGAAGGGCGACGTCATCTTCGCCGACAAGAACGTCCACTCCTGCCTCTGGGACGGGATCCGGCTCTCCAACGCCACGGTCGAGCGCTTCTCGCACAACAACCCCGATGACCTCAGGGAGGTCATCGCGACCGCCAACCCGACCGCCCCGAAGATGCTGGTGGTCGAGGGCGTGTACTCCATGGAGGGCCACATCGCCCGGCTGCCCGAGCTTTCCGAGATCGCCGAGGACAACGGCTGCTTCACGGTCCTCGACGACGCCCACGGCTTCGGGGTGCTGGGCCGCCAGGGACGGGGCACCGTCGACCATTTCGGGCTCAACGACAGCGTCGACGTGATCTGCGGGAGCCTTTCCAAGTCGCTCGCCAGCACGGGCGGCTTCGTCGCCGCGTCCCGGGACGTGATCGAGTTCCTGCGCACCCATTCCAAGCAGACCATCTTCAGCGCGGCGATAAGCCCGAGCCAGGTGGCCTGCGCCCAGGCGTCCCTGGAGATCATGCAGACGGAGCCCCAGCACCTCGAGAAGCTCTGGTCGAACACCAAGAAATACCGGGCGATGCTCAAGGGGCTCGGGTTTGACCTCTGGGAGAGCGAGACGCCGGCGGTCCCGATCGTCCTCGGCTCGAAGGAGCGCGTCTATCCGTTCTGGAAGGCCCTGATTGAGAAGGGCATATTTACGGTCATGGCCACGTCCCCCGCGGTTCCCGCGGGCAAGGACCTGATCAGGACGGCGGTCTCGGCCATGCACACCGACGAGCAGCTTGAGCGGATCGCCGCGGCGATGGCGTTCGCGGCGAAGAAGCTCTAGGCCGATAGGGCGCGGCGCAGGGTCTCCGCGGCCGCGGACCATGTCGGCAGGGGCCGCCCCGCGGCCTCGGCGCAAAGGCGCGCATGGAGCGCGTCGTCCGTGAGCACGCGGCGAAGCGCGTCGCGCCACCCGTCGGGCGTGTTTCCCGCGACGACCAGGCAGCCCCCCTCCCGCGCGTTCTCGACCAGGGGCGCGATGTCGCTGCACACGCACGGCACGCCCATCCAGAGGGACTCCAGGAGCGGCAGGCCGCAGCCCTCCGCGATCGAGGGCATCGCCGTGGCGCGCGCCGTGCGGATGAGGCCCGCGAGCTCGGGATCGCCCATGCCGGGATGATGCCTGAGCCCCGGCCACCGCTTTCCCGCGGCGGCGATGCGCTTCCTGATCCCGAGGCCAAAATGGGGGTTCACGCGCCCGACAAGGTGGAGCTCCATCTCGAGGCCCTCCCGCCTCAGCGCCTCGCAGGCATCGATGAGCACGCCCTGGTTCTTGCGCGGCTCCAGGATGCCGGTCGCCACGATCCTGGGCGGCCCCTCACGGGCGCCGGCCACGGGCGCCCGCCCTGCCCCCGGCCCGTCCGCCCCGAGTGCGAGCACCTCCACCGGCGGGGGATCCGGGACCCCCTGCCACCTCCAGAATCCCAGCAGTTCGTCGCGGCTCGCCTGCGACACCGCCCAGACCCGGTCGAAGCGCGCGAGCAGCTTCATGTACCCCGGGTGGCGCCCGACGCTTCGCGGCCACGTGATCGCCGGGTGCTTGATCGGGATCGCGTCGTGGTACACGGCCGCGAGCCGGCATGTTCGCCCCCCGAGGAATGACGCGAATCCCGGCCTTTCCGCCTCCGAGAACAGCTCGGGGGTGAGGAACCAGTCGTCCTTTCCCGCCATTCCCGCGATCTGCGGCCACCCCGCGCCGGCCGCGGAGGCGCCCAGCTCCCCGAGGAGCCGGCGGCTCACCCGGGCGAGCCCCGAGCTGTGCCGCCAGGACGAGGCGCTTGTCGTGTCGAAGAAGATCATGGGGTCGCGGCCGCCCTGAGGAGCTCGAGGAGCCTGCCCGTGTTCGCCCTCACGTCGAAGTTCGCCTCGACCCATGCCCGTGCGGCCCGCCGCACGGCCTCGCAGTGGTCGTCGTCCGATGAGATCCGGCGCAGGACCCCGACCCATTCCTCCGGCCTGTCCACGGGGAGCACGATCCCGGTGACGCCGTCGCTCACGGCCTCCGTCGTCCCGGCCGTCGGCGAGGTGACGACTGGCACCCCCGCCGCCATGGCCTCCCCGATCGCGTTCGGCAGCCCGTCCTGGTCGCCGCTCGGGGCGACGACCCCCGTGTGCAGGAAGACGTCGGCCCATTCCAGGTGCTCCCAGACCTCGTGCGGCGAAACCTCCCCGACGAAGGTGACCCTGTCGGCGAGTCCGAGGTGGCCCGCGAGCTTCTCGAGGCGGGGCCGGAGCGGGCCGTCCCCGACTATCCTGGCGTGGAAGCCGACCCCCGCCGCCCCGAGCGCCGCGTAGACCCTGAGCTGGCGGTCCAGGCCCTTCTTTTCCACGAGGCGGGCGACCGAGACCACGTGCAGGGGAACGCGCGAGGCCCGCAGGGGCTTGAGCGCCGGCAGCCGGTCGAGCCCGCTGCGGATGCAGACCACCTTGGCGGGGTCGATCCCCCGGGCGACGAGCGCGGCGCGGGCGATCTCGGTGGAGGTGTGCACGAAGACCGCCCACTTGAGCTTGTCGACGAGCCACCAGTCGCCCCCGTGCTCGAACACGTCATAGGCGTGGGCCCCCGCCGAGAACCGGTGGTCGTTCATCCGCCACAGGAGCCACGCCGCAGTCGCGGGCGCCCCGCTCCACGCCGCGTGCACGAGGTCGGGCGGGCTGCGGCGGAAGGCGCGCCCGTAGACGCAGGCGAAGCCCGCGCCCAGCATGTTCTCCCAGAAGTTGATCCAGGAGGGCGCGCGCCGCGTGGCCAGCCCGTGAAGCAGCTGCCTCATGATGTCGGGGCGGCGCCAGGTCTCGTAGGGGATGAGCCAGAAGAGCTCGAGGAGCCTCCACTTGCTGAAGGACTCCACCTCGATCCCCCGGAACGCACCCCCGCCGCCCCACATGGAGTATATCCGGAGGCGCACCCCCCTCGCCTTCAGCGCCTCGATCTCCCTCTGAAGGAACATCTCGGTGGTCTTCGGGAAAGTCGTGAACAGGTACGCGATTGAGGGGCCTTCGGAGTTCAAGTCTGCCGCACAGTAGACCGGCTGATGGCGCCGCGGAAAGATTCTTCGCTCCGCGGGTGCGGTCCTTTTTTCGCTCGCCCGGGAAACACCCGTGTGATGCTTTCAACGCTTTGACCCGATAATGAACTACTACCGCAGGAGCGAACTGACGCCCGAGGTCGACGGCCTCCTCATCCGCTATGACCAGACGGTCCGGAAGTTCGTGGGGCCCGACTACGGCCACCCCCTGAGGATGAGGGACTGGGAGCTCGCCCGGATCCTGGATGCGGTCCGGTCGGTGCCGGTGGGCTCCAGCATCCTGGACACGGGGTCCTTCAACACGTACCTGGCGCTCGCCCTCGCGTCCGCCGGCTACCGGATGACCGCGTCGGACCTGCTGTGGCGGCGCATGGCGAAGAGCCTCGAGCGGCGCGTGGGACTCGCCCCGGCAAAGGAGACCGAGGCCCCGTATTCCTCCTGGCGCGGGGTCTACCGCCAGGCCGGTGTGCCCGTGCGCAACCTGAACCTGACCCGCCTCTCCTGCCGGAGCGCGTCCTTCGACGGCGTCGTGGCGCTCTCGGTGATCGAGCACGTCCCGGACGTCGAGCGCGGCCTCGCCGAGATGTACCGCGTGCTCGCGCCAGGGGGAAGGATGCTCGTCACCACCGACTGCTCCCCCGAGGCGATCCCCTACTCGGGCGGCGTGCGGTACTTCTCGGAGGCGGAGATAGAGGCCCTGTTCCGCCCCTACCCCGTCACCTCGGCGCGCAACCGGCCCGATTTCTCGAGGGAGAACTGGTGCTACGGCTCCGGCCGGCCGATCGTCACCGTCTTCGTCGAGGTCACAAAACCCCGGTGAAGGGCGCCATGGAGTGGGGCCTGAAGGGGAGCCTCGTCGGCTTCTCGTCGGAGACCGTGGCCCCGAGCTCCACCAGCTCGTCGATCAGCACGGTCGGGTCCTCCTCGGAGCGAAGCCTCAGGAAGTTGTCGCGCATCCGGCTGTAGGCGTCGGGCTCCGAGAGCCACGAGCCGATGATGCGGTCGAAGTCCGCGCCGTTCTCGATCTTGTCCGAGGCGGCGCCGTTGCGCAGGTACTTCCACGTGAGCTCCTCCTGCGGCATGATCCCTCCCGACGCGTTGAAGATGATCGGGCACTTGAAGTGCAGGGCCTTCGCGCAGGTGGTCGTGCCCCCGCGGGTCACGATCACGTCGCTCACCTGCATGAGCAGGTGCACGACCTCCGAGTAGCCCTCGATGTGGCAGTTGAACTCGGGGTGGTTCGCCCGCCAGTGGACAAGGTCGTTGTAGGCCTGCTTGTTGCGGCCGCAGATGACGATCGCCTGGCAGCGGTCCGCCCGCTTCACGAGGGCCGGGAGCAGGTCGAAGTGGTTGTTTGCGCCGTTGCCCCCCGTCGCGAGGAACACCGTGAAGAGGTCCTGCCGGAGCCCGAGCCTCTCCTCCCTGAATAGCCCCCGATCCTGGGGGGCGACGGTCTCGAAGTGCGCGTGCGGGTGCATCAGGTACCCCCGGACCTTGGCCTTCTCCGGCGCGATCCCCTTCTTTATCGCGTAGTCCTGCGCGGTCGCCGTCCTGGAAAAGTAGAGATCGACCGTGGGCTCGATCCAGTTGCGCGAGTATCCCCAGCCCCCCGAGAACTCGCCGCAGTAGGTGGCGCACCTGACCTTGTCCGCCCCGAGGACCTTGCGGGCGAGCTGGAAGTAGCCCCGGTTGAGGCAGTCGTGGACGCTGAGCACCAGGTGCGGCTTGTACTCGCGCAGCACGCTGATGTAGTACCGCCTGCCGAGCGAGACGGTGTCCCTGTTGAGGATGCTCTGGAGCTCGACGAAGGCATAGAACGCCTTGTGGACCCAGGGCGCGCTTGCCTGGATCTTGTTGTAGAAATTGACGCCCGCCCGGTTGAAGACCGAGGACTTCTCCAGCATCTGCTCGATCCGCACGTCGACGTCGTGCTTGTAGAGTTGGAAGCACCAGTCGGCGAAGGCCTCGGCGCGGGCGTCGTGGCCGCCGCCGGTGCTTGAGGTCAGGACTAGGATTCGGACTTTGGACATTGGGGTTCGCGGCGCCGGTCAGGCCCTGAAATAGCGGGCCGTCGCCCAGCGGGTGAACGGGGCGGGAAGGGCCCTGGCCAGGAGCGGCGCGAGCCGTGCCTGGAAGAAGGTGCCCGAGCGCACGACGGCGCTTCGGTCGCGCAGGAGGGCGCCCCTCAGGTCCTCGGCCGCCCTCTCCGGGGCGGGCGCGGCGGCCAGGATGGCCTCGAGGCACTCCCAGACCCTCTTCGTGCGGGCGGACGCGGAGGCCTTCGCCATTCCCCGGTTGAAGTCCGTCCGGTAGTCGCCCGGACGGAAGTCGATCACCCGGACGCCGGTGCCGCGCGACTCGAAGATCAGGCTCTCGCTTAGCGCCGAGAGTCCCGCCTTCGCCACGTTGTAGCCGCTCATGTACGGGATCGGGAACTCGGCGGCCAGCGAGGAGACGTGCACGAGGCAGCCCCTGTTGCGGTGCCTCATCGAGCGGTAGGCGCAGTGGCTGAGCGTGACGACGGTGCCGAGCATGCCCTCCAGCTGGGTCCTCCAGACGGAGGAATCAAGGGCCCCGAACTCGCCGAAGACGCCGTAGCCCGCGTTGTTGACGACCAGGTCGAACGCGCCCCCCGCCTCCTCGGCGGCGCCCTCGTAGGCGCCGACGGCGCCCTGGGGCGACGCGAGGTCGAGCGTCACCGGGTAAAACTGGCCCGGGCGGCGCTCCAGGACCCCGGCCAGCCGCGCCGGGTCCCGGGACGTCCCCCACACCCGCACGCCCTCGGCCAGCAGCATCCGCGCGAACGCGCGGCCAAGCCCGTTGCTCGCGCCGCTCACGAAGGCGGTGGGGTAAAGTTGCGAGAGTCGGCCCATCACTTGCGCCTCATCAGGAGAGCCACGTTGGCCCCTCCGAACCCGCTGCTGTTCTTGAGCACGACCCTGGGCGCCTCGTTCAGCGTGGACCGGAGGATGTTCAGCCCCTCGCACGCGGGGTCGAGGTTCGTGATGTGCGCGGACCCCGGGGTGAAGCCCCCGCGCATCATGAGCGCGCAGAACCCGACCTCCATCACCCCCGCCAGGGAGAGCCCGTGGCCGGTGAGCGCCTTGGTGCTGCTGATCCCGGGGCGCACGCCCATCTCCCCGAACACCGACTTCAGGGCCCGGGCCTCGGAGACGTCCCCGATCAGGGTCGAGGTCGCGTGGGCGTTGACGTAGTCCACCTCGGCCGCGGAGACCCGGCTCGACCCGAGGGCGTTCTCCATCGCGATCCGCGAGCCCGTCCCGTCGGGATGGGAGATGGCGACGTTGTAGCCGTCCGACGCCTGGCCCCAGCCCAGGAGCTCGCAGTAGGGGTTGGCGCCCCTCCTCGTGACCTCGCTCTCGCTCTCGAGCACGGCCACCACTCCCCCGCCCGTGCCGACGAACCCGTCCCGCGCCACGTCGAACGGGCGGGACGCCAGGGCCGGGTCCGACTGCAGCGAGAGGGTCCGCATCCCGGCAAAGGGCAGGATCGCGTCCCGGTTGCCGTCCTCGCCGCCGGCGATGAACATGCGCTTCTGGCGGCCGAGCGAGATCTCGTCGTAGGCGTAGGCGATCGCGTGGGCGGAGGAGGCGCACGCGGAGGAGAAGCCGCACGAGGCGCCCTGGATCTTGAAGGCCGCCACCAGGTTGAAGTTCAGGGTCCCGACAATCGACGCCACGATCCCGAGGGGCGAGCACCGGGCCGGGCCGAGCTTGAGCATTCGGTCGTGGTGGTAGTACGTGAGCATCGGCGAGCCGCCGGACGCGGCGAAGAGCCCCGTGTCGCGGTTGGAGATGTCCGCCTCGCCCAGGCGGGCGTCCGCGACCGCCTGGATGAAGGCGCAGTGGGCAAACAGGCCGTGGGGCGCCATGGAGCGGACCGTCTCCCGCTTGATCGTGTACCCCGGCGGGAACGTCCAGTCCTCGGGGTCCACAGAGTCGGTCGAGAACCCCTTGATCGTCCCGATCACCTTGCAGGAGATGTCGGGCTTCTGGAACGGGGGGTAGACCTCGAACCCGTGCCGCATCTCCCTGAGGCTGGCAGAGACGGAGGCCGCATCATTGCCGATGCTTGTGACAAAACCGAGGCCGGTGATGAATACTCTGGGCATGCGCTACAGGCGGGCTGCCCGGCCCATCGTGACGAGGGTCACGATCCGGTCAATCTCAGGCGTTGATCGCGACCCGCAGGGGCGGGTTCGCGGAATTGTCGCCCTCGGGAGCGGGCTGCGCCGTGCCGTTGATGGCCGAAGGGGCAACCGCGGATTCCACATAGGCAAAGGTGAGCGTGATGTCCTCGGCGATGACGGCCTTCTCCTGGCCGACGCGGATCGCGCCCTCGAAGGTCGCCAGCGGCATCTTCATGCGCTTGGGCTTGATCGAGAGGGTGAGGATGTCGCCGGGCTTGCACATGCGGTGGGCCCGCACGCCCTCGCAGCCGGTGAAGAAGATCGTGTTGGCGCCGATCGCCTTGCCGGGCTCGGTCGGGGCCCCCTCCAGGAGGAAGAGGACCGCGAGCTGGCCGAGCGCCTCGAGCATGATCGAGGCGGGCATCACCGGGTTGTCCTTGAAGTGGCCCTGCAGGAAGAACTCCTGGCCGGTGATCTTGTACTTGCCGTTCGCCCCGGTGGAGCTGACGGAGGCCTCGTTCAGGAACAGGAAGGGGGGCTGCACCGGCATCACGGCCCCGATGTGCTCGATCGGCAGGAACTTCGTCGGGCGCGGCAGGGGAAGGCCCCTAATCTTGCAGTCTATGAAGGTCTTCACGTCGCCCACCGTCCGCAGGTTGCGCAGCTCGTCGTTGTTGATCGACAGCTGAAGCACGTCCTCAACCAGGATCACGATTTCCATCATCGTGAGGGAATCGATCCCCAGGTCCTCGATCAGGCGAAGGTCGTCGTCGGCGTCCTTGAGCTTGGCCCGGAGGTCCGGCTCGACGAAGCGCTCGATCACCCCGATCACCACCGCCGGCATATGGTCCGCATTGCCCGTCTTTCGAAACTGCACCGCAGCCTCGAATGTGGAGGGGGAACAGCGTTTTAGCGCCTCCCTCAGTGCCGCCTCGTCGTCTGGAGCAAACGGCTTGGTGGCAAGCGTTAACGTCTTGTTCCCGCCCGGGTTGGATTGGACTGAATCTGGCATCTGTCGCTCTTTGTATGTTGCGGTGGCCAATAAAGTAAACCCATTTCTTGGGAAGCGCCAGCCCGCGGGAGGGCCTCCCAGGGCGCTGTCCCGTTTGTTGGGAACACCTTGCATCAGCAGGCTACAGTAACCGAGCTTGAAATAATGGCCGGGCCACAACTATCATCCGTCACCGAACCCGCTCAATGAGCGCATCTTCACTCGCAAAGCCCTCCTCCCCCCTATTCCTCATCACCCATGAGTTCTACCCGGTCAGCGGAGGGATAGCCACGTTCACGGAGGAGATCGCGAAGGCCTCGGCCAAGCTGGGCTATGACGTCGAGGTGTGGGCCCAGTCGGCCCCGCCGAGCATCGAGAAGAAGTGGCCGTTCCGGGTCCGCAGGCTCCCGCTGAAGGGGACGCAGGACCTCATCTGCCAGCTGCGCCTCGCCCGCCAGCTCGTCGGGAGCAGGCGCCAGCTCCGCAATGCGACCGTCTACCTTCCGGAGCCCGGACCGATGCTGACGATGATGCTCCTGCAGTTCTTCAAGGCCTTCCGGCCGAAGCGCCTCGTGCTGACGTTCCACGGGACCGAGATCCTGGACTTCGCGCGGAGCCCGCTCAGGCGCTGGCTCGCGGGCAGGCTGATCGGGCACGCGACACGCGTCAGCACGCTCACGACCTACACCCAGGAGCTGCTCCTCGAGCACTTCCCGCACGCCTCGGACAAGATCTTCCTGACACCCGGCGCGCTCCGCTCGGACTTTGCGGTCGTGCCCGAGAAGACCGCCCGGTCCGGCGACAAGATCGTCATCCTCACGGTCGGCCGGCTGCATCCGCGCAAGGGCCAGCTGATCACCCTCAGGGCGCTCCAGATGCTGCCCCCCGAGGTGCGCGCCCGGATCGAGTACTGGATCGTCGGCGGCCGCAACAAGGGCAACTACGAGGAGCAGCTGCGCGAGCAGGCCGCCCTCGGCCCCGACCTGGCCGTCCGCTTCTTCGGGAACATCCCCGACGAGGAGCTCGCCGACGTCTACCACAGGTCGGACATATTCGCCCTCACGAGCATCCACCAGGGCAACAGCGTCGAGGGATTCGGGCTGGTCTACCTGGAGGCTGCCGCCCATGCGCTCCCGATCGTGGCCCACCGCGTGGGCGGGGTCTCGGAGGCCGTCAGGGACGGGGTCACAGGGCTCCTCGTGACGCCCGACAGGCCCGCGGAGCTGGCCGCGGCCTTTGAGAAGCTCATCCACGATGTCCCCCTCAGGCGCAGGCTCGGCGTCGCCGGCAGGATCTGGGCCTCCCGGAACTGCTGGGAGGAGAACGCCTCCACTCTCTTCGCCTCGGCGGAGGATGCCGGATGATCCAGTCGCGGGTGCAGGTGACGGTCCGCTATGCCGAGACCGACATGATGGGCATTGTCTACCACGCCAATTACCTGCCGTGGTTCGAGGTCGGCAGGACCACCCTCCTGAAGGAGATCGGAGTCCCCTACCGGCGCCTGGAGGAGGAGGGCTTCCGGCTGCCTGTCCTGGAGATCTCGGCAAAGTACCTGCGGCCGGCGGTCTATGACGACACGCTCGACGTCCTGACGACGATCCGGGAGCGGCCGCTCCTGCGGGTCCGGCTGGACTACGAGGTGCGCCGCGGCGACGAGCTCCTTGCGACGGGCTCCTCGGTCCACGCCTTCGTTGACCGCGAGGGACGCCCCGTGCGGCCGCCGGCCTGGGCCTCCGAGCTGATCAGCCGGGCCTTCGACTGATCGGCCGATCAGCCGAAGCGCGGGTCGAGCTCGAGGCCGAAGAAGTCCCTGGCGTTGCCGAAGCAGATGCGCCGCACCATGGCGCCCACGAGCGCCGCGTCGTCGGGGAGCTCGCCCCGGTCCATCTGCCGGCCAAGGAGGTTGCAGAGCACCCGGCGGAAGTACTCGTGCCGGGTGTAGCACAGGAAATTGCGCGAGTCCGAGAGCATGCCCACGAACCTGCTGAGGAGCCCGAGGTTCGACAGGGCCGACAGCTGCCATTCCATCGCCTCCTTCTGGTCGAGGAACCACCAACCGCTGCCGAACTGGATCTTGCCGGCCACAGAGCCGTCCTGGAAGTTCCCGGCCATGGTCGCGAACGCGTAGTTGTCGGCGGGGTTTAGGTTGTAGAGCACCATGCGCGGCAGCTGCCCGGTCGAGTCCAGGGCGTCGAGGTAGCGGCCGAGCGGGCGCACCTGCGGGAGGTCGCCGATCGAGTCGAACCCCGTGTTGGGCCCGAGCCTCGCGAGGAGGCGGCTGTTGGTGCTGCGAAACGCGCCCAGGTGCAGCTGCTTCGTCCAACCCCTGTGGGCGTCCCAGCGCCCGAACTCCAGCATGAGGCGGGACCCGAACCGGGCGGCCTCGTCAGGGGCCGCCGCCCTCCCGCCCCGGGCGGACTTGAAGATCGAGGCCGCCTCGGCCTCCGTGCACGGCTCGGCCAGGGCGCACTCCAAGCCGTGGTCGGAGAGCCTGCCCCCGAGGGCGTGGAAGGCGTCGTGGCGGGCCTTGAGCGCGCCCAGGAAGTCCTCGAAGGAGCGGACCCGGGTCCCCGCCGAGGCGCCCAGGCGCTCGACCCAGGGGGCGAAAGCCCTGGGATCGCCCACCCCGAGGGCGTTGTCGGGCCGGAACGTCGGATATACCCTTGTCCCCAGCCCGGACCGCCCGATCCGCTCGTGGGTCTCCAGCGAATCCGCGGGATCGTCGGTCGTGCAGATGAGCGCCACCTTGTTGTTGGCGAGGATGTCATGGACCCGCAGGCCGGGCAGCTGCTTGTTGGCCCTCTCCCAGATCCTGCCGGCCGACTCCGTGCCGATCAGCTCTCCGATCCCGAAATACCTCTTTAGCTCCAGGTGCGACCAGTGGTAGAGCGGGTTGCCGAGCAGGTGCGGCACGGTCGCCGCCCAGGCCGAGTACTTCTCGTGGGCCGTAGCGTCGCCCGTGCAGAAGCGCTCGTCGACGCCGTTGGCCCGCATGGCCCTCCACTTGTAGTGGTCGCCCCCGATCCAGATCTCGGCCAGGTCGCCGAACTGGTGGTTGTCGGCGATCTGCTGCGCGGAGACATGGCAGTGGTAGTCGTAGATCGGCTCCGCCTTCGCGTGGCGGTGGTAGAGCTCGCGGGCGGAATCGGACTGAAGGAGGAAGTCGTCGTGGATGAAGGCCTTCATTTGGAGATTTCAGACAGGAACTCGCCGTAGCTCCCTATCCGTGAGAGGAGCGTGCGGACCGCGGCGCAGCGCTCCGCGGGGACGAGGGCCGTGTGCTCCGCCAGGAAGACGATGTACGAGGCGACGCCCTTGGAGTAGAGGAGGCGGGCCTCCGGGCTGATCGCGTAGAAGCGGGCGCGCTGCGCGTAGCCCGCGGCAGAGTGGTCCCCGAGGGAACCCTTTGACGCCCTGCCGCCCGCCGCGAGGACGAAGAGGAAGTTGTACTCGAAGAAGAACATGTGGTCGGGGCTCGGGCCCAGCGCCTCGAGCGCCCCGCGGCACGCCTGCGGCGAGGCGAGGGCGCCCTCTGCCCCGCCGCCGAGCGAGGCCGCGATGAAGGTGCGCGCCATGCGGCTCTCCGTCGGGTCCGCGCTGAACGCGCCCGCGAGCGCGAGCTCAAGGGTGAACCGGTGCCAGTCGAGCCAGAGCGCGCGGTCGCCGGGGTCCCCCGACCTGGAGAGCGCGACCCCCATCTCGTAGGTGTACCGGCCGCTCGTCTTTATCTCCAGGCTGCCGCCCGTCACCTTGCCCATGACCCGGTAGTTCTCGGCGGACTTCCCGGAGCCTGAGTGGAAGCCGATGCTCACCCCGAACCGGCGCGCCACCTCCCACTGGCGGCCGACGAGCGCGCGGAGTTCCCCATTGTCCGGGTAGGGCATGTTCTTCTGGAAGCCGAACGCCGGTGCGATGAAGTTGACCGGCATCCCGAGGTCCTCGCAGAGGGCGAGCATCACGGCCGTCGTCTCCGGCGAGGTGAGGCCCGGGAGCTCGTCTATCGATAGCTCGCGCAGGTACCTCCTGCCGACCGCGGTCGTGAAGGCGCGCTCGCGCGCCGAGCGGTATGCGCCGTCGCGGGCCCGCATCTTCTGCATCGCGGGCCAGACCGCGCACAGGAGGGCGCCGAAGGCGGCGGGCTCGAGGGACAGGCCGGCCTCAGAGACCCTCGCCCCGACCCTTGCCCTCACCCCCGGGTCGATGTCGCCCGGGGACGCCGGGCGGTTGCGGGCAAGCTCGGGCGAGAGGTCGAAGGTGATGTAGCTCGCAAGAAGGCAGCCGCTGACCAGGGCGCCCTCCCTGGCGTCGAACGCGCCCCCGATCGGCTGGTGGTCGGCGTTGAAGCTCCACGGGATCCGGCGCCGGTGAAACCCCGTCCTCAGCTTGGAGAGGACGCACCCGTGGCTCATCCCCTCCACGCTCTGGCCCTGGTGCCCCTCGGGCACGCTTGTGCCGATGAAGGGGAACGGGACCGTGTCGAGGCGCCCCTCGAGCATCGCGTCGACGTCATAGACGAGTTCGCGGGGGATGCTGTTCTGGTTGGCCGTGACCCCGAGCTCGAGCGCGCTCATCGCCCACTCGACCGCGGGCCAGTGGAGGGTCGTGAACCGCGCCCCTATGCCGAGCGTGCTCCGCGCCAGCCTCCCCTCGGCCGTGGGGAATATCGTCGAGGCGGGATCGTGCTCCTGCACGAGGTTCTTGAGCCGGAGCAGGTTCTCCCAGGTCGCGGGGAAATAGGCCCCCGCGCCGCCCTGGATCCCGTCGGAAAGGATGGAAGCCGCCCCTGCGCCGCCGGAGCCCAGGTGCCATGCGCAGTCCCCGCTCGCTTGGTCCTCTACAAGTATCCACGGCCCCGCCGCGGTCTCGAAGCGGGACTTCTCGTGGCGGACAATCCCCTCCCCGCCGGCGAGCCTCCCGGCGAGCGCCGGCCAGTCGAGGCAGGAGTCCGGGCTGATGCACGGGTTCGTGGCTATCGACAGCCCGTGCCCGGCAAGGAAGGCGTTTATGGGCCTCATGCCTCCTAGATGCTCATCGCGTTGAAGCCGCCGTCCACCACTACCTCGGTGCCCGTGATGAAGGAGCCCGCGCTGTGGCTGGCGAGGAGGAGCGATGCCCCCACCAGCTCGCGGGCAAGCCCGAAGCGGCCCATAGGCGTGTGGCCCATGATGTTCGCGATCCGATCGGGCGTCAGCACCTTCCGGTTCTGCTCGGCGGGGAAGAAGCCGGGGACAAGCGTGTTCACGCGCACCCGCTGCGGCGCCCATTCGCGGGCCAGGTTCTTGGTGAGGTTGTGCACGGCGGCCTTCGTGGCCGAGTACGTGAACACGCGCGAGAGGGGGACGAGCCCTCCCATGGAGCCCAGGTTGATGATCGAGCCCCCCTGCTTGCGATCGACAAGGTACTTGCCGAAGACCTGGCACCCGAGGAAGACCGACTTAAGGTTCACCTGGATCAGGTGGTCGAGCTCCTCCTCGGTGACCTCGAGGAAGGGCGTCGGGGAGTTGGCGCCCGCGCCGTTCACGACGATGTCCACCTTCCCCGATTTCTTGAGGACTGCCGCAAGGAGGGCCTCCAGCTCGGGCTTGCTCGAGGCCTCGGCCGCGTGGAACCACCCCTTGCCTCCCTCGGCCGCGATCTTGTCCAGACGGACCTTGGCCTTGTCGGGGTTTCGCCCGACGATCACGACCTCGGCCCCGGCCTGGGCGAAGCCCTGGGCCATCGCGCCGCAGAGCTCCCCGGTGCCGCCGACGACGACGGCGACCCGGTCCTTGAGGTTGAACAGGCTGTCTAGGTAAGATTCGGTATTCATGGTTGAGGGGGTGTCCTGTGCGTGAGGTTTTCGTCGAGGGGAGTCATATTGGGCATCAGCAGCTGGATGACCCCCAGAAAAAACAGATATGCCGATCCCGCCATAAGAAACGCAACGAGGTATCCCCTGGGCCCGCTGGACGAGAGCACGTGCCCGAGGCTCCAGTCGGCCATGAGCCCGGCGACCGCCCCGAACATACCCCCGAAGCCTATCACCGAGGCCGTCGCGGACTTGGGGAAGACGTCGGACACGAGGGTGTAGAGGTTCGCGGACCAAGCCTGGTGGCCCGCCGCCGCGAGCGCGATCAGGACGACGGCGATCCAGTAGTAGCGGTCGCTCCGGGCGCTCTCGACGAGCGTCGCCTCGAGGGAGCGCTCGCTCTCCTGGGGCAGCACCTGCCCGACGGCCCCGAGGAACTCCTTCGCCGAGCCGAAGCTGCGCCCCGACAGGGTTCCCAGGGCCGACCTCGCGTCGGCCGGCACCGGCAGGGCCGGCAGGCGGGTTCCAGGGGCGCCGGCGACCCGCGCCGCGTCCAGCCTTGCGAAGAACGCCGGGTCCGCGTTGAACCGGGTCGGGACGAGCGTCACGAAGACCACCGGGAGAACGAGGAGCGCGCTCACGAGGAGGGCGGTCTTGCGGCCGCGGTTCACGGACCAGCCCCTCTTGATGAGCGCGGACGACAGCCAACCGCCCCCGATGCTGCCGGCGTCCGACACGACGAAGATGATGATCAGCGGGAGGGCCAGGCCCTTGATGTCCAGGCCGTAGCGGTCGTACAGGTACTTCCCCCCCCAGAAGAGGTAGAACCACCAGACTGCGTCTGTGATCTTCGCGAGCGAGAAGGCCCAGGTCTCCCGGAGCGGCAGCACCTTGTGCCAGGGGATCCTGGCCCCCGTCGCCGGCGGCGAGTCCCCGTGGATGTAGTCGTACTCGGCGCGGGAGAGGGCCGGCTGCCTGTCGGGCGGCTGGTAGACCCGCAGCCACAGGACGATCCATATGAGGCTCAGGCCCCCGGTGGAAAGGAACGCGTACTGCCAGTGCGTGCCGTCGGGCAGCACGACGAGCGGGACGATGATCGGGGCCATTATTGCCCCCACGTTGGCGCCCGCGTTGAAGATGCCGGTCGCGAATGCGCGCTCGCTCCTCGGGAACCACTCGGCCGTGGTCTTGATGGCCGCGGGGAAGTTGCCCGACTCGCCGAGCCCGAGGCCGAAGCGCGCAATGCCGAAGCCGATCAGGCTGAAGGCGGGCCGCACCAGGGCGTGGAGCATCCCGAAGACGCTCCAGGTCGCGATCGAGAGCGCGTAGCCGACCCGGGTCCCCACCCTGTCGATCACCGCGCCCATCGAGACGAGCCCTATGGCGTAGGCCGCCTTGAAGGCGATGTTGATGGCCGCGTAGTCGCTGTCGGACCAGTGGAAGACCTTGTACTGGAGCGTGGGTGCAAGGACGCCGAGCACGCTCCGGTCCATGTAGTTGATCGTCGTCGCGAAGAAGAGCAGCGACAGGATGCGCCAGCGGTAGCGGCCGATCGGGGGGGTGCTCTGGGGGTTCAAGGGGGTGCGCGCCGGGCGCTGGAGGCCGCCCGGGCAAGGCCGGACATCTTGGCAAAAGCCCGGCCCACGCCGAGCGGAATCGCCGGGCCACCCGCACGAGTTTCTTGAAAAGGGCGCCCGGGGGCCAATGATCCCCGGGGAACGCCCCCCCTCCGACCCCGCCCCATCCGCATGCCCATGACTGAAATCCTAGACCGAATCAGGACGGAGAAGGTCATCGCCCTCATCCGGGCCGACGGCCCTGACAGCCTCCTCGGCTGCTGCCGGGCGCTAGCGGCGGGAGGGCTCGGGGTGATCGAGCTCACCATGACGACCCCCGGGGCGATCAAGCTCATCGGCGAGGTGTCCCGGGAGCTACCCGGGGTGATGCTGGGTCTCGGGACCGTCCTGGACGCAGTCACGGCGCGCGAGGGCGTCGATGCGGGCGCGCGGTTCATCGTGACCCCGGGCCTGCGCCCCGAGGTGATAGCGGCCTGCCATGAGATGGAGGTCCCGGTCCTTTCAGGGGCGCTCACCCCGACCGAGGTCGCCTCGGCCTCGGACCTCGGCGCGGACGTGATAAAGATCTTTCCGGCCGAGTTCTTCGGTCCGGCGTACATCAAGTCCCTCCGCGCGGTGTTCCCCTCGCTCAAGTTCCTGCCGACCGGCGGCGTGACTTCAAAGACCCTGGGCGATTTCCTCCGGGCCGGGGCTTTCGCCACGGCGGCCGGGAGCGCGCTGGTCGATCCCTCGGCCCTGAAGGCCAAGGACTGGGCCGCCATCACCTCCCGCGCCCGGGAATTCGCGGACGCCGCGGCGGCGTCCTGACCGCGCGATGGCCGACACCTACTACATCATCCCGGAGTCGCAGCACAACGCCCTCACCGAGGCGGCGTACCGCCACCGGGGCTACCTGCCCGACGAGGCCGCCGACGGGGCGCGCCTGTGCGCGGAGGCCTCCCGCCACGGGATACGCACCCACAACGCCATCAAGGCCCTGCACC
>PLXR01000057.1 GCA_003151495.1 Opitutaceae bacterium
GGTGTTGAAGGCAGCTTGCAGATCGGCCTCGGGAATGCGGGTTTTTGCCCCGGTCAGGCCGTCAGTGAGGCCGGCTTTGACGGCCTCCGGGTCGACCACCAAGGCGTTTTCCCGCGCGAGCCCGGCACCGACTTTGAATCCGATGCCATAGCTCACCTTCTGATCAATGCTGGTATAGGGCGATACCGCCGGACTCGCTTCCTTGGCGGCAGCGACGGGTGCGGGCGCCGGCGCTTTGTCGGCCGGTTTTTCCTTGTCCGGCTCCTTGCTGCAGGCCGAAAACGACAGGGTGATAATGACACTGGCTAAAACCGTAAGACGATTCATGGGTGGGAAGACGAAGGGTGAATGCATGATGTGGAAGGAGCGAAAATAGAGATCGGAGCCTACGTGACAAGACTTGGATTGGAGCGGTCGCAGAATTGTCACGCGCCATGCCACCCGGTCAAGGGCACTTGCTGGCGTTGAAAGCAGCATTCCGCGGCGATCCGACAGTGTCCGCTGCAACCAACATGACCGACCGCTTCGTGCCGAGGCTTGCGAAATCCACTCCGCGGGTTATTTCATTTGAACCCACCTTTTATGAAACGCCTTCTCTTGCTCACCGGACTGCTGCTGGGCAGCACCTTGCTCGGGCAGCAAATTGTCGTCTTTGCCAAGGGTGAATTCATCGTGTTGGACCCCGGAGTGGCGGCGCCCGCCCCCAAGGATCCGGGCAAGGCCGCATTTCTATCCGCCTGTCGGCATGACCTCGCACATCCGGCCACCTTCGCCGCGCCCTTCCCGCTGGTCGCTCCGCCCGAGTGGGGCAAGACTGTTCCCGGCGCCCTGGGCAAATTGGTTTTCCACGACAAGTTTCCCGGCGGATTTTTTGTAAAGGTCACCCTCGCCGGCCTGGCGCCCAAGCACCGTTATATTCTAACCCTGAATGGCAAACCGGAGCTGGCCGGCAATGAGCGGCTGGTTGATCTGGTGCCGGGAATGGAGAAGGAGCGCTTTTTTGACTTTCTCAAGATCACCACCGATGAGCAAGGTGGTTATGAAGCCACCTTCGGCATCGCCCTCTTATCCGGGCCCTATGATGTACGGTTTTACGTCAAGGATAACGACGACTTCAAAATCGTACTCTACCAGGACTACTTCAAGTTCACGGTCGAGTAATGGGGTTGAAGGCGATGGAGCGGGCTGCGATCAGGATCTTTCCAGCCAGTGCTGGACGGTATCAATGGCCTGGTGAAGCAGCGGGGGAATTTGTTGCACGGCTTCATGAAATTGGGGCACATAATGATCAAGCAGCCAGACGATCACGACGAGGAAGCCGAGCCCGACCAAGCCGGAGAACGGACCGGCCAGCCATGGGCCGTAGCCGCACTGGCGTTGGTAGTATAAGGAATGCCGCAGCGCTTTGATCGGCCAGGTCAGGAATTGGTAGATCATGACCACAAAAACAACTCCTATCCAGACCGGAATCCCGGCGGGGAGAGGCACACTAAAGACGCGGCCATGGGTCACCAGCGAATAAACCGCATAGATCCCGAAAACGAAGCACAACAATTTCACCCATTTCAGGACGAGGAGGGTAAAGCCCATGCCCACCCAGAAACGGGGATGCTGACCACATGATTGGGCCCAGTTCTGCTGCCACTGATGGGCGTTCTCCTGCATCTCCCGTTGAAAACCGTGTTTCCAACCGCGCATCTCCTGCTTGAATTTCCGCTTCCACTCGCGGTGGGCCTGTTTGTCGTGAAAAGTTTTCATGCCTTCGTAATATCCGGCCTTGGCCCGGCGGATGAATTCCTGCGCCGTGGCCGCACCCATGCCCGTGGCCGCCGACTTTTCCGAAGCGGTTATGGCCTGCGGAACAATGACGGCCAAGAGAATATACAACAGCACTCCGGTTCCCCAGAAATAAGTCAAAAGCACAAAGCCAATACGGACGAGTGTGACGTCGATATTTAAATACGCTGCGAGCCCATTGCATACGCCTCTGAGCATGGCCCCCTCGGGATAAATTCGATAGAGTCGTCGGGTGGTGCCCGGTACTCCATCCCCACTCACCCCATCGGCACTATTCGATTTTTCCGCGCTGCCAGTCGTTTTCTGACTGGATGCACCGGCATTCTGTTTTTCGGCCGAGTCACCTTCAACGGGTCCCATCTCGACGATCACCGCCGTTACCTCTTTGGTGATCACCACGGTTTTGTTCACGCCCAAAATCGCGCGAAATTTATCCGCGATCGCCTGCTCGATGTCGGCGATGATCTCGCCCTTGTCGGGGTTGCCCTCGAGCCGCCGCGCCGCGGTCTCCAGGTACGAGCGCAGCGACTCGTAGCCGTCCTCCTCGAGCTGGTAGGCGTTTCCGTTGAGGTTTATGGTGATGACTTTGTTCATGGGGGGTGTCGCTGGTGGTTAGTTGCCGGATTCCTGGCCGAGGCCCTTCACGGTCGCGCTGATCTTGTCCCAATACTCCGAGGTCTCGCGCAGCTGCTCCGTGCCCTTTGCCGTAAGCTTGTAGTACTTCCGCGGGGGGCCGGCCTCGGACTCCTTCCACTCGTAGTCCACGAGCTCCTCGCGGCGCATCTTGCTGAGCAGCGGGTAGAGCGTCCCCTCCTGCGTCGCGAATTCCGTGGCGCCAAGCTGGTTCAGGATGTCGGCGGCGTAGACCTTTCCCCCGGCGATGATCCTGAGCACGAGGAATTCGAGCAGCCCCTTCCTGATCGCCGTGAATTTCTCGTTGATGCTCATGAAGGTTTTTTGTCCAAGCTACCTTTGTTAAACAAGGTACTGGTTATGAAAAAGGGTATGGTCAAGACAGAGATAGTCTCGATCGCTGTAGTCCTCTAGCATACAACACCTTGTGGCGATTATTGGCCAGCGGTCGCTCCCGAAGCACACGTGCCACCCCTGCCGCGCAGGATATCAGGCAGCCGGGATCAGAAGGCGCAGGCCCACTGCCCGGGCGAGGTTTTGCTGGCGCACGTCGAAGGTGATGAACGTGCGAAATCCAAGCTCGAGCGCGCTCGCGACATGGAGGACATCAAGCGACCTCATCCCGAGTCGCCGGCTGTGCTCGCGGCTCAGTTCGGCCGCCCTGTTCAGGGTTGATCGCCAGAGCAGGTCGGCCTGGACGTAGCGGCCCTTTTCGAAATCGTCCTCCAGGGCTGCAATTGCCGCATTGAATACCGGCTCGCTGATCAGCTTTCGGTGCGCCGCGAGGGCGATCCCGTTCATGAGTTCGACGCGCCCGTGGTGGGTTACGGTTACGGGGCTCCGCGCCTTCGCGCGCCACGCAGCCATCCTCCTGGACTCGGGCTCGTGAAGGTAGAGCTTCAGGAGCGCGCTCGGATCGACATAGGCTGGATTACCGGTCGCCACGGTTCTCGTCATGCAGTGCCCTCGAAGCCTCGGCCGATATGGGGCTCGGCTGGTATGACGAAAGGCGGGCCCAGTAGTCGACTGGGACGGGGGGTGTTGCCGGGCGCTCTGAATACGGCGTGAGGCGATATCGTGCCTTCCCGCTCACGGTAAGGAGCACCTCGCCCTCAGCCTCGAGGATCCTTCGCACCTCTGGAAAATGGTTGCGGAGGTCGCGGATGGAGGCTTCGAGTGGCATGGTGATACAATATGGTATCACGATAATCCCCTGTCAAGCACCCGATTGCCGGGCCGTCTGCATTGCATCCCCGCCGCCGCGGGGCCCGCGAAGAAGATCGCAGGGGAACGGGACTCGCGCCATCTTCCGTGCACCTTGACCCACCGAATGGATGCCCCGATACCGGGCCCGTCGCCGATGGCCTGGCTGCGCGCCGCGGGAGCCCAAATGCGCGCGCATTGGCTCATGAAGCTTGTGGGCATGCCGATCTTCATGACCGGGTTCTTTGTGGTCTATTTCTGGATCCTCAACCATCCGCTCTTCCCGCAGACGACGATCCCGAGGATCGCGATCGACCGGCTGATCGGTTTTCACCCGGGGGCGCTGCTGCTCTACGTCTCGCTCTGGGTCTACGTGACGCTCGCCCCGGCGCTCCTCGCCTCGCGGTGCGAGCTCGGCGGCTACGCGATTGCGGCGGCGTCCCTGAGCCTCGCCGGATTCGCGGTCTTCCTCCTCTGGCCGACGACCGTACCGCTGCCCGAGCCCGGCTCCTCGCCGGCGCCTTCCCTCTCGTACTTGAAGGCGGTGGACGCGTCGGGAAACGCCTTTCCCTCGCTCCACGTCGCCTTCGCCGTGTTCACGGCGCTCTGGCTCTCTCGCATCCTCAGGGGGCTGGGGGCGGGACCGGTCGCCCGCGCCCTCAACTGGGCCTGGTGCCTCGGGATCGTGTATTCAACGGTCGCGATACGCCAGCACGTGGTGCTCGACGCCCTTTCAGGGGCGGCCCTCGGGGCAGCCATCGCGGCGGCGCACATGCGCGCCACCCCGACGGTGACGGAACCCTAGGCCGGGACGGTCGACTCGCTTCCGTCGGCCGCGCGCCGCTTCTTCAGCTCGACCTCGATCTCGGCCATCTTGCCCTCGTGGAGGGGGTAGAACATCAGGATGACCATCGAGACGATGCCGATCCCAGCGGGCAGGATGCTCATGAGCCTCACGAGACCGTGCAGGGTCTCGGGCGTCTGGGCCTGGTTCGCCACGAAGCCGGTGCTGTTCAAGATGGCGAGAGCCGCCCAGGCGCCAAATCCCCAGCCCTGCTTCTGCGAGAAGATCGACGCCGAGAAGATGAGGCCGGTGGCGCGGCGCCTCTTCGTGAACTCGCCGTAATCTGCCGTGTCGGCGTACATGGTCATCAGGAGCGCGATGATCGGGCCGCCCGTGATGGAACCGAGGAGGTTGATCGCGAAGATCAACGGGACCTGGTCGGGCCTGAGGACGTAGAACGAGCCGGTGCAGCAGACCGCGATCATCATGAGGACCATGAACGCGATCTTCCGGCCCCCCATCCGGGCCACGAAGGGCATGAGGATGACGCCGACCAGCGAGGCGAACTGGGTGCTCGTGTTGTACATCGAGGCGATGGTCTCCCATTCCCAGGTCTGGGTGCCGGCCATCGACTTCGGTAACCACAAGGGCAGGGTGAACGACTGCTTGCCCACGTAGTACTTGAAATAGTGCGCCGTCACGCTGCCGCGAAGCGCGACGAAGAGGATGAACGCCAATGTGCAGGCGACGAGTATCAGCCAGGGCCCGTTGGTCACCAGGTCCTTCAGGTCGCTCGTCACCGAGGTCACTTGCTTTTTCGGCGGGAGCACCCGCTCGCGGGTCGTAAAGAACATCGTGATGAAGCAGGCGCAGGCGGCGATGCCGTAAATTGTGAAGCAAAGCTGCCAGCCGCGCTCGACCGTCTGCGCGCCGAGCCATCCGCCCACCTTCGCCATCGGGAGCAGCGTCGCCGCGATGATCATCCCGCCCGCGAAGGCGCCGACGTACTTGATTGAGGAGAGGGCCGTGCGCTCGAGCGCGTTCGTCGTGATGACGCCCATCAGCGCCGTGTACGGGATGTTGATCGCCGTGTAGATCAGCATGAGGGCGTTATAGGTAACATAGGCCCAGATCAGCTTCGCGTTGTCGCCCACATGCGGAACCGTGAAGGTGAGGACGCCGAGGACGGCCATCGGCACGCACATCCAGATGAAGAAGGGCCGGAACTTGCCCCAGCGGGTCTTGGTCCGGTCGGCGATCATCCCCATCACGGGATCGAAGAAGGCGTCCGAAATTCGGCTGATCCCGATCATCGTGCCGGCGGCCAGCGCGCTGATCCCGAAGACGTCGGTGTAGAAGAACGTCAGGTAGATCATGAACGTCTGCCAGTACAGGCAGGACGCTAGGTCCCCCAGGCCGTACGACAGCTTCTCAACGATTCCTAGGTGCTCGGAGGCGTTCGCCTGGGGCGCGGATTCTTGGGTCTCGATCATGGGGTTTTGGGGCTGCTGGCGTGCGTGGCCGCTTGGGGTTGCAGGGGGGCTCGAAGCCCCGATGCCATCGGGTTTGAGCGCGGAACGCCATTTTTATTTCACGCTCAGCGCATGATAAACCACAGCGTGGCGGCCGCCGTCAGCATGACCGCAAGCCAGGCCCTGTAGTCGTGCAGGGCCCCATGCGTCCCGGGCGCAAGGAGGGCGCGCCAGTTCCCGACGGTGGTGGTCGACAGCTTCTCCCGGGACGTCGGGGGCGTCGCCAGGCTCGCCGCCGCGAGCGCCACCATGGAGACGGCGAAGGCGAGCATCGCGCCGTGGAGCCACGGCCGCAGGAGCGGCGTGTCCATGAAGGGAAGGAAATGAAACCGCCCGTTGAGCATCAGCATGGGGCAGACGATCCCGGCCGTGCACAGGCACGCTGCGACGCCCTGCGAGGTCGCGCGCCTCCAGAGGACCCCGGCGAAGAAGATGCCGGCAAAGGGAAGCATCAGGTAGACCTGCACGGTCTGCAGGTACGTGAAGAGGTTCCCGAAGCTGCCGATCATCGGCGCCCAGAGGGACCCGAGGATGAACACCACGAGGACGGTCGCGCGGCCGCACGCGATCTGCTGGGTCTGGCTCGCCCGGGGGCGCCAGCGCAGGAAGAAGTCGCGGGTCACGAGTGTGGCCACCGAGTTGTAGGTGGCGCTCACGTGGCCCATGAGCGCGGCCGCGATGCCGCTTATCGTGATCCCGAGGAGGCCCGCCGGCATGAGGTTCTGGAGCAGCGCCCCATAGGCCTGGTCGGGCTTCGCGAGGGCGGGGTAGAGGGCCCTCGCGATCAGCCCCGGCAGGACGAGGAGGAAGGGTGTCGAGAGCTTCAGGAAGCCGCAGAGGATGGCGCCCTTGCGGCCCTCGTCCAGGTCCCGGGCTGCGAAGGCCCTCTGGACCAGGACCTGGTCCATCGACCAGTAGAAGCTCCCTGCGAGCATGACCCCGAAGAACATCCCGGGCCAGGGGTAGTCCGGGTCGGTCGCGGGCCTCACCATCGAGAACATCTCCGGGGCGAGCCTCGCGTGGAGCCCGCTCCAGCCGCCGACGTGGTGCAGGCCGACGGTCGTGAGGATGACCGCGGCCACGAGGAGCACGACGGTCTGGAGGGCGTCCGTGTAGACCACGACCCGGAGCCCGCCCTTCATCGTGTAGAGCGCGGTCGCCGCGCCCACGCCCCAGATCACCGCGCTCTGGTTCCACCCGAGGAGGCTCGAGAAGACGAGCGACGAGGCCCAGAGCGAGACCGATATCTTCGTCAGCACCGAGAGGATCACCATGAAGCCGGAGAAGAAGAGCCGGATGCCGGGCCCGTAGCGCTGCTCCAGGAACTCCGGCACCGTGAAGATCTTGTTCCTCACGTAGAAGGGCAGGAAGAGCAGGATCAGGGGCGCCAGGCAGAACACCGCCGACCACTCGTACCCGCCAACCGCCATCCCCCCGGAGTACCCGCTCCCCGCCAGGCCCACGAAGTGCTCGGCCGAGATGTTCGCCGCGAAGAGCGAGGCCCCGATGAAGGGCCACCGCAGGGAGCGCCCGGCCAGGAAGTAGTCCTCGGAGGACTTCGGCTTGCGTGCGAGCAACACGCTCGCGGCCGCGATCACGGCCCCGTAGGCGCCGATCGCGGCCCAGTCGATCCATTGGAGCGTCATGGTCCGGGCCCGGGGGCGGCGGGGGTCACTTGTAGTAGATGCCGAGCCTGTCGATCAGCCGTGACTGGAGCTCGGCCGTGTCGAGCGCGCCCGAGTAGCGCTGGAGGATCTCGCCGCCCGGCGCGATCACCACGGTGTACGGGTACCCGCCGGGCCACCTGGGATCGAGAGCCTGGGCCAGGGCGTCGCCGCCCGGGCCCGTGTAGATGAAGTTGTTGGTGGTCCTGCCCTGCGTGGCCACGGAGGCCCTTGCGCCCGGGGGGACCGCGGCATGCTGGCGCCTGAGGAACGCGAGCGCCTTGTCGCGGTCCTTCGGGTCGTCGACGCTGACCGTGATCAGGTCGAAGTCCCGCGTCTCGAGGCGGCGCGAGAGGGACACGAGCCCCGGGAACTCCTCGACGCACGGGACGCACCAGGTGGCCCAGAGATTGATGACCCTCAGCCGGCCCGTGGGGTTCCTTGCCAGCGCCGCGATCCCCGCGGCGTCGGCGGCCTCGATCGAGACGGGCATGTTGGCCCAGGCCTCGTTGCCCTCGGCGACCATGTTCCGCTTCGTCTGCCACTTGGTCGAGCACCCCATGGGCCGCGTGACCTCGGCGGGGACCGGCCGGCCGGCGAGGAGCGCCCCCATCGCGTTGGCGCCGTCCGTCGAGTGCACCGAGGCGGGGTCGGGCAGCTGGGAGTCGTCAAAGCGGCCGGCGTAGCGCAGCCTCCGCGCGGCGTCGAAGATGAACATGTGGGGCGTGCACAGGCACCCATAGGCCCGCGCCGTCGCCTGGGTGCCCCCGTCGTAGAGGTAGGGGAAGGTGAACCCCCGCTCCCTCGAGTAGAGCTTCATCTCCTCGTAGCTGTCCCCGTACTTGCTGTAGCCGAGCTCCTCGACCCGCAGGCCCTCCATGCTGTTCGGGTTGATCGCGACCACGCCGACGCCCTTCCCGCGGAGCCCCGCGACGAAGGGGATGAACCGGGTCTCCGCCGCGTGAGAGGCGGGGCAGTGGTTCGAGAGGAAGATGACGATCAGGAACGGGTCCCCCCTGAAGTCGGCGAGGCCGTAGGTCCTCCCGTCCACCCCGAGGAGGGAGAAGTCGGGCGCGGGGTCGCCGATGTGCAGCGTGTGGAAGCCGGGAGGCAGGCCGTGCTCGGCCGACGGGTCGGGGTCCTGGGCGGCCAGGGGGCAGCTGGCGAGCAAGCCAAGGGCCATGAAACCTAGGAGGGGTGATTTCACGCAGCGCGGAAGGTGCGGCAACTCGGGTGGCGGCGCAAGCCGAAGGTGTTCCCTCGGGGCTGCCGCCCGGCCGCCAGGGCCCGGGGATCATCCTGAACGTCCGGAATTGCCACGGCAGGAAGCCGTCGGGGCTTCCCGCAGGATGCGGGTCGCGCCCGAGAAGGCCAGTGTCCTCCAGCGGGGGCTCATGGGCGGGGATCTGCAGGGCCTGCCGGGCCCGTGTAGGAAAGCTTGAGCCCCCAGTCCCCGGCCGACGGGAAATCCGGCAGGGCGATCACGCCGATCTTGCTCGCCCGCAGGGAGCCGCCCCCCGCGTCGCTCCAAGTCCCCTCCCTCGGGTTGAACCATTGCGCGCGGTAGGCGCTGTTCAGCCTCGCCCCCCTGATCTCCCCTCTCGGGCATCCCGTCTCGAAATAGGCGAGGAAGACCTCCTTGTCCTCGGTGCGCGCGCAGTAGGCCCAGCCGTCGTACCCCAGCACGGTGTGCGACTTGTTGGGGGAGACGAGGTCGGCGAGCGGCACGAGCTCCTGGTAGCGCTTCCCGATCGAGAGCGCGAAGGTGCGCAGGTGGCGCATGCCGTCACCGGACTTCCAAAGGAAGGCGTCCCACATCTTCGTCGGCGCGCTCGGCTCGATGTCCGCCCCCCAGATCCCCTCGGCGCCGTAGACGTGGCCGGCGAACCCCCCGGACAGGAAGCTCCCGTACATGGACGAGCGGACGAGCTCGCCGTCGCGCGGCGTGCCGCCCTCCGCCCCGAGCTTGTAGTTCGCGGCGCCGTTTCCCCGGTTGTCCTTGTAGCCGGCGTAGTACGGCTCGCCGTTCAGCCCGGGCACGGGCCTCTTCAGGTTGTAGATCTCCGTCAGGTACCAGTAGTTATTGTGCTCCCTCATGTTCCCGGTCTGGTGCAGCGTGACCCAGGAGTCCTCCCCCCAGTTCTCGAGGGTGGAGGGGTTCGCGTTGGCGGAGAGCAGGGTCCCGAACGGCGGCAGCCCGTATTGGCGCTCCACCTGCCGGAGTGCCGCCGTGTAGTCGGCGGGGCTCACCGTCTCGTCGATGATGTCCAGGTGCACGGGGCTGAGCACCGTGATGTTGGCCTGGTAGCGGGACCAGACGTACTGGACATACCGGGAATACGAATCGGGCCACCTGTAGTACTTGTGCCAGCAAAGCCCCGAGTCGCGCCGCGAGGCCTCGATGAAGGGGACGAATCCGTTGGCGTTCAGGTAGTCGATCTTCCGGTCGATGTACCTGAAGTATTCCGGGTTTATCCGGTCCATGTCGGGGAACACCCCCTCGAATCCCGGCACCCTGCCCGGGAAGAGGAAGGGCTTTCCCCCCTCGTTATCCATGTTCTTCGCGCTCCCCGTCCCGAACTCCAGCCATGCGGAGCGCACCGTCGTCCTCTCCGGGTCGTCCATCATGAGGTGCCACGGCCTCCCGTCGGTGTGCCAGTTGGGGAAGGCGGCGATCACGTTCACCCAGTTGTAGCCCTGCGCCCTCCGGAGGCGGACGTAGTCCTTGAAGCCCGCCGCGGGCCCGATCGGCCTCTCCCGGTCATCGTCGAACCAGGGGAACCGGTTCGTGCCGGCCGAGTACCAGGTGTCCCCGATCGCCAGGTAGGGCGTCCCGTCGGGGAACTCGAGGGCGTGGCCGTTCGGGGTGGGCCGGATCATGCCGCGGCGCAGGGGATTCAGGTCCTTCTCGGCCTCGGTCCAGGCGACCGCCTCGAATGAACCTGTCTTGCCGGACAGGCCGGGGTCGTTCCCATTGCTGCCCGTCTTCCACGACCAGGTGCCGGGCTGCGTGGCGAGGACCCGGATCCGGTAGGTTGAGCCGCCGTCCCAGAACCCGTAGACGCGCCTGGAGAAGCCCGGGCCCGACAGGTCCAGCCAGACGACCACGTCGGTGTAGGGATTGGGATGGCTCCCCTCGGCGGTGAGCGTCACCTCCTGTTTCTCCCAGACATGGATCGGCGCCGCTCGCGAGACAGGCAGGCCGAGCGCGAGGAGGAGGAACGCGGCGCCTGAAAGGGGTTTCATGCGGGGGCGATTCAACAGTTTCGAGCGGGTGGGGCAAACCTGCTGATTCTTGCAAGACGAAGTGACGATGGGGCCGCCATGCCTTGCATCCCGTCGGCCGGGTTGGCCCGACCCTCGCGCGTGCATGCCTGCGGCGCACCGGGGCTGCGCTCACCTTTGTGGCCCCGGCCCCTGGTCACCGCTTCATCTCGGCGATGCGGGTCCTAATCAGCTTTCGAACCAGCACGGCCGGCAACGGCTTGTCCGTCGGGAAATGGAGCGAACCCTTGGTCTGATCGTAGCGAGCCAGATCGCGCGCAAGGGCCCCGAGGGTCGAGCCGCTGAACGGGAAATACGAGCATCCCTGGGAAGTCGCGCAGAAGCCCGCGACCACGACGCCGTTGAGACGGAAGGCAGGGATGCGATAACTGATGCACTCCACGGCGCCGGGAGCGATGGACCGAATCTTGGCGCGGAGGTCCTTGAGCGCCCGCCGGCGGTCCGCGGGGACGCCCTTGAGATATTCATTTATGGTGGAGGGTTTGCGTTGTCCGCTCATGGGATTCGGGATTGGCAACCGATTCGGTCGTCTCTTTGAGCCCGGCATCTAACTGGGGGCCCCACCGAGGTCAAAAAAGTTCTGCTTGATGCCAGAAGGCGGCGACGAACTGAACGCCCTTGGCCGCCAGCCGACGAGCGCGGTTTCCAATGGCCGCGGCTCGCCCCACCGGGTGCGAGGCGCGTTGCCGTTCCGACGGTCGTTTCGATCACGCCCCATCCCTGATCGCGAATCGACCTGGGGCGTTGAGCGCGGGCAATCGCCCAGGACCGGGCATTTTAGGAAACCGACTAATCGGCGGAATTAGCCCGCGGCATGGTCCCGAACCCGCGGGCTTCCAGAGGGACGCGATGTAAAATCCCGGCCGACCGGTTGCCCGGGGGGGATCCATGCCGCCGCCCCGGCCGCCGACGCCCCGGGGGGCCTTGCGCGGGCGGGCCATCGGGCCTAGGAATACCCCATGAAGAGGCGCCTTTTCCGGCATCTGATATCGGCCTCGGTCGTTGCGCTGCTGGCAGTCTCATCCCCGCTTGCCGCGCAGAGCAGGCTCTATGTCCTCGAGCCCTCCGACGGCCAGTTCCACAGGGTCCTGAGGATCCGCGAGGACCGCCCCTTCATCATGGAAAAGGGCAGCCTCTCACCCGCGGCCGGCGCGCGGTACGCCCTCAAGGGGGTGGACGAGTTCCTTCCGTGCTTCGTCGCGGTGAACCACAGGAAGGTGGAGTTCACCGGCTGGAACTTCATGGGCCGGGATCCGAACCTCGCCGCGAACAGGCAGGTCCACTTCAGCGCCGAGTTCGAGACTCCCTTTTCCCTTGAGGACGTGTTCCTGGTCCTAGAGCTCGAGTTCACCGACGGCGGGGGTGGCATCGTCGCGCGCGAGGTCGGCAGGCTGGGTCCACGGGCGCCGCTGGAATTCACGGCTGACATCAACGTCGAGGGGGGGCCGGCCCTCCGGCACTGCACCGTCCACCTGTTTGCCCGGGGCTCGGAGGTCTTCACGTCCGAGCAGACGGAGGCCTTCCGCGAGGAGATGATGGGGCGGATGATCAAGTCGAGGCTCGCCTCGGTCAGGCAGGCCGGCCCAAGCCTCCTGTTCGGACCTGCGCCCGGCTATCCCGAGGCCCTCAGGAAGACGGGAGTGAAGGGCAGGGCGGTCGTGGCGGTCCGCATCACGCCGACGGGAGGGGTGGCCGATCCCGCCGTCGAGAGCGCCTCCGACCCTGCGTTCGGAGAGGCGGCGCTCTCCGCCGTGCGCGGGTGGCGCTTCGTCCCGTGCGTGAAGGACGGGCGAGCCGTGGAGGCGCGGGTCAGCATTCCCTTTGCGTTCGATCCCGCGGCGCCCGCCGGCGGTTAGGGAGCGCTGCAAGCCGCGCAATTGTAAGGGGTTCGCAAAAACGCTGCTAAAAGTTCGTCAACCTGCCGCCCGAACCGGCGCGGCCATTGACGACTTTATCACAGGGTCCAGAAACACATGTCGCGGAACCTATTGAGAATGCCTCCCGCCAACCGGAGGCGCTATTGGTCGGCACCGCAGGCCACCCTGCGCGAATTCGTTCTCCCCAGAAGTTTGTCGCGCAGGGTGGATCCCTTTGATGCCCGCCCCCTATTGAACTGGTGAGGCGACTGTGGAACCCCCCGGTGCCCCGCGTCAAAAGGGGGAACTACGTATCCCGGCCGGAAAGCCGTGCGGGGGAAGCGGCTCAGTCCGCCGGAAGCGCGATGAGCCTCCCGTCAAATCCGGCCGCGATGACCTTGTCGCCGGCGAGGGCGAGCGAGCCCGCATAGCCGCCAAACCCGTTCTCCGGTGCGGCGGTGGCGAGAAGCTGCCACCTCGGGGCGCCGGTGGAGCGGTCGAGCGCCATGATCCCGCCGACGTGCGCGATCGCGGTCCCCTCGATGTTCTGCGAGACCGTGCCGGTGAACACGCTCCGGGCGGTCACGAGGGGCGTGCCCCAGTTCATGCCATGCACGGGGGTCGACCACCTCGCCCTGCCGGTGGCCGGGTCGAGGGCGGTCACCCTGCTGAAGTCGGAGGCGCCGAAGTAGAGGAGGCCGCCCGCAATCGCGGGCGTCGACTCTACCCACGAGAACCAATAGGAGTACCGCCAGGCCGGCGCGCCGCCCGGGAGGGCGAATCCGTGGATCATATAGTCCCTGCTGCCCGCGACCAGGATTCCCCCGGCGACGACGGGCGTTGTCACGACCCCTCCGTCCGTTCTAAGCCTGAGCGTCTCGCCGCGGGTGCGGCGGTCGAGCAAGACGACGGAGCCGTCCATGGTCCCGAACATGAGCGTGTCGGCCCCGAGGAGGCCGACCCCTGAGAACACCGGCGCCTTCGCATCGTGGCGCCAGAGCCTGGCGCCCGTCTGCGCGTCGACGGCATAGAGGCCCCCGTCGCTCGAGCCGCAGTAAACCACGCCGTTGGCCAGGAGGGGTGTCGCCGCGCGGTGGTTGAAGGTCGGGTTGTCGGGCGCCGCACCGCCCGCGATCCGCGCGTCATGGAGCGGCGCCGTCCAGCGAAGGGCCCCGCTGGCGCGGTCGAGCGCGATGAGGTTGGTCCCGGTGTCGAGCACGTAGACCGTGCCTTCCCCGACAACGGCGCGGCCGTCGATGCCATGCCCCCCCTTCCATTTCCACAGGAGGGCGCCGTCAGCGGCGCGCACGGCGTGAAGAAGCCCGTTGGCGGTGCCCACGTAGACGCTGCCGTCGGCCACCACGGGCGGAGCCCACGTGCCGCCGCCCATGTCGTACTGCCAGAGCGGCGCCGGGCCCGGGGGCAGGCGCTCCGCGGCCGGCCTCGGGGGGAAGTGCCCGCCGCGCACGAGCGCGACAGGAAGTTTCCCCTTTCCAAATGTGCCCGTCAGGTGGTTTCCCTCCAGCCTCAGGTCGAGGTCGAAGGCAGGCGTGATGGCGTAGCGGCCGCGGCCGTCCGCATTGACGGGGATCCCGAATTCCGCGGCGTAGGTGAACATCTCGGGGAAATTCATCCTGAATGAGAGCGCTCCCCGCCGGTCCCTGAAGAACTCGAGGCCGAAATCCGCGACCGTGCCCTGAGGGGCCTCGATTGTCCCCAGCCAGACGCCCTCAATGGGGTCCGCTCCTGCCGATGCGGGCGGGGGTTCCGCGCGCGCGGCAGCGCCAAGGCACATAGCCGCGAGGAAGAGACCCGTCGCCAGCGCGCGAGACACGTTGCGCCTTGGAGTCCGGGGCTGGTTTTGGCGCCGGCCATCCGGCCTACAGGGGATCAGGAGCATTTCCGGGACGATATCAATGTCCGCGGGGATTTGCACCCTCGCGGCGACGAGTTCCCGATTGCGGGCGGCGGGCCGTGCTTGGCGGGGGACGAAATGCTTGTCCGGCGCCGCACGGCGATGTCAAGAATGGTGGAGGTGCCGGGATTTGAATCCGCTATCGGCTGAGATTAGCCCGGCGGCCGAGGACTCTTATTGAGACGGCAGGCCTGTTCTCCCTCGGGATTGTCCGCATATTGTCCGCAGGCATCCCAATATTCGTTTCCACGGGCCGGATTTTTCAGTCTTGGAGATCGAGATCGGGTGGGGCAGCCCGTCGGGCCCGCGTCTGACACCGTCGAACGAAGACATCTATTCGATCTCGCGTTCAATTTCCCGTTTCTTCTGCAAATCCCGCAGACGGGCAAGCTCATCTAGATCGATCCGGTCTTTGCTCCGAGGAGAAGCGGCTTTGTTGGCCAAGAGAGATTCAAATCCGATGAATGGGACCTGTAATCCAGAGATGTTCACCATCATCCGGTCGGAACGACACCGGTCAAAGGTAACTCCGTCGATCCCTGTGAGGACCTGGATTTTCATGGGCTCCCTTCCGACCTCGACCACCGTGTCAGGCTCGAGAAAATCGCTGGACTTGAGACCAAGAGATGCGAAACCAAATTCGCTAAAGACGTCGACAAGGCGCCCGGCGTTTTCACCGCTGATGCCCACAAAAACATCCATGTCTCCTGTATAGCGGGGAAAGCCGTGAACCCCAACGGCGTACCCGCCGACAATCACATACTCAACGTGGTGCTTTTCGAGTAATCCGAGAAAATCTTGGAAATGCTTGTTGAGCATGGGGTGAGTCCGGAGTGGTGAGGCGAATCGCCTCGACCGCGGCCAGCCTCTCCTGATGGGACCGCGACAGCCAATCCATTGACCGCGAATCGGTGTCATGAAGGCGTCTCTTGGTGGCCACAGGCGTCATCAAGAGGTAGCCTAGCGCTTGGAATGCCCCATGCAAGGCCTACCAAGCAAAATGGTGGAGGTGCCGGGATTTGAATCCGCCGCCGCGTGAGACTGGCCTGTGAGCGGTATTCCCATGCTGAGACTGAAGCCGTGTTTCCCCTCGGGATTGTCCGCAATCTGTCCGCAGCCGCTAGTTGACGTCGATTTCCCGGGGATCGTAGCCGTCGGCGCTGAGGGTCACTTGTTCGACTTTGGCTATCTGGGTGACGTTCCAGGATCCGCTTCCATGGATGACGTGCCCTTGGGTTTGGATCTTTTTAGGCCTTTGTCGGCGGCGCCGCCATGGTGGGGACATGGCATGGGTTTTGACCAAAACGGACACGGTGAGGGATTGCGTCGGGCGGTCGGGTTGTTCAAGTAAGCGGCATGGCGTTTCCGACCACCCGCTGGAGCCTGCTGGCTCAGGCGACGATCCATGGCAATGCGGCGCAGGCGGAAGCCTTGGCGGAGTTTTACCGCCGCTATCGGGAGCCGGTGGTCAGCTTCATCCGGCAGCAGAACATGGGAGGAACCCATGCCGAGGATTTGGCGCAGGAATTCTTCCTGCACCTCATCGAGAGCTCGACCCTGCAGCGTGCGGACCGGCTGCGCGGTCGTTTCCGGTCATTCCTGCTCGGAACGCTCACGCGCTTTCTTGCCCGTACCCGCGTCCGAAACGAGGCGGTGAAACGCGGCAGTGGCGCCGTACCTCTTTCACTCGACGACCTGGCCTCGGGCGCAGGCGAGCCTGCGGTGCCGGCGGATGTGGCGCGGGCGTTCGATCGTGAATGGGCGAAGGGGCTGCTGATACGGGTGAGGCGTGAGTTGGAGGAGGACTGGCGCGGGGAGGCGGAGGAACTGGCGATGCTGCTGCGTTTCCTGCCAGGTGCGGTCGAGACACCGCCTTACGATGCGGCCGCTGCCGGATTGGGCTGGCCGCTGGCGCGGTTGAAGACCGAGGTATTCCGGCTGAGGTCGCAGTTTCGCGGCCGGGTCCGCGTAGAGGTGGCGCTGACTGTCGATGCGCCCCATGAGATTGATGACGAGATGGCCCACCTGCATCTCGTACTCTCCGACCCTTCGGCCTGATGCGGCGATGAAGGACCAGTATGCAACTTCCCGCTGCCCCATGTGCGGCACCGGACTCGCGAGCGAGAGTGGCCTTTGGTGTCCGCGCTGCGCGCTGGAGGGCGTCCTTTCCGACCGCGATGGGGAGCCGGCGCCGGATCCGGGCAATTCAGCGGGCGGGGTCCTGTTCACCGTGCCTGGGCACAAAGTGATCGAGGAACTGGGTCGCGGTGCGGCGGGAATCGTGTATCGGGCGCGCCAGGAAAATCCGGCCCGCGAGGTGGCGTTGAAAATCCTGCGGCCCCACGAGGCAGGCTCGGTGGAGTCGCGCGCGCGTTTCCGGCTGGAGGCGATTACACTGGCAGGGCTCGACCATCCGGTGATCCTTCCGGTGCTGAGCGTGGGCGAGCACGATGGGCTTCCATATTTCACGATGAAGCTCTGCGCAGGCGGTTCGCTCGCGGAGCGGCTCAGTCGCTATCAGGGTGATTGGCGCGCGATCGCACAGTTGATGGTGACACTTGCAGATGCGGTGCATTACGCCCACCTGCGAGGTGTGCTGCATCGGGATCTCAAGCCGGGCAACGTGCTTTTCGATGAGGCGGACCGGCCGTTTGTCAGCGACTTCGGTCTCGCCAAGGTGCTTGAGGCAACCGACGGCGACAGGCCGGTCACGCGGCCGATGGTGGTGATGGGAACGCCGGGTTATCTTGCGCCGGAGGTGCTCGCAGGTGGGTCCAATGCGACGACGGCGGCGGACGTTTATGCGCTGGGTGCCATCCTTCATGAACTCCTTGTCGGGGCGCCTCCGGCTTCCCCAACCCCTGCTGTGGGCCAGGGAGGGCCGCGGGACCTGGCGGTGATCGCCGCGAAGTGTCTGATGCCTGAGACGGCGGCGCGCTATGCCTCGGCTGCAGCGCTGGCGGAGGATCTCCGCGCATGGCTTGCCGGCCGGCCGATTGCGGCGCGGCCAGTGTCGGCGCTTGGTCAGGCGGCGGCGTGGGCGCGGCGCAATCCGGCGCTGGCGGGCGTCTCGATTGCGGCGCTGCTGCTGCTGGTCTGCGTCGCGGTGATTTCCACGAACGCTGCCGTACGCCTGGGCCGCGAACAACGCGCCACGACTGCAGCGCTCGAGCGAGCTGAAACCGAGCGCAAGCGCGCGACGACCGAGTCCGCCATCAGCAAGGCCATCGCGGACTTCCTGCAGAATGACCTGCTCGCGCAGGCCGCACCCGACCAGGAGCCTGACCGCAATCTGACCCTGCGAACGGTGCTAGACCGGGCCGAGAAAAAGATCGACGGCCGGTTCGCCGACCAGCCCCTTGTCGAAGCCGCACTGCGCGCAACCCTCGCGGAAACTTATCGTTCACTAGGCGAATACGCACTGACGGAGCACGACCTTGACCGGGCGATCGGGATCTTCCGGCGGCAATTGGGCGCGGAAGATCCGAGGACGCTTGGCGCGACGGACCTCCTCGCTGGCGCCCTCTTGTCGCAGGGGAAAGTGCAGGAAGCCGAGGCGCTCGCCCGAAAGACCCTGGAACAGCAAAGCCGGGTGCTGGGTCCGGAACATCCCGACACGCTCCGTTCCATGGAGACCCTGGGCGACGTGTTGATCTGGTCGGGCAAGATGGTGGAAGCGGACGCGGTTTATGCCCAAACACTCGCAATCGAAAGGCGCGTGCTCGGCCCCGAGCACCCCCGCACGCTGGCGGCCATGCTCGGCTTGGCCGAGGCTCTTTCGAACGAGCAGCAATTCGAAAAATCCGAGGCACTCCAGCTCCAGGTTTTGGAAATCCGCAGGCGGGTTTTCGGGCCGGAGGACCGCTCCACGCTGGATTCGATGAATCACCTGGTGACCCATTACCTAAGAGCAGGTAAATTTGCCGAGGCGGAGGCCATCGGGATGCGGACGATCGAAATCCAGACCCGGCTTCTCGGACCGGAGCATCCGGACATCCTGTCGGAGGAGCACGATCTTGCGTGCAGCTGTTTCTTTGAGGGAAAATTCGCCCGAGCGGAGGCCCTCGAACGGAGCGTCCTCGCGGCCAAACGCAGGGTGTTGGGACCGAATCATCGGATCACCGTTCATTCGATGAAGACGCTGGGCCAGATTCTCCCGTTCTTGGGGAAATCCGCCGAAGGCGAAGCTGTGCTCCTTGAAGCCCTCGGAATTAGCCGCCAGAGCATCGGCCCGGAAAATCACGAGACACTTGGGATCATGACCGCTTTGGGCTTCCTTTACCAACAGGAGGGCAAGATCGCCGAGGCCGAGGGAATACTGCGCCAATCTCTGGAGATGCACCTTCGGAGGTATGGTCCGGAGGATCCACAGACGCTCGCGACCCGTGACACCCTGGGATGGGTTCTCCTCAAGGCGGGGAAATTTGCCGAGGCCGAAACTCTCCTTCTGTCGTCGCTGGAAACGCGTCAGCGCCTGTTTCCCGACGAATGGCGAACCTCCTATGTCGAAAGTCTGCTGGGCGAAGTGCTCGCTGACGAACTGCGTTTCGCCGACGCGGAGCCGCTGATGTTGGCGGGGTTTGCGGGGCTAAAGGCGCAGGGATCGAGGATTCCGGCCTCCGCCGATGTCAGTTTGCGCCGCGAGGGAGAGAGTCTGGTCAAACTCTACGCTGCGTGGGGAAAGTCGGCTGAGGCTGAGTCTTGGCGGAGAAGAACTGCCGAACCAGGCACCTCTTCCTAACGAACGGGTAAACGGCTGGTTAGGAGAAGCAGAGACGGATTCGTGATCTGTCCGGTTTTGACGGGGCGGCAGAAAATGGAAATTTTCTGAAACTTTCCGCCATTCGCTTGCAGAGAATTAGTGGAGAGGTCCTTTCGATCAAACTGGGCCCCGTTTTGCGCTCCATAGACGCAAAGCGCGGCCCGACCGCGCGGGCGCTTACATCAACGCATTCCAATTTCAAATGGGAAATCCCGATTAAAGTGAAGAACATCCACCCCGAATTTTGTGTTGATCGACTCGGGCCCGCCGTCGTGGCGATTGCCTTGGCAATCTTTGCCCCTGTCCGGTATCTCCCAGACGTACGCCGCGATGGAATTGGGCTCTATAGGTGGATTCGCCGTACTACAACAAATGCCGCGAAAACACTATTTTCGGCCATGTTGCGAAGAGCTCCGTTTTCCAGTGTGGAGCCAGATTTGGGGTTCCGCACAGATTGGACAATGGTTTCCGGTGCTGTATTGGCACTCTCGCTTTTGGCCATTCCTGGGAAGGCACGTGCGCAGATCTACGTCACGCACTTTTCCCTCGGCACGGTCAGCGAATACGGCACCGATGGCTCTTTAATCAACGCCTCTCTTGTCTCCGGACTCGGCTCGCCATGGGGCGTCGCCATTTCTGGGAACAATCTTTACGTCGTCAACCAGGGCTCCGGAACGATCGGTGAGTACGACGCAACGACCGGCGCCGCGATCAATGCAGCGTTCGTGACGGGACTGTCCCAGCCCTACGGGATCGCCGTCTCAGGCAACACCATTTATGTCGCCAACCAGGGCGGTGGCGCGGTGGGAGAATATGACGCGACGACCGGTGCCACGATAAACGCGGCGGTCTGCTATGTGAGCGGCCTGACGTGCATTTTTGTTTCAGGGAGCGACATGTTTATCGGAAGCAGCGATGGCCAGATCTACGAATACACGACCTCGGGCTCGCTGGTAAACAGTTCGGTAGCGTCTACGACAACCGCCTACTCAGTCGCGGTGTCCGGGAGCGACCTCTATGTCATGGATACGGCGTCAAACAGGATCAGCGAATTTACAACATACGGAACCGTTCTCAACTACTCGCTGGTGCCTAGCCTGGGTTCAAACACCGACGGAATGGCGTTAGCGGGAGGCGACCTCTATATTGCGAGGCCCACCAGCCAGGGACTGATCTCGGAGTATGATCTTTCGGGGAACGTGGTGAACAGCACCTTGGTGACCGGGGCCGGCATCGACATCGTTGGCATAACGGTTTCGGTGACGCCGACACCGACACCGACGCCGACGCCGACCCCCACACCAACGCCCACGCCAACGCCCACGCCAACGCCGAGCCCGACGCCGACCCCCACGCCGAGTCCCACGCCGAGTCCC
>PLXR01000070.1 GCA_003151495.1 Opitutaceae bacterium
ACGCCTTACGGCACACGCCCCTCAAACGTGTGTGTCTACCAATTCCACCACCCGGGCATCTGAAACGGGGAGGGGGTAATCAGTGGCAACCCCGCCGCGTTGTCCAGCCCTGAAATTGGGTTTTGACCCTTCCCCGTCCCTGGCGAACCTTTCGGGCGACCGGCTCCGCATGAATCTCGACGCAATCAAGGCAGCGCTCCTCGCCTCGTACGAAACCGACGGGGGCATCAACCACCTGGACGGGGTCAACCTGCCGTCCCAGGAGTCGGTCAACGAGGCCGCCCGGGACTGCATGCACCTGCTTTTCCCCGGCTACTTCGAGGAGACCAAGCTGGCGAAGAGGGAGGTTCCCGGGCTGGTCGACACCCTCCTGAAGAGGATCGGGACCCGCCTCCAGGTGGAGATCGAGAAGTGCCTCAGGTTCTCAAGGGACCCGGATCCCGCCGCCCGGGCCCGACAGCTCGCCATGGAGGCGCTCGGGACGCTGCCGGACCTCCGGAAGGCGATCCGCACCGACGTCGAGGCCGCTTACCAGGGAGACCCTGCCGCGCTCAGCTACGAGGAGATCATCCTCGCCTACCCCTGCGTGCTCGCGATCTCGCTCCAGCGCTTTGCGCACGTCCTCTACGACCTGGGGATCCCTCTCCTGCCGCGCATGATCACGGAATTCGCCCACGAGAGGACTGGCATCGACATCCATCCCGGTGCGAGGATCGGCCTCTATTTCTTCATCGACCACGGCACGGGGGTCGTGATCGGCGAGACCGCCACCATCGGCGCCCACGTGAAGCTCTACCAGGGCGTCACCCTCGGGGCGAAGTCGTTCGAGACCGACGCGAAGGGAAACCCGGTCAAGGGCGTCAAGCGCCATCCGGACATCGGCGACAACGTCACGATCTACGCGCACGCGACGATCCTCGGGGGCGAGACCCGTGTCGGGGCTAACTCGGTCGTCGGGGGAAACGTGTTTGTCCTCGAGTCCGTCCCCGCGAACAGCATCGCCTACTTCAAGGCCGACGACCTGGTCGTCAGGCCCCGCCAGAAGAAGGAGTCGCTTGTGGGCTATGTCGAGGACTGGGTGATCTGACCGGACGGGCCTAAACCGCTTGCTATTCCCGGTGATAAGGGCGCGTAATTGCCCTCATCAGCTAACGGAAAGGATCCTCCCATGAAACTAGCAGAATGGTCCATGCAGGGTGTCGAATTCGCCAGCTGCAACTGCATCTGGGGCTGCCCGTGCCAGTTCAACGGTGCGCCCACCCACGGCAACTGCCGCGCCCACACGTTCGTCCAGATCGAGAAGGGCCGCTTCAACGACGTGGTCCTGGACGGTCTGCGCTGGGGCATCCTTGCCGCGTGGCCGGGCCCGATCCACCTCGGCAACGGCACCTTCCAGTCGATCATCGACGAGAGGGCGGACGCCCGCCAGCGGTCGGCCCTCGAGGCGATCTCCCACGGGAAGGAAACGGAGCCCGGGAAGCTCATCTGGCAGGTCTTCTCCACGACGGTCACAAAGCTTCTCCCGACCGTATTCAAGCCGATCGAGCTTGCGGTCAACATGAAGGCGCGCACGGCGAAGGTGAGCGTGCCCGGCGTGATCGAGGGCAGCGCCGAGTCCATCAAGAATCCGATGACCAAGGCGGACCACCAGATCCGCGTGACGCTGCCGACCGGCTTCGAATTCACCGAGAGCGAGTTCGTGAGCGGCACCGCGAGGGCCCCCGGCCAGATCGAGCTGGATTTCAACGGGACCCACGCCCATCTGGCCCGCATCCACTGGAGCACGCACGGCGTCGTACGCTGACCCCGAGAGTGCCGCCGAGCGACCGCACCCATGTGGAGTCCCTCCTGCGCCGCGACCGCTGGCTGATCGGGGGATCGCTCGTCGCCGCCATCGCGCTCTGCTGGGCCTGGATCGTGCCGATGGCGTTCGACATGTACGGGACGATGAGGGGCTCCGCGGCCTGGATGATGCCCTCCGCGTGGGACCTCACCCACCTCATCCTGCTCTTCGCGATGTGGGTGGTGATGATGGCGGGCATGATGCTGCCTTCCGCGGCGCCCGCGTTCCTCCTCTACGCGAGCGTCATCCGGAGGAGCCCGGAGGGCGACCGGACGCCGGCCCATGTCTACGCGTTCGCCGGAGGCTACCTCCTCGTATGGACGGTCTTCAGCCTCGTCGCGACCGTCCTGCAGAGGCTGCTCGCCCACTGGCTCCTGCTCTCGCCGATGATGGACGCGCGGGACAAGAGGTTTGGCGGGGCGATCCTCATCGTCGCGGGCCTGTTCCAGTTCACCCCGCTAAAGCGCGCCTGCCTCGAGTCATGCCGGTCGCCCGCGGAGTTCCTGACGAGGCACTGGAGGACGGGGGTGTCCGGCGGCTTCTACCTGGGGGTTGAACACGGCGTGTTCTGCCTGGGCTGCTGCTGGGCCCTGATGATGCTCCTATTCGTGGGCGGGGTGATGAACCTGTGGTGGATCGCCGCGCTCACGGTCTTCGTCCTCCTCGAGAAGCTGGCCCCGTTCGGAGCACAGGGCGGGCGTTACTCCGGCCTGCCGATCATCGCGCTCGGCGCATGGAGCCTCCTCCAGGGGATGGGCGCCCTCGGGTGAGGTCCCCGCGGCCGGCCCTACCTGCGCTGGCGGTCCGCCAGCCCCCGGGCGAGTTCGGCGCCGAAGAACGGGCCGCGGTAGATCATTCCCGTGTAGACCTGGACCAGCGTCGCACCCGCATCCAGCTTCTCGGCGGCGGTCTCGACGTCGGTGATCCCGCCGACCCCGATTATGGGCAGCCTTCCGCCCGTCGCCCGGGAAATGTAGTTGATGATCTCCGTGGACCGCCTGTTGAGCGGCGCCCCGCTGAGGCCCCCGGTCTCCGGCACCCGGGAGAAGGCACCGGGCCTCGCAAGCGTCGTGTTGGTCGCTATGATCCCGTCCAGCCCGTGGTCGGAAATGACCTGCAGGACGCCGTCCACTTGGCCGAACTCCAGGTCGGGGGAAATCTTCAAGAGGATGGGGACCCGCGCCTTCGCCCCCGCGCCCGTCCGCTCTCGGTTTGCGCCGGTGATCGCGGCCAGGAGTTCCCTCAGCCGCGACTCGTCCTGAAGCTGCCGCAGGCCGGGAGTGTTCGGGCTCGAGACGTTCAGCACGACGTAATCGGCGTGGTCGGCAAGGCGTCCGAAGCTCTCGAGGTAGTCCGCCGCCGCCTTGTCGATGTCCGCGACCTTTGATTTCCCAAGATTGATCCCGAGGGGGATTGAACGCCGGCCACGGCCGGGCTGCCGGGACAGCCTCTCCGCGACGGCGGCCGAGCCCTGGTTGTTGAAGCCCATCCGGTTGATGACGGCCTCCTGCCTGGGATAGCGGAATACCCGGGGCCTGGGATTGCCGGGCTGGGCCAGGGCCGTCACCGTCCCGATCTCGACATGCCCGAAACCAAGCGCAGCGGCGGCGGGCCAGGCGCATGCGTTCTTGTCGAACCCGGCCGCAAGGCCGACCGCGTTGGGAAACCGGAGCCCGAAGGCCTGTACCGGCCGGAACATCCCCGGGGAAAGACGGACAAAGGACTCCAGTAGCCTGCAGGCCGGGTAGACCCGGCCGAGAGCCACCATCGAATGCACCGCAACCTCATGGGCGCGCTCCGACTCCATTCGGAACAAAAAGGGCCGGATGACTTTTTCGTAGATTGCTCTCATGTGACGCCAGCGTGAAATCCGGCGGATAAAACGCAAGTACTGCAGCCGAAACCCGCGTCAGGTCAATGCCTTCCGCGTCAACCCCGCCGCGACGAATACAAATTGCTTTTGTGCTTGTTATTTACCCCCCCCCTCGCACGCTGCGCTAAAATTTGCTGCATAAACCGAATCCATGGCCAAGCCCACTTCCACGCTCGACTGGTGTATCGTAAGACTCGGTGAAGACCACAACTGGTGGGTGGGTGAAACCAGCGATCCGGTGCGCTGGGACGTCGACGGCCTGAGCATCGTCGACCCGCGCCAGGTCGCCCACCTGGTGGAGCTTGTGGACGCCCTCCGCGACTATGGGTTCCAGCAGGACCTCTTCGAGGCCGCGTTCATCCCCTTCCGCATCGAGAAGGACCTCGGCGCCGGGAAGGTGCGCCTCAAGCGGGTCAAGGAGTCCATCTTCGAGTCGGACGAGAAGCTGTTCGCCCTGCCGGACATCCTCGACGAGGAGAACGGGCCGTACGCGGACCTTCTCGACCACCTCACGCGGTGCCGGGTCAAGCTGCTCAACGACCTCTTCAACTTCGAGAGCAAGCTCACCGTCGACGNNGCCCCTACGCCGACCTGCTCGACCATCTCACCCGCTGCCGCGTGAAGATGCTCAATGACCTGTTCAACTTCGAGGCCAAGCTCTCCGTGGACGAGGTCGAGGACGAGATCCGCGAGGAGCAGAACACCCACTTCATCGAGGGGAAGGCCGTGCACACGTTCTCGGAGCTGTGCGCCATCCTCGACTACATGCCCGACGGGATAGACTCGGACGAGGAGCACCCCACGAAGGCCGCGGAGGAGGAGGACGACGACCTGCCGACCCTCGATGCCGAGGAGGAGGAGAAGCTCAAGAACGACGAGTCGCTCAAGTGGGACGACGACGGCGACGACGAGAAGGAGGACAAGGAGGACGGGGAGAAGAAGGACGCGGACGCCGAGGAGGGGGACAAGGAGGAGGAGGCCGAGAAGCCCCGTCGCAAGTCGCGCGGCAAGCGCTGAGGCCGCCGGCCCCCGACATGCACCTGGCCCGAGCAGCGACCGTCGCCCTCATTGGGATCCTGGCCGGTTGCGCGACGGCGGAACCCACCGGGCGGAACCCCTCGATCCCGTCGCTGGCCACGGCGTCCCAGCTCAGGCCCGGGGACAGCCTGACGGTGGCGATCATCGGTGTGCCCGATCCCTCCACCAACAACGTCCAGATCGACGACCAGGGCATCATCAGCCTGCCCTACATCGGCACGTTGAAGGCGTCGGGCGAGACCACGGGCGGCCTCACCCAGCGCATCCGCGAGGCCTACGTGACGAAGAAGATCTACATGTCCGTCGACATTTCGGTGAGCGTGACGGAGCGATATGTCTACGTCGGCGGCGAGGTCGAGAAGCCCGGGCGGATCATCTGGACCCCCGACCTCACCGCGGCAAAGGCGGTCCAGGCCGCCGGGGGATTCACGCTCTATGCCAAGGAGGACAAGGTGAGCGTCGTCCGCAACCAGGTCCTCTACGAGATCGACGTCAAGCTCGCCCAGAAGAGCCCGTCCCAGGACCCGAAGCTTGAGCCCGGGGACTCGATCCAGGTCTCGCGCTCGGCGTTCTAGGCCCCTTCAGCGGCCGAGCTCCGCCGCCATCTCCCTCGCGAAATAGGTGAGGATCATGTCGGCGCCGGCCCTCTTGATCGCCACCAGCGATTCCCTCCGGCAGGCAGCAAGGTCCAGCCATCCCAGCCTCGCCGCGGCATGGATCTGCGAGTACTCGCCGGAGACCTGGTAGGCCGCTATGGGCTTCCTCGTCGCCTGCCTGAGCTGGCGGATGACGTCCAGGTAGATGCCCGCGGGCTTCACCATCACGACATCCGCCCCCTCGGCCTCGTCGAGCCGCAGCTCCAGCAGGGACTCGCGCCTGTTCGAGGGATTGAGCTGGTAGGTGCGCTTGTCGAGGCCGGGCGTCCCCGGGGCCTTGGCGGAGCCCACCGCGTCGCGGAACGGGCCGTAGTAGGCCGACGCGTATTTCGCGGTGTAGGCCATGATCGAGGTGGACTCGCGGCCCGCGGCGTCAAGCGCCCTGCGGATCGCCCCCACCCTGCCGTCCATCATGTCGCTCGGCGCCACGAAGTCGACGCCCGCCGCGGCGTGCAGGACGGCCATCTGCGCCAGGATGCCCACCGTCCGGTCGTTGTCCACGTCGCGCCCGTCGGCCGTGAGGACGCCGTCGTGGCCATGGGTCGTGTAGGGGTCCAGGGCGATGTCGGTCATCACCACCATCCCCGGGACGGCCTCCTTCACCGCCCTGACGGCCCGAAGGATGAGCGCGTCCTCCCGGAGCGCCGCGGTTCCCTCCTCGTCCTTCAGGCGGGCGCCGAGCTTGGGGAAGAGGGCGACCGCCAGGACGCCGAGCTTCCTCAGGGCCCGGCACTCCCGGACGAGGTCGGCAATCGTCAGGCGGAAGACGCCGGGCATGGACGCGATGGGCTCGGGCCTGCCCTTCCCCTCGACGACGAAGAGGGGGGCGATGAGGTTTTGGGGCAGCAGCACCGTGTCCTCCACGAGGGCGCGGATTTCCGGGGTCCGGCGCAGGCGCCGCGGACGCTGGACAAGATTGAGCTTGAATGAGTTGGGCATTGCTGGGTTGGCTCGTGCATTGAAGCAGGACGTTCCACGGGTCGCCACAAGATTTTGCACCGCCTTGACCCGCCGGCCGCCTTGCAGGATCAGCGTAGGGCCCCGGCGGTAGCCCCCCTCCCCACCCTCCCACCCTCACCGATGCCCATAAAGCTGTTTGAATCCCTTTCCCGGGAGATGCGCGAACTGCGCCCGGCCGACGCCGACGGGGTCTTCAAGTTCTACAACTGCGGCCCCACCGTCTACGCGCCCGCCCACATCGGCAACTTCCGGACGAACGTCGTCAATGACGTCCTGCGGCGCATGCTCGAGCTCGAGTTTCCGGGGAAGGTGAAGCACGTGCGCAACCTGACCGACGTCGACGACCGGACGATCGGGCAGGCGCGCGCGGAGGGCCGTCCCCTCTCGGAGATCACGGGGAAGTGGACCCGGATCTTCCACGAGGACTGCGCGGCGCTCAACTGCCTGAAGCCCCACGTCGAGCCGACCGCGACGGGAACGGTCCGGGAGCAGGTCGACATGATCGACGTGCTGATGCGCAAGGGGAACGCCTACCGCTCGGCGGACGGCTCCGTGTACTTCAAGATAAGCTCGTTCCCCGGCTACGGCGCGCTCTCGCGCATCCGGGAGCGCGAGCTCAAGGTGACCAACAGCGCGTTCGACGCGGACCACAAGGACGACCTGGGAGACTTTGCGCTCTGGAAGGCCTACAAGCCCGAGGAGGACGGCGACGTGAGGTGGCCGGGGCCGGAGGGCGCGGCCGCGGGGCGGCCGGGCTGGCACATCGAGTGCAGCGCGATG
>PLXR01000013.1 GCA_003151495.1 Opitutaceae bacterium
ACAAGACTATAGGAGCGGGATTGAACTTCTACACGACCCTGCGTTGCGCCGGGAATGCCCAAGCTGACGTTCTGGAAGTTGATGCTTTGCTGGTCGTTCGCATCGCCTAAAGTGGCGGAATCAGCCGAGCTTTTGTTGATATCTTTGCGCCAGCCATAGATACCCACAAGCGCGCCATCCAGCCAATTACCCTCGTAGACCAACGCCTGAGAGGTAGTCACCGAGCGTGTTTTACCATATGCCGTCGACAATAGGCCGCGGTTGACGGACGGGTTGGCTTCCGAATCGGTAACTGTCAGGGTCCCCATGCCCGCCCAGCCGTTGTAAAACGCAGGGTTAGAAGGGCTCAATGCTGAGTTCGCCGGGTTTGGAGTGAGATCGAAGTAGTTGATCGGGTTGCTACCGATCGTCGGGTTGCCGGTGACGCGGGAAATATTAGCACCTGTGATCGACTTACCCGTCAACGAGGGCCCCAGATAGATGACCTGTTGCGGATTCACCTGTGAGAAGTTTGAAGCTGATGATCCCCCGTTGAGAGTGTTGGCGAGAGCGAGGTTTGCGCCGAGATAACCATAACGTTGCCAGGTCATGTCGGAGGTAGCTAGCTTCGCTTGATCCGCCAAGCCGGTCAGGGTTTGGGTGCCGAGGATCGTTGCCCACCATTCATTGCTGTCTTTCCTGAAGTTATGGGTGACAAACGCCGTGGCGCGGGAATCTTCTCGATCGCTGACGTGGTCGAAATTGGTTGGATAATTGTTGTTAATGATGAAAGGGCGGCCAAAGTTCGGATTCGCGCTAGCAGTCGCAAGCGAGGCTCCGTCGTTGTTGGTCGACATGACGTCAACGTACAATGGGACGGCGCCGCCAAAGGGGTTGATCGAGCCGTCATCATAGTGCTGTTTGTTATAATCAAGGGAGAAGCCAGCCTGGTCGTTGAGGAAGGTTTGCGAGAGATTCGCCGATGCCGTCCAGAAACGTTGCCATTCCGACTTCATATTGCCCTCGATCAAATTCCTGTAGAAATTGAAGATCGAAGGATCGGTCAACGAGGTATCCGTGAAGAGGCCACCGTTGGAGAAAGGTAGCCCCGCAAAGACTGCCTCCTTGGCTTTGCCGTTTAGACTAAGCCAAGAACTGGGATAAGAGCCGTAGGGGAGCTTAATTAATGTCCCGGCCGTACTATTCTGATTGAAGGACGTGAAACGGTACTGGCCCACAGAACCGACGGAGTTACCGTTCTGGATAACGTTTAACGGAAACCCGGCATTACCGAGTTGGCCGTTCGTAAACCACGGATCGGGATTTTGAGCGCCTTCGGCACGGCCGGCATCGGAATAACCATTAGCGGGGGTGGAGATACCACCAGCAACGCCGCTGTTCCACGACTGCGCACCGTTCAATCCCGCCTGATAAGCTCCAGCGTCAGCGGGATTGAACCACGGAGTAATGTGGTCCGTCGGAGGAAGGGCGCGAGGATTGTCGGAGTCGACCTGGCCGCGCTCGAAGTTCGCTTTGAAGATGGTCCGATTTCCGTTTTTGTTCAGGAAAGCAGGTTCGATGCGGATAGCGCCGGATATGCGCTGGTCATTCGAATAGGCCGGTTTCTGTTCAAATTTTTGGTCATTGTGAAGAAGGTCGAGCCGGACGGCGACCTGGCCAGGCACGATCACTTGATTGATATCCAAGCTCTGGCGGAAACTTCCCCAGCTGCCAAAGCGAAGGTCGATGTTTCCAGAATTAATAAAGGAGGCACTGTTGCTGGTGGCATTGATAATGCCGGCGGGACTGCCTTCACCAAAGAGAATCGCATTCGGTCCGCGTGAGATATCGATGCGGTCGACATTATATGAGTCCCATGGGATGTCTGTGATAAAGAAATCACGGGCATTATCTGCAGCAGCGAGACCGCGGATACGGGTGCCCTCGGTCGGTCTGACGGTGTCTTCGGTCAAGAGCGTAGCGGAGGAACCGGAACCGGCACTGGCAAAATTCCCATTCACGCCACCCACCTCAGTGCCGCCGAGGCGTTGGAGCAGCGACGTGTTGTCGGTCGCTCCGGTGTCCAAGAGGAACTGCGAGGTGACCACGGTCACGGAGCTGCCGATGTCGCGCAGCCGGGTGCTGAGTCGGTTGCCGGCCAGTGTGGAGTCCGCAGTATAGTCGTTTGAGCCGCTGGTGGCTACGACTTCAAAGGGCGAAAGGACGAGAACATCATCCTTCTCGGCGGACGCGGCGGCGGCGGGCGCCGCGGCGGTCTGCGCGTGCATAAACGCACAGGGCACGAGCAAAACGGCCATCACGGCGGCTCGTCGTGAAAGCTTGGGAACAGTCTTCATATTTGGAGATACACTGCAGGTTGCTGGGTTGAGGTCACGCGATGATTCAAAACGGCTTCCCCGGTCATAGGGATACACGGCAGGGACAGTCTGGGGTGAGAGGATTTTCATGTTGGGGCTGGGGTACTACTTTGCACTCACAGGCGCCTCGCGGGGGGGCATTCCTAAAGTACAACTTGGGCTGACGACGCACATCTCGCGGAGACGTTTCGCGCATGCAAATGCAGCCCCATGCAAACGTTGCGTTGCGTAGCCGCCGGTCAAATTTCTACGAAAATGCTTTTGCCTTAAACTAGCGAAGGAAGGTGAGACCTGTTCGGAACGAACTCCGCAGCGGATCAACCCGGATTTATGGCCACCAAAAGACACAAGAAGGGAAAGGCACCATCCCTGCTTTTGTAGGAGCCTTCTTGCCGGCTCCTGCATTCGGATCGCCAATGATCGCGGCGCGGAACGGAGTCCGCGCCCTACCGCACCGACGCGGGGGCAGTCAGAACTATTGATGAAGATCCCGCGGCAAAGGGATGCCGCGTTGTCGCGCCCGACGGCCAGCGCACGCGAATCTCGCGCGGTGGATTGTACTCGGGGTAGCCAAAAAAACATGCCGCGCTGGACTGGCTGTAATAGCCGGAACCGGCCGCCACCTCGCTGGACTGCGTTGTACCGTCCGCCAGTGCGACGGTGATGGCCGCTCCCACCGCCGTGGGATTGCCGGGCGGGCCGCGCAACTCGACGCGCACGGATTTGCGACCGGCGACGCCCTGGTTGCGAAACGCAAGTGTCTCGTCGTTGTTCCGCGAGACGAGAAAGTCGGGCCAGCCGTCGCGGTCGAGATCGAGCACCACGAGCGCCTTCGCGTCACCGGGCACGATCAGGTTGCTCTCGGCGGGCGGCACAGGCGTGAAATGACCGTGACCGTCACCGCGCAGCAGCTGGCTGAGGCCGCCGTCAAAGCGTCCGACGGCGGCGATGGGCGAGAATGAGTTCTGGACCGCATAGATGTCGGCGTGGCCATCGCCATCGAAGTCGCCGGCCACGATACCCTGCAGGGGCGCGATCTGCGCGACCCTCGGCAACGGCTCGAAGCGGTAGGTGCCGTCGCTTTGGCTGAGGAATACGCCGCTGCGCAGTTCCGTGGCCGCGAAGCGCAGGGCCCTCGCCAGCTTATCTTCGCCGAAAATTTCCCCTAGCGTCGCGCGCGCATAATTGTCGTTCAGGGGAAACCGTTTAAAAATGAATGGAAATGCGGCGCCGAGGTCACGGCGCGCACGCCAGGGATAAACGCGATCACCTTCGTAATAAGCTTCGACTAATTGAGAGGAACCGTCGCCCTTGAAGTCACCGGCGTAAAGCAACGCCGGGTGTCCGGCTTCGGCGTGGTATTGCGTATTCAGTCCCACGTTGCCGACGACGTAGTCTGGCCGGCCGTCACCATTGAAATCCGCCGCCGCGATTGATGTCCACCAGCCGGTACCCGCCGCGGCAAAGCCGGCCTTCTCCGTCCAGTCTTCAAAGCCCCTGCCCTGGTTGTTGTGGAAATATTTCACGTTGCCCCATTCCAGCGTCAGCAGCAGGTCCGGCCATCCGTCGCCATCCACGTCGCTCCACAGCGCGGCCGTCACCATCCCCACTTCCCGCAGGCCGGGCGCGAGCGCGTCGGTGACGTCGGCAAATTTTCCGCCCCGGTTCGCGAGCAACGCGCTTCGCGGGGCCTGCGGGTAGTTTCCCGGAAGGACCCGCCCTCCGATGAAGACCCCCAGGCGGCCCGAGTGCTCGAAGTCCGCGGCGGCGACGGCCCCGGCGTTGATGGGCAGTGGGGGGAGAGCGTCCTCGGGCGCCGTATGGTAGCCGCCGTGGCCGTCGTTCAGGTAGAGCCTGGGCTGGTACTCCTGGGCTCCCGCCGGCAGGGAATTCCCTCCCTTGGTCACCAGGAGGTCGGCGCGGCCGTCGCCATCGGCATCGAACACAAGCAACGGGCCGTCGTCGACCGTGTCGGGCTCGGCTGCCGGCGCGCCGGCGACGGTAAACGAACCTGCGGCAGTGGTGAGCACGACGCGCCGCACATCCAGGGTGGTGCCGCCAATCACCACGTCATCACGATCCGCGCCGGCGATATTTCCCACCGCCAGACTCGGGCCGCGGCGATTGAGCCTGAAGGGAAGCAGCGGCTGTTCAGAGGTTTCGTTCACCTTCTCCTCCCGCGAATGCAGGCTGAAGGCAGTGCCGCGGCTGACTTCGGCAAATTGTCCGGCTGCGGCGGGCTTAGTCTCCAGCGATCGCGCCGGCGCCGGGCCGGTCGGCTCTGTGATCGCATACCGTCGGTCGACGGCGAGGTTTTCAAACGTCTGCACGTGACCGCTCGGCCAGGTCACGACCATCCGCTTGATCAGGGTGTCGTCACCCATCCCGAAATGAATCGCCGGCTCGCTACTGGACATGTATCCGCGCGCCAGCCAGAGTTGGCGCACCTGCAGGCCGAGCGCACTCTCGATTTTCACCGTCGCCCCCACGCCGAAGCGGTTGGAAACGGTTCCCCGGAGATCGAGGATAACGCGATGTCCGGAGTCGCAGTCGTTCCGAAAAACACTCACGCTGCCCCGGTAGTTCGCGTAGACGAGGTCGAGGTCGCCATCGCCATCTAGATCGCCGAAGGCCGCGCCGAAACTGACGCCCTTATGGTCGAGTCCCCAAGCCGCGCTGACGTTTTCAAATTGCAAGTCCCCGCGATTGCGCAGGGCAATGGTATTTTCAGTCTGGATCGGCGTGGCATTGAGGAGGCGAATCCGCTCGGCCACGGATTCGGCGCTCATCTGGCGTTTCACCACGTCTACTCCGGAATCCCGCAGGAATCCAGTGGTCAAGAACATATCGAGGCGGCCGTCGTTGTCGAGATCCTCCAACCGCGGCGACCAGGTCCAGTCCGTCGCGGCCGCTCCGGCTAGGAAGCCGGCTTCCAGGCAGTAACCTGTGCCGGAATTTAGCAGCAACGCATTGCGGTCATATTTCGGAGCTCCCGAGGCACCGTCGGGCCGTTCCTCGCGTTGTGAGCGCGCGTCCGCCATCATGTGCTGGTCCTTCTCATGGCTGGTCGCGGCCATGTCCGCGACGAAAAAGTCGATCAATCCATCGTTGTTTACGTCGCCCAAATCGGACCCCATCGACGAAAACGAAGTATGGGGCAGGTATTGTCCCGCCGTGTCGGTAAAGGTGCCGTCCCGGTTATTATGGTAAAGCGCATCCGGGACGCCGTAATCGTTGGCCACATAAAGGTCCGGCCAGCCATCGTTATCATAGTCCCACCACGTCGCGGAGTGACTCCGGCCTTCACCCTTGATGCCCGCGTGTTCGGTGACGTTGGTGAAGGTACCGTCGCGGTTGTTGTGAAACAGGTAGCCGCGCCGCCCCTTTGGACCGGTCGCGTCGCTCAACAGGTTGGTCGTGATATAAACGTCAAGCCAACCGTCGCGATCATAGTCGCAAAAGGCCGCCATCACACAAGAATCCGTCACATCCAAGCCGTAGGCATGGGCCATTTCCCTGAAGGTACCGTCGCCTTGGTTGATGTAGAGCAGATTGGGCGCATTGAAACGGCAGACGTAGATATCGAGCAGGCCGTCATTGTTCACGTCGACAAACGTCACGCCCGATTTCCAGATGGCAGCGGCGGCTCCCACGTCACCCACCCCCGCCTTCTCCGTCACATCCTCGAACTTGAAGTTGCCGAGATTGCGAAAAAGCCGGCAGCTCTCGGTTTTGCTGACCACAAAAATATCGGGCCGGCCGTCGCCGTCGTAATCGCCAATCGCCACCCCGGTGCCGACCGAGCCTGCATCGAATTCCTGGAAGAGGTCGCCGTGCATCCGCGGGTCGGCGTAGCGATTCTCGGTTCGGATGCCCGTCACTTCCGGAGCGAGCTGGACGAACATCGTTTTCCCGCGCGGGCCGGAAAGCGGGGCCAAGGGCCGCCCGGAGATGCCGCCGGTCACGTCGGCTGCCCGGACCGCCGTGGGGATGAAAAGTACGCCCACGGTCACCGCGCAGCTGATGGCCCGCTCGACGGTGGCTCGCCAACTGGCGCGGGGGCGATTCTCGGCGTCGAGCATGGGGTAAGGCGCAGATGGGACGAACCTCGTTTTGGTGAGTCAAGCGGGATAAGGCCGCGTCTGAACTAAAATGTTGCCTACCGGGTGATTCTCGGTCCGATTGCGCCGGGTTGCGAAAACCTCCGATGGCCGCGCCTCCCGCAATCAAACCGTCCCGCTTTTCCTCCCTAGCATGGTTGGCGGTGCCGTTCGCCGCCTGCGTGCTCCTGATTTGGATGAACGTGGTCCGCATCCGCCATATCGAGTCCGTGTCCATGCTCGGCGGATGGACCGAGAAACCACCTCTCACGGTCTCCACGTCGTCCGCGCCCGAGCTGGAGTCCGGCAACAAGTTGATCGTCCCCGAACAGCTCACGGAGAGTTATCATTGGCTCGCGCAGACCCAGCGCATGTTCAAACGCAGCGAATGGCGGGTGCGGCACATCGACTACGAGAATGCGCCAGACGGCCGGGCGGTGAACTCCCCTTCCCCCTACCGCTGGTGGCTCGGTTTCATCGCGTGGTGCAATCACCTCGTTTCAGGTCGGACGCCTGCCGCCGCCGTGGAACGCGCCGCGCTCGTCGCGGATCCTCTCCTGCACTTTCTACTTTTGCTCGGAACCACCCTCCTGGTCGCGTGGCGGTTCGGCACCCTGCCGGCGGCTTTGGTTTCAATCGGCCTCGTCGCCTTCTTTCCGTTCGCCGCGGGATTTCTGCCCGGCGCCCCCGACGACCGCGGCCTGGCGCAGATTCTTGCCCTCGGCAGCGTGCTGCTTCTCGCGGCCGGACTAAGGTCAAACTCCGCGCCGGACGACGAAAGTTCGACGCGACGCTGGTTCAGCCTCGCCGGAATAGTGGGCGGACTTGGCCTATGGGTCAGCGTGTCCGTCCAAGTTCCAATCCTGATTGGGATCGTCGCGGGTGCCTTGCTCGCCGCCTGGTTTACTCGCCCTCCAAATCCGGGGAAACCCACGGGAACAGGCGCCTTGCCGTGGCGAGCGTGGGCCGCGGGAGGCGCCGTCGCCAGCCTTGGCGGCTACCTGGTTGAATTTTTTCCCGCGCATCTCGGGAATTGGAACCTGGCCGCCATTCATCCGCTTTATGGTCTGGCGTGGCTCGGTGGCGGCGAGATTTTGGGGCAGGCGACCGAGTGGATTCAGGACAGGAAATTGCCGCGCACCTTCCGCAGCATCATGATTCTCACCCTCGCCTTGGCTCCAATCGCGGTGCTGCCGGTGGTCATCTGGAAAACTCACGATCGCGGATTCCTTCGTGCCGACCTCCAGTCACTCCGACTGACAAAACTGCCGGAAGGTGCTGTGGCTCAAAGTCTCGGCGCGTGGATTTTACGTGATGGACTGACTCCGGCCGTGTTAGCGACGTTCCTGCCTCTCGTCCTGGTCGCTCCAGCCGCTTGGTTTCTCCTGCGGAAAAAGACCGATCGGATTCGTCGCGTTTCTGTCGCGATAACGTTGGGACCCGTACTTGTCGCCTTGGGATTCGCCTGCCATCAACTCATTTGGTGGAACACCGTCGATGGGCTTCTCTTGATGATGTTAGCCACGATGACCGCAGGGTTGCCAAGAGCCGCCAATCGGGAATATGCGCGCCTCGCTTGGGCGAGCGGCGCCCTATTGCTATCACTCGGCGCTTTGCTGGTTGCACCACGGTTCAATGCCCAAAAGGAAAATGACCTTACCCAGTCGGAAGTGCTGGGTTTGATCGAGAGGGACTTGGCGGGCTGGCTGGCGCTCCACGCTGACCCTGCCGGGGTCGTATTGCTGGCTCCGCCCAACGAGACCACCGCTCTCTGCTATTATGGCGGAATGCGCGGCCTGGGTGCGCTCTCGTGGGAAAACAAGGATGGCGTGGCGGCGGCAGTACTCATCCTGGGGAACCCAAACCCCCGGGAGGCAAAGGCGTTGATCGATCGGCGCAAGATCACCCACTTGGTCCTGCTCTCTTGGGATTCCGAGTTTGACAATTATACCCGGGCGGAAACGGGGAAAAGCGCCGTCACCTTTCGCGATCAGCTCCAGCTTGCAACGCTGCCGCTCTGGCTGCGGCCACTGGCTTATCCACTGCCGGCGATTGCCGGTTTCGAAGGGCGGTCGGTAACGGTATTTGAAGTCGTCGAAGAGCAGGAACTGGCGGCAGCCGTAGGCCGGATTGCGGAATATTTGATCGAAATGGGAGACCTCAACAATGCCGCAGCGGCGGCACAGGGGTTGCAGCGTTTTCCGTCTGATTTCGGGGCTTGGGTGGCGCGGGCCGAAGTCGAATGGGCGCGGGAGGATACAGCGGGATTCGCCAAGTCCCTTAAACTTCTGCAGGCACGGCTGGCACTGAAGGCCCCTTTAGCCCTGCCGTGGGATCAGCGCGTCGGACTCGCCGTGGTCCTCGCCAAGGCAAAACAGGAGAAGCTTGCCCGTGAGCAGGTGACCGTTTGCCTCGCGCTGGCTGACGAAGGAAAACTGCGTTCCCTCTCCCCCAGTTCGCTTTATCGGCTGCTCGTATTGAGCCGAGGCTTCGGCATACGCGTTGATCCCAAACTGTACGAATTCGCGCTCACCCTGGTGCCGGCCGAATTGCGTGATCGACTGAGGTAGCGTGTTCGCGTCAAGCAAAGCCAGCGCGTTTGCGAAACCAATACCACCATTGGATCCATCGACGCCGGCCGGCCCCGCTTCGGGTTTGAAACAACCGCCGACACTCCCCAAAACAAATTTCCCATCCCCGCATCCGGGTTGAAAATCCTCTTCCTGCTGCACTCTATGGCGTGGGTGCAGCAAGGACTAGAGTAGTTGACTGCGGCGGGATCGGGTGGGTGCTGGTTGCACCGGAGGGCCAGCGTACGTGGATTTGACGGGGCGGGTTGGCTGGCGTATAACCGAAGAAACAAGCGGCGGTCGACTGGCTGAAATAACCGGAGCCGGCATAGACTTCGCTGGTCCGCGTGGTGCCGTCGGCGAGTTCGAGGGTGACGCGTGCTCCAATGGCGGTGGGATTGACCTTGGGTCCGTGTAATTGGATTCGGAGCGAATGGTGTCCCTTTACGCCTTGGTTGAGGAAGGCAAGACTCGTGGAGTTGTTTCGCGTCACGACAAAATCCGGCCAGCCATCTTGGTTGAGGTCCACCACGGCCAAGGCCTTGGCATCGCCGGTTACGATCAGATTGCTCTCGTTTGGAGGGACGCAGGTAAAATGTCCCTGTCCATCACCGCGCAGCAACTGGCTGAGGCCGCCGTTGAAACGGCCGACCACCGGAGTGGGCGCGTAGGAATTTTGCACTGTATAAATATCGGCGTGGCCGTCGCCGTCAAAATCGCCGGCGACGATTCCCTGCAAGGGCGCGATCTGGGCGAGGCGCGGCAGCGGTTCGAATCGGAAAGTCCCGTCCGGCTGGCTCAGGAATACTCCGCTCCGAAATTCCGTGGCGGCGTGGCGTTGGGCAGCCGCCAGTTTTTTCTCGCCGAGAATTTCACCCAAGGTGGCCCGTGCATAGGCGTCATTGGTGGGAAAGCGTTTCAATACCGAGGGAATTGCGGCCCCGAGACTCGTCCGGGTGCGCCACGGATAGAGCCGGTCGCCTTCATAGTAGCCTTCGACTAATTGCTGGGTTCCGTCGCCTTTGAAATCGCCGGCGAACAGCAGGGCGGGATGATTGGCGTCGGCCCGATACTGGGTGTTCAGGCCGAGATTGCCCACGACATAATCGATCCGGCCATCTTCGTTAAAATCCGCCGCGGCGATCGAAGTCCACCACCCGGTGCCCGCCGCGGCAAAGCCCGCCTTCTCCGTCCAGTCTTCGAACCCTTTGCCCTGGTTATTATGGAAATACTTCACGTTGCCCCACTCCAGCGTAAGCAGCAGGTCCGGCCAACCGTCGCCGTCCACATCGCTCCAGAGAGCTGAGGTAACCATGCCGACTTCGCGCAAACCGGGCGCAAGGGTGTCGGTCACGTCCTCAAAACGGCCGCCATGATTCATGAGCAAGACGCTGCTCGGGGCGAGGGGGTAGAGTCCGGGCACGACCTTCGCTCCCAGGAAAACATCAAGATAACCGTCGCGATTGAAATCGGCGGCTGCCACCGCGCCGACGCTGAAGGGAAGCGGAGGCAGGGCGTCGGCCGGGGCCGAGCGCAAATTTCCATGCCCATCGTTGAGAAAGAGTCGGGGTTGATAGGCCGGGGAACCCGGGGGCTGGCCGACGCCGGAAGCGGTGAGCAAAAGATCATTCGTGCCGTCGCCATCGGCATCGAAAATCAGCAAGGGTCCGTCATTGACCGACATATCGCCGGCGAGGGCACGGGCGGGACCGCCGACGAATTGATGGTCCGGACCAGCCAGGCGAGCCTGCGCAGGGTCAAGAGACGTGCCGCCGAAGATCAGATCGTCCTTCCCGTCGCCGTTCAAATCACCGACCGCGACACCAGGCCCGCGTCGATTCTGGCGAACAGGGAGGAGTGAATTCGAACCCAACTCATCCACCGTATTTTCGTGGGCGATAATGGAGAGGTTCATCGCCTGGCTCACCTCGGTGAATTGTCCGGTCGGCAGCACCGGTGGGTTGGCCGGAGGCGCCGCGGGTGCGGCCGGTTCGGTGACGGTGAATTTGCGGTCGACAGCGAGATTGGCAAACGACTGGATTTGGCCGCTGGGCCACGAGACCGTGACCCGCTTGATGACCGTGGATTCGCCCAGACCGAAATGCAGCACGGGTTCGGAACTCGAAAGGACACCCCGAGCCAGAACCAGCTGCCGGACCTGAATGCCTGAATCGGTTTCAATGCGGATCACGGCTCCGACCCCGAAGCGGTTCGATTGCGTGCCACGCAGGGCGAAAATCGCCCGGTGCCCGGTGTCGGAATCGTTGCGCAGCACGGTGACCCCTTTCTTATAGTTGGAGTAGACGAGATCGAGATCACCGTCCCCGTCGAGGTCGCCGAAGGCCGCGCCGAAGCTAACCCCATATTCGTCGAGGCCCCAGGCGGTGCTGACGTTTTCAAATTTCAAGTCGCCGAGGTTGCGGTAGGCGATGTTATGTTCCTTCAGGACCGGGGCGTGGCGTTGCATCCGTTCCCGTTCCGAGGGTGATTGGGCAGACCCGAGGCGGGAGATCAGATCGGCGTTGTGCAATTCCCGGTGCATGCCGTTGGTCACAAATAGGTCGAGTCGGCCATCATTGTCGAGGTCTTCGAAGCGCACCGACCAGGTCCAGTCGGTGGCGTCCAGGCCCGCGAGAAAAGCCGCCTCCAGGCAGTGGCCCGTGCCGGTATTCAAGTACAGCGCGTTGTGGTAGTATTGCGGCGCCGCCGTGGAATTATCCGGAGGATCCAGCGCCTGAACGCGGGTTGGAGCCATGGTGCGCTGGTCTTTCTCATGGGTGGTGGCTGCCATTTCCGTGGCCATCAGGTCGATGAGGCCGTCGTTGTTCACATCGCCCAGATCCGAGCCCATGGAAGAATAGGGCATATGGGGCACCACTTGATCAATGACGTTGGTGAAGGTGCCGTCGCGGTTGTTGTGATAAAGGGTGTCGGGCGTGCCGAAATCGTTCGCGACATAAATATCCGGCCAACCGTCGCCGTCGTAATCCCACCAGGTGACCGAATGGCCTTGTGTTTCCCCCTTGATACCCGCGCGATCGGTTACGTCGGTGAAGGTGCCATCGCGGTTGTTGTGGAAAAGATAGTCGCGTTGTCCATTCGGATGATTCGCGCCGTCGAGCAGGTTGGTTTGGATGTACACGTCGAGCCATCCGTCGCGGTCGTAGTCGCAAAACGCCGCCATCACCGATGCGTCGACCACGGCCAAACCACGGGCAGCGGCTTCTTCCTTGAAGGTGCCATCACCCTGGTTGATGTAGAGTAGATTGGGGGCGTTGTACCGGCAGACATAGATGTCCAGCAGCCCGTCATTATTCACGTCGATAAACGTCGCCCCCTGTTTCCAGATGGCGGCAGCCTCGCCCTTGTCTTCCACCCCGGCTTTCGCCGTGACATCTTCGAACTTCCAGTTGCCGAGATTGCGAAATAGCCGGCAACTTTCCGTCTTGCTGACCACAAATATGTCCGGCCGGCCGTCGCCATCATAGTCGCCGATCGCGACACCCGTACCGACTGCGCCGACGGCGAATTCGTCGTAGTGACCCTGCCCCATACGGGGATCCTTGTAACCGGTCTTATTTTCCCGGGGATCAGCATAGTTATTTTCGGTGATGATGCCGGTGTCGGCGGGAGACAGCGTGGCAAACATCGTTTTGCCTTTGGGCCCGGAGCGGGCGGCCAGCGGTGATTCACTCAGCCCCGGAACTGATACCTCCGCACCCATGTGCAAAGCGGCGAAGAGGGCGCCGATGAAAATGAAACAGGACGGTATGTGCCAATGGGCACCACTTGCCGGGGAAATGGGGGTGGACTCGACTGGCGACATGCAATGGGCAAATACAACGAACCACGAGCAGGGAGAGTCAAGGATCGGCAGATAGCGAATGTGATCGGACAGGGCTTGCCCTCAAAGCTGCACGAGCTGGCCCTGGATCTGGTGCCGACCGAACTGCGCGACCGACTGAAATAACGAGGAGGCGGAACTATCGGTTTCGCGCGCTGCCGTCAGCCCGCGGCGCCTTGAGGTCAAGTCGCTCCACCCCCGTCTCTCAACTCTCAGTTCTCGACTCTCAGCATTTCCCCAGCCTGCAACGGCCGGCGCAGAGTTTGGCCGTCGTGCCAGTGGCCGTGCACTTGCAGCGTCCTGGGCAACTGCGGGATGCCCCGTTCGCCCGCCTGCAACTTGGAAAACAACATGTCGACCGCAGCCCGGCCAATCTCCTCGGAATGCTGCTTAACCCCGGACCAATCCGAATGAACCCGGGTCACGTCGAGCGAAACGAGGCCGATATCTCTCGGGGTATGCCTGCCGCTAGCCGCAAGCCAGGCGTCCATGCAGTTGGGCTCGTTGTGGAATGTTGAGAGAGTCAGAACGCAGTCGACCTTGTGCTTGTCGACCCAGCCTAAGAATAGTTCGGCGTTAATCTGCGTCGGGAGGAGCGGTGGTATCTGGGCCAGGGAAGGCATCGTCACCGAAAGTCCCGCGTAACCGAAGGACCACCGACCATCGGTTATGTGGTCCTGATACTTTTCAATCGCGAGGCCGATGCGGCGGTAGCCGCATTGCGCGATCATCCTGGCGGCCATCGTCACAGCCTCCGAATGGTCGCTCAGGACGCAATCGAGGCGAGGCGAGGCGATCTGGTGACCCACTTGAACAATCGCAAAGTCGTTCCATGGAAACGAAATCGCGTGAGGTTCCGTCGGAAATGCCGCCAGGAGGGCACCGGTAATCCCGCGGGCCGCGAGAATCCCGCCGAGCCGCTGTCCCGTCATCCCGCTCGAGCAAAGCGTGAATTCTGTGATTCCGTATCCGAATGATTCGGCGCGTTCGCGCGCCGCCTCCCAATTGCTTTGGAGAGTGGGGGTCGCCCGCCATTCATGGGAGTCGGCGACCGGAGTAATGAATGCTATGGTCCCGAGATGATTCTGCGCCTCGCCACGCCGAGTGGCTCGCATGACCTGGCCCACCAGAGCATTGTGCTTGTAACCAACGGCCGTCGCAGCAGCGAAGACTCGCAGCTGCGTGGAACTCGCCATCTTCGCTGCGCCGCTCAGGCAGCGCGATGCAGTGGAAATGGAAACTCCAGCCTTTCTTGCGACGGCTTGGAGTGTGGACGCCGTGCGGGGTGGCACAACGGTGTTCATTTCTCTTAGGTTTCCTGATGCGACTGGATCCCGCAGTCAAGTGATCTACGGCCGAGTGCCTTCATGTCACGGCACCAATCGGTTAGCAAGGGTGCACCCCGTTCCGCCCCACTCTACCAACCTTGTGATTCTGGCCCGTGACACCCATTCCGGTCTATGACCGAGCGACTGGCAACAGCTTGAGTGTTTACAGAAGCAACTGCTGTCAGCTCTCGAAGCGAAAAAAGGTAAGCGGTTGATCTGCAACGGCGGCCTGCGTCAACCGCGGTTCGAATCCCCGTGAGGACGCCAGTGAAACGGACCGCACAAGCGATTCAGCACCCCACCGATAATTCGCCACGCGAGTGTCTGGACGTGCCAAATCGGAAAGGTGGAGCATACTCGAGTTATGCTCCGGCCTCAGAGAAATATTTGTCCAGCTCCTGGAGCATGGGCTATCGAGTCACAGGCACCAATCGGGGAATCAGCTAAAGAAAGTGTTTCTCAACAATGAGGCTGGCCCTAGAAACCCACCCGAACTCACCCCATGCTCCTCCCCACCCCCTGTCGCCGCATCGTCGTACTGATCACCGTCGCCTTGCTCGCTTCCGCGGGCGCCCACGCCGATACGCCCACCGGGGTGGTCGAGCCCTCCGCGCCCAAAGCTCCGGCCTCTGCCTCGCTCAAGGAAACCTTCAAGGGCGATTTCCTCGTTGGTGTCGCCCTCAACCCGCGCCAGTTCAACGACGCGGACCCGCAGACCACCGCGGCCATCACGCACGATTTCAACTGCGCGACCCCTGAGAACGACATGAAATGGGAAGCTCTTGAACCCAAACCCAACACGTTCGCCTTTGAGCAATCCGAAAGATTCGTCGCCTTTTGCCGCCGGCACGACCTCGTCGTCATCGGCCACAACCTGTGTTGGCACGCCCAGCTGCCCTCCTGGGTCTCCAAGCCCGACCCGGGCCAGGAGACCCTGACCAAGGAGGTCCTGCTCGCCCGCCTCAAGAACCACGTGCAGACCGTCGCCGGCCACTTCAAGGGCCGGATCCACGGCTGGGACGTCGTCAATGAGGCGATCAACGACGGCGACGGCGAATACAGGAATTCAGTGTTCTTCCGTCTGATCGGCAAGGAGTACATTGCGCTCGCCTTCAGATGGGCGCACGAAGCGGACCCGAATGCCGAGCTGTATTACAACGACTACAACCTCGACGCCGACGATGCGAAGCGAGCCCGCGCAATCGAGCTCGTGAAGTATCTCCGCGAACAGGGCGCGCGGATCGACGGTATCGGCCTTCAGGGCCATTACAATCTCAGCACGCCAACCGCCTCGAAAATCGGCGAAACCATCCAGATGTTCGCCGACCTGGGCCTGAAGGTGATGATCACCGAGCTCGACGTGGAGGCGATCCGCGATTCCCACGTCACCGGTGCCGTCGGCGCCAACACCGGTGGCGAGCAGCCTCGCCGGCGCTTCTTCCCCCCCATGGACACCCTGAAGTCGAAGCTCGCGCTGACCGACGCTCAGGTTGCGCAGATAGAGCCGCTCTTCGACAAGGCGACCAAGGACATCGGCGCTGCGATCAGCGCGGGAGAATTTCATCTCATTGGCGAAATCCGCGAAGCGACGGGCGAAGCGGTCGCGAAGCTCCTCACTGTTTCCCAGCGGCCGCCCCTCGCTGAACTGATGGCCGAGTCGATGCGTGGCATGGTCGGGCCCCCACCGCCACCGCTCACGGCGGAACAGCAGGGCGAGCTGGCGCGGCGTTACGGCGAGATCTTTGCCGTGTTCCTGAAGCACCGCCCGTCGATAACACGGGTGACCTTCTGGGGCCTGCGCGACTCCGAGTCCTGGCGCCGCCGGTCGAGCCCGCTGCTATTTGACGCCAGCTTCCAGCGCAAGCCCGCCTACGATGCCGTGATCGCCGCCGCCCAACAAGCCGCGCCGCAGGATCGACGGTAAGGCCGGCCTGCCGACCTGTTTCTCGTGTATCTGGCCACGAGACGGGCAGAAGCTTGAGTGTTTACAGAGGCCGCAGGGATCCGCATCCCTGCACTTGCCCAAGGAAACGCCGGCCCCCCTTCATGAAGGCAGGGCCGGCGTCGCGATCCTAGAATCAAAACATGAACGTATTCGACAATTGCCACTCCTGGACGGGCGCAATACGGGCCGCTGCCCAAGTGTGGCCGTCGGGTTCGACGGAGATTGGGATGAGGTTATCCTTCTTTCCGACGTTATAGACGTTGAGCTGGATCTTCCAGTTGATCTTCTTCGTGATCTTGTGCTCATAGCTGATCCAGAGATCGATCGCGTCCTCCGACGGACCGTAGAAGGGTTTCGTGAGGTCGAAGCTGGCCAGGTTCGGGTTGGTCGGGTTTGCAATAACGGGATAGCCGATGACCACCTTGTCTTGCCAGCGATAGCCGCCACCGACTCCCAGGCCCTTGAGAAGGCCACGATTGAAGTCGTAGTTCGTGATGAGATTGTAGCGCCACTGGCGGAGCTCGGGAGCGTCAGTCTTCTGCTCGAGCTTCAACAGAGTATATTGGCCGCGCCACCCGCTCCAGTCAGCCCGTAACTCGTTTGCGGCGGAATAGTCGGAGTTGAACCGGATCAAATCACCGGCGGGCCCGGCCATCACGGTGTCCATGTAGCTCACGAGCCCATCCAACGCCGAGCCGCCGACGTTGCTTATGACCGCGTTGGTCTTGGCGGCGTTAAACCCAATGCGCCAGTTGGGCAGCGGATTGGCCGTGAATTCAAACTCGTAGCCCTTCGACTCGGTGTCGTCCGTCACCGCGAAGCCCTGCAATAGCGGTGCGGTGCGATAGTCGTAGACGCTTGTCGGATCCGGATTGATTGGGTTGGCCGCACGCTGGCTGGCTGTTTGCAAATCCGCCGGCGTCGCGGGTCCCGGCCCGTAGTTCCAAGCCGTGAAGTAGCCCTTGCCAGCAAGCCAGATCTGCATGTCATTTAGCGCCTGGAGCGCGGCATCCTCATGGGCCAGGGCTTGAGACTGAGTTTCCAATGTTGCTCCGGGCGGGATGCCAGAATTGCCGGCTGCGAGGGTGCCCGACGCGACATCCCTTCCATTTGCGTCCACCCAGACAGGATCCCATCCAAAACGAGACCCCGAATAATTCGGTTGGACTGCTTGTCCCGCCGTTCCCCAGGCATAGGCCGACATGTGGTAGAGCTTGATATTGCGCCAATTCAGGGCGTCCCGAATCGTGCCGTAGATCCCGCTGTTATTGAATCCCGGAACTGTCGTGCCGAGCTCCACGGTGTCATATTTCGTCACCCGGAAGGAATATTTGCCGTCCTTTGTGGACAGCAGGACTCCATATTCCTTCGTCGTGCCCTTCGGGTTGCCGATCGGATTGCCGTAGATGTCCCGGCGGACATTCAAGACCTGGAAGTTGCCCGACTTGTCATAGGTAAGGCTGACGTTGATTGGCAGGACGTCGTGCTGCCCGAGCAATTTGTTCAGGTGCGCCACCAAGCCTCCCGAGGTGGTGTGATCCTTGAAGATCGTGTTCGTCGGGAAGGAATTCGGCAGCGTATACACCGAGGGTGATAGGTTTAGCGCCCCGCGGTTGACGGCCCCCCCCAGGGGCTGCGCCGTCACGCCCTTGGTTTCAACCTCGTCATAGCGCCAGCCGAGGGTCGACACGATGGCGTCGTCCCAGAAGAAACCCTGCCAGGAACCCGATGAGGATTTCGTCTCCCGCAGGGTCTTGGCTGCCGCGGTGAGGAGACTCTTATCGGCGCCATTGTTATAACTCAACAGGCTATCGGTGAGGTTGCTGTTCCAACCGACGTAGTTTGCGGGATTCGAAACCTGGGTAAGTTGGGGATAGGCCGCGCCGGTGGTGGGGTTGACCCCTGGAGCGCCATTGAAGATTGGCTGCAAATTGGTCGGCACGTTCCACGGTGCCGTTGTGACGACGCCTGGCTGCGGCGCCCAGGTAGACGAAAACTGATAGATATTGCCACTCTGCAGGGTCACGTTGGAGGTAACGCCGGGAATATTGGCGCCAGCCGCCGAGCTCGCGTTGGCGAGGGATGGCCCGAGGTAGATGACGGCCACCGGCGGGAGGTTCTGAATGCCGTCGGGATTCCCCTGGAGCTTGTACGCCGCATAGGCCTCAGAGTTGGCGTACTCCTGCCAGTTCAGGTTCTCGGTGTAGTATTGCTCGTCGCTATAGACGCCGTTGAAACGGCTCCTGCCGAGCAACTTGGTGAGGAAGCTATTCTGTCCAAAGAAATCCGAGGCCCGCAATTCCCCGAAGAGCGACCCACGGACGTTCTTGCGATCACTTTCGTAGGAACTGCCGCTGCCGGGGCCGCCTGAGACGAAGGGCCGGCCAAAGTTCGGATTTGAAACGGCGCTGTTGCTGGCGTTGTTCGGCCCGACAACGTAATCTTGGAAGTTCTGCAGGAGGTCGATATCGAGTGTCGGATTGGTGATAAGGCTCTCACCGCCCGACTTGTATTTCTGGCGGTCGTAGGTCAGCTCGGCGCCCAGGCGGTCGTTCCAAAACGTCTGGGTGAGGTCGATGTTATAGGCCGTCCATTTTTCGAACTGCGAAGCGGTCGGACCGTCGATCAGATTCTCGTAGAAATTGTAGACCGACGGGTCGAGCAATGTGCGGTTCCGGTACTGGCCATATTGGTAACCGGGCAGCTTCGCGTTGACGGCATACGAACTATAGTTGGTCACATCGGAGAATGCGTCCGCATACCTCTGACCGACGAGGTTGACGCCTGCGCCCTGTGCAACCCCGGCGGCATTAAGCGCACCCGTGTTCGCGAAGCCGCCGTAAATCCGGTAGGTTTGATTGCTCGCGCCGTCGATGAACCAGAGGGGTTGCTGCTGCCCGGCGTAGCCTCCCAGCCAGGGGTTGTAGGTCGGAGCGGATGACCCAAGTATATAGCCATTGGGAACGGCAAGCTTGCCCAGTCCACCATCGGGGCTGCCCGCGCTAGCCGAGGTGAACCACGGTGTGATGCTGTCGTAAGGGGGAAGGGTGCGCGGCCGGTCGGCCTTGATGTCGCCGTTCTCGAACTTGACCTTGATGCTGGTGTGGAAGGAAGGGTCCTTGAAGAGCTTCGGGTCAAAGCGAAGCGCCCCGGAATAGCGCTTGTCGTTCTGCCAAGCCTGCTTCTGCTCGTATTTCTGCTTGTCCCACAGGCCGTCCAGGCGAATCGCCAATTGCTCCGGAATGAGCACCTGGTTGATGTCGATGTTGCTCCGGACCGAGCCGTAGGAGCCCGTGGTTCCGTCGACCGAGCCGAAATTCGAAAATTCGGCATTGTGCATGGAGGCGTTGATGATGCCGGCCGGACTGCCCAGGCCGAACAGGATCGCGTTTGGGCCGCGCTGTATGTCGATGCGATCGACGTTGTAGCTGTCCCATGGGATGTCGCTGACGAAGAAATCGCGACTGAGGTCCGCGGCGGCCAGTCCGCGGATGCGTTGGGCGCTCTCCGGATCACGGAGATTGTTCGTCTCGTCTACGTTCGTCCCGTTACCCTGGCCAAGGTAGGTGCCAAGGGTGCCGGCCACTTCGGCGTTGGTGGTGTACTGGAGAAGCGTTCCGTTGTCGTGGGCACCGATGTCCTGCATGAATGCCGTTGTGATGACTTGGATGGACGAGGCGACGTCCTTGAGGTCCGTACGGATTCGGGTGCCCGCAAGCGTTTCGGTTGCCGCATACCCGGTATCCTTGGATGCGGTGACCTCGAAGGGGGAGAGTTCGTAGGTTTTGTCCTCTGTCGAGGCGGAGGCATCAGAGGCATTGCTCGTGGTCACAACCACGGACGTCCGATTCTCCGCCGGCGATTGACCCGGAGGACTAGTGGGGGCAGGCGCTGTCTGCGCCGGGAGTCCTCGCCATGAGGCCGAGGCAATAAGGAAGCCTAACACGAGCTTGGTCTTGGTGTTCATCTTGGATTTAGGGTGCTGCTAGGGTGTCCGGAGCGGCGGCTAGCCGTTGGCTGGAAAGACTCCGACCTGTCGCCGATTGCTGGGTAGACTGCGGGGTGACGGGCAGAGTTTGGATGGAGCGTAAGTTCGCAATTTCACTCTCGTTCTGACGTCAGAGTGTGCAGCCAGTGGGACCGTCTGTCCCAAATCCTGACGTGTGCGGCTGGTCCGTCCCGTCTCGGACCAGAAGACAGACTCGCTTCGACGGCCTATATCGAATGGTCGCTGCCGCCGCCATATGCAGGTAAAGAACCCTAAGGCGTCTCGATTCTCTCCGCGATCGATAGATCCGGAATACCTCGAGTCGCCGGCTGCTTTCCAGGTTCCTACCGGAAATCCTCAGGGTCTCCCCGCCGTTCCCTACGCTGTACAGGCGGATCCATGCATCTTCCACAGCGATCCCATTGATATCTATGGCGCGCAGTTCACGATTGCTGGCTGTCGACTCTTGGTTCGCCGCCCTTAAAGAGGCGAAAAAGGAAAACCAACGAGGGCAACAGGATGACCGTACCTGCTGCCAATGCCATGATCAGCAGGCGCAGCGTGGCAGCGGGCGCGCCGGCATTCGCCACCGTCACATCAGGCGTAATCAAATTCGGATATTGGGCGAGGCACCAACCGACGAGGATCGAGGTCACTTGCCCCACTGCGGCAACGCGTGCCACGGCGAATCTCCGCATCCCCAGCGCGGCGAGCGCGGCCAGCGCGCAAACCCCCGCGACCAGCAGAAGCCACGGCGCCCACCAGTCCGTCAGTCCATGAAACAGGTCCGGCGCCCCGGTGCGCGCCGTCAGAAATACGGTGGCGGCCAGCGGGCCGAGGAGGGTTCCGGTCCCAATGGCGCGCCGGCGGAAATCGTTTTGGAGCGGCGAATGATCCGGCGTGGCGAGTGTGAGATATGTGGCGGCCAGAAAAGCGAACGATCCCAGCGCGAGCCCACCGCATGCGAAGGCGAAAGGTGTCAGCCAGCCCGCAAAGAAACCGGAGGTGACAAGGCCGTCGGTCACACGTATCCGTCCCGTGGCCAGCGCACCCAAAATCATTCCTTGGACGAAAGGTGTGAATAGACTGGCGATGCCGAAAGCCGTGCCCCATCGGTGGCGCGTCGCGCCTGGCCGTAAGTCATAGTTGCGAAAGACAAACGCCGAACCGCGCAGGACGACCCCGATGAGCATGACGATTACGGGCACGAAGAGCGCGGTCATCATCGCGGCGAACGCCGCTGGAAAGCCGGTGAACAGCAGCACTACGGCGAGGATCAGCCACATGTGGTTGGCTTCCCAGATGGGTGCGATGGCCCCCGCGATCGCATTTCGCTGGTCCGCTGCGCGGGGCCCGCTCGCGAGCAGATCCCACATGCCACCGCCAAAATCGGCCCCGCCCATGAGCGCATAGAGGACCAGCGTGAGCAGAATGAAAACGGCGATGGCTGCGGCGAGCATGGGACTAACCGGAATCCGCGGGGACGACCTCCGCGCCCGTTTCAAGGAATTGCCGGCGTAGCGCCGTAAACACGACCATTGCGAGAAAGGCATATAGCACCGTGAACGTCACGAAAGGGATCGCGATTCCCGGCATGGGTGTGACGGCATCGCGGGTTCGCATAACGTTGTAGATGATCCATGGTTGACGCCCGACTTCGGTGACCACCCAGCCCGCCTCGATCGCCACGAAGCCCAAGGGCCCGGCGAACACGAGTGCTCGCAGCAACCAGGGATGATTCGCGATTGGCCGGTGGCGGAGGCGGTTCCAGCCCGCCCACCCAGCCACGGTGAGCATCGCGAATGCGGCGACCACCATCAAGTCGAACGCCCAATGGACAATCCGAACGCTGGGCCAGTCCCGGCGCGGAAATCTGTCTAGACCCACGACTGTGGAGCTGAGCTTGTCGTCAAGCAGCAGGCTCAGGCCCTTCGGGATCGAAAGCGCAAAGCGGGTGCTCCTAGTGTCATCGTCGGGGAGCCCACCAAAAAGCAACGGCGCCCCCGCCTCGGTCTGATAGCGGGCTTCCATTGCCGCCAGCTTGGCCGGCTGCAGCCGGCCCACCGCGCGCGCGCTAATGTCGCCGCTCGCGATCTGCAGGGGAATGCTGACGACAGCGACCCAGAGGGCCAATCCCAGAGCGCTCCGATGAAAGGCGCTGCGTGGATTTCGCAGCAGGAAAAATGCGTGCACTGCCGCCACGGCAAATCCCGTCGCGACAAATGCCGCCAGTGTCATGTGCAGCACCTCATGCACACTCGCCGGATTCAACATGGCCGCGATCGGATCGATCTCGGTGAATCTTCCGTTGCGGAAGGCGAAGCCGGTCGGCGCGTTCATCCAGGCATTGGCTGTGACTACGAACACGCCGGATAGCGCGCCGCTGGTCGCCACGAGCACGCCCGATAGCCAATGCAGCAGGGGCGACAGGCGGTCCCTGCCGAATAGGTAGACGCCGATAAAGATCGCTTCGGTGAAAAACGCGAAGCCCTCAAGCGAGAACGGCATCCCGATGATGGCGCCTGCATGAGCCATGAAGCTTGGCCAAAGCAATCCCAGCTCGAAGGAGAGCACGGTGCCGGAAACCGCTCCGACTGCGAAAAGGATGGCGGTGCCCTTCGCCCAGCGCTTGCTGAGCTCCAGATAGACCGATCGCCGGGTGCGAAGATACGCACCCTCCGCCAGGACCATCAGCAGTGGCATCCCGATTCCCAGCGCCGCGAAGACGATGTGAAACGCCAGCGACATTGCCATCAGGGACCTTGCGAAGAAGAAGTCGTTCATGGGCAGATCTCCGCCGGGGATGGCAAGGCCGGTGGTGGGGGGGCCAGTTTGCCGAAGTTCCCTAATTCTCCTTCTTCCTTATTCTCCCGTGCATGCCGGGACTGCGCAGTTCGGTGGGTGCGGGCCAGCGATGCTCCTGACGCTCGAGCAGCCCCTGAACCGACTCGGGACCCCACGTGCCCGCCGCGTAATTGGGAAAATCGCCGGGCTGCGTGCCGCTCCAAGCCTCGAGCACCGGCATCAGCAACTGCCAGGCTGCCTCGACCTGATCGGCGCGCATGAAGAGTGTCGCGTCCTTCTTCATCACGTCCCACAGCAACGTTTCATAAGCGTCAGGCGAGGGAGCGTCGAAGCTCTCGCGGTAGGCGAAACGCATGTCCACCGGGCGCAGCTGCATCTCTGGCCCTGGATATTTCGCCTGGAAGCCCAGCACGATGCCCTCGACCGGCTGGATTGAGAGGACGAGCCGCGATGGCTGCCAGCCAAGCGAGGCCTCGGGTGGAAACGAGCGATGGGGCACAGCACGAAACTGGATCGAAACCTCGGACGCCTGGCGGGGAAGCCGCTTACCGGTGCGCAAATAGAACGGCACGCCCTGCCAGCGCCAATTGTCGATGAACAATTTCAAAGCCACGAATGTCTCCGTCTGCGAATCCGTGGCCACGCCGGCTTCCTCGCGATAACCCGGCACCTTCTTCCCTGCCGCTGTGCCGCTGCCATACTGGCCGCGCACCGCGCACAGCGGAACCTGGTCGCGGTGAATCGGGCGCGCCGCATGCAATACGTCCACCTTCTTATTGCGGATCTCGTCGGCGTCGAAGGAGACCATCGGCTCCATCGCGATGAGACATAGCAGCTGCATCAGATGATTCTGCACCATGTCGCGCAGCGCGCCGGCATGATCGTAGTAACCGCCCCGGTGCTCGACACCGACCGATTCGGCGACCGTGATCGTCACATAGTCGATGTAGCGGCGGTTCCAGAGCGGCTCGAATAGCGGATTGGCAAAGCGGAAAGCCAGGATGTTCTGCACCGTCTCCTTTCCCAGGTAGTGGTCGATGCGAAAAATCTGCGACTCCTCGAAGCTCGCACCGAGGACTGCGTTCAAGGCGCGGGCCGACTCCAAGTCATAGCCTATTGGCTTCTCTATTACGATGCGGGCAAATGCCCGATCGCGAGCGAGCCCCGCCCGTCCGAGGTACTTCGGGATCTCGCCGAACATCGACGGGGGAGTCGCCATGTAAAAGATGCGATGCGCCTTCGCGCCCCACTGCTTTTCCAGCTTGGCGCATTGACCGCCGAGCGCTGCATAGGTCGCCGATTTCTTGAAATCGCCCTGCTGGTAGTGGATGTGCGGCGCGAATCGGCTCCAGACGGCTTCTTTCGCTCGGCCGAAACGGGAGAATTGATTCACGCCGTCATGCAATCGTCGACGAAGCGCCGCGTCGCCCAGCTTGATGCGATCCACTGCGAGGATGGCGAATGACTCCGGCAGGCTCCGATCCTGGGACAGGTCAAACAGGGCCGGAATCAGCTTGCGCCAAGTGAGGTCGCCCGCGCCTCCGAAAATCACGAAGACGGTCGGCTCGAGTTGGTCGGTCGTCTTGCAGGCGGGCATCGTGTTTCGGATTGAAGGGCTCTGTTATCGCGCTCAGTGAATCGGTTCCTCGGCGTGGCCACCGAACTGGAAGCGCAGGGCCGAAAGCAGCTTGTCCTGAAAGTCTGCGGCGCCGCGCGAGCTGAACCGCTCGTAGAGCGCCGTGGTCAGCACAGGCACCGGTACGCCTTCGTCGATTGCCGCCTTGATCGTCCAGCGTCCCTCGCCCGAATCCGACACCCGGCCTCCGAATTCGGAAAGCTTCGGATCTCGGGCCAGCGCGTTGGCGGTGAGATCGAGCAACCACGATGAGATCACGCTGCCTCTCCGCCAGACCTCGGCAATGTCGCCAAGCGGGAGGTCGTAGTTGTAGTTCTCGGGACGTCGCAGCGGCGTCGTCTCGGCGTCGATCCGATCTGTCTTCCGGCCGATGTTCGCCGCGCGCAGCACGTTGAATCCCTCGGCGTAGGCCGCCATCAGGCCGTACTCGATGCCGTTGTGCACCATCTTGACGAAATGGCCCGCGCCATTCGGTCCGCAATGGAGGTAGCCGCGTTCCGCTGAGCTAGCGGACTTCACCCGACCGGGCGTTCGTGATATCCCACCCGGGCCGGGGGCCAGCGTGGCGAAGATCGAGTCCAGGCCATTCACCGTGGCCAACTCGCCACCGATCATCATGCAATAGCCGCGCTCCAAGCCCCAGACGCCACCGCTGGTGCCGACATCGACATAGTGAATTCCCTTGCCGCCGAGTTCTTTGGCGCGGCGCAGGTCGTCGACGTAGTACGAGTTGCCACCATCGATCAGGGTGTCACCCGGCGCGAGCAGCGGTACAAGTTCCTTGATTGTTTGGTCGACGACGGCGGCCGGCACCATCAGCCAGATCGCACGGGGCACCGTCAGCTTCTCGACTAAATCGGCGAGCGACGATGCAGCGGCGGCCCGGATCTTGACCATTTCGTTGACGGCCTTCGTCGAACGGTCGAAGACCACGCAGTCGTGACCCGCCCGGCGCAGACGACGCACCATGTTGCCGCCCATCCGGCCCAAGCCAATCATGCCGATTTGGCGCAGCGCCTTCATTCTTTTCGAGCGGCTCTTTTTCATGGTTGCAATGGACTTAGAATTTGTCGCGGCAAGGGGATCTGTCCCGCATTCAAGAGAGACGATCGACCTTCGAGACCCGGGGCGAGTGGTTCGGTACAGTCGTTCGGGAACCAGGCTCGCTCATGGATCGTTCTCCGTCTCCCCTGGAGCTTGGCTTGGCGGCCGCCCGGACGGGTGCCTTGCGGGTTTGGCCGATGCCGCCTCGGCCGACCCCGAGCTGGCGACGCGTTGGACCGTTGCCGCCGCTTCGAGCCTCAGCCCGCGGGCCGGGATTCCCGGCGGTGCCCGTTTTCCAGCGGGTGGGCTCATTTTCGCGAGAATTTCTCCACGCTGGATCCTAGACCTAAAGGGTCCCCTGGCGCTATGGGGTATAGTGCGGTCTCGCGGAACTAGCGGTCAGGGATCACATGGATACCACAGGACCGGGGATGAGGGCGAACTCGTGCCCAGGGGGATGAAACGCGGCAGCAAAGCTGCGGTCCCTTGTGAATTCAGCGGGGAACCCCTAGTGTCCAATACATCATCGACTCAATGATGGGAATGAGGGTCCGCCCCCGATCCGTCAGGCGGTATTCGACCTTTGGCGGCACCACAGGATATTGCCGGCGCGAAATGAGCCCGCGTTCCTGCAGTTCCTTTAGCTCTCGGCTGAGCACACGGCCGGTGATGGTCTTCTCGAGTGTGGCTTCGATGAGTGCCTTGCGCAGCTGACCGTAACGAGCCACCCCGGTCTTCAACTCGTAGAGTATCCTGAGTTTGTACTTTCCGCCCACTGTCCGGTTGAAGCTGATAATGGGGCAGAGGGCACCCGGTTTTCGCCTCAGCACGGGGGCGCTAGGGACAGGCGGGGGTTCTTGGTCCGGTGCATTTTTGTTCATAGTATCATTTTTGACCCTACTTGTCAGAATGAACCATCTATGGTAGTTGTCGAGCGAACCCGCAGCACTCTCAAACCATACTCATTCATGAAGCACGACCTGTTATCTTTGGCCACCAACTACCTCGACGCCTGGCATCGCAAGGACCTAGACGCCATCGCTGGCCATCTCCACCCGGAGGTACGGTTGGTCGGTCCGCAGGCGATCGTGGAGGGCAGGGCCGGGGTCGTTGCCTCCGCCCGGCGGATCCTGCCTCTTCTCACTGGCCTGAGGGTGAAGTCCGCGTTTGTCGCGGGAACTCAGGCTATCTTCATCTATGATTTCTTGTGCGCGCCGCCCGTAGGGGTATGCCGGACGGCCGAACTGATGACTTTCGAGGGTGAACTCATCATTGGCGTTGAATTGTTCTTCGACGCCCGGCCGTTCGAGAAGCTGGCCCCGGCGCGGGAGCTGGCCTGAGTCATCGCGCGATGAAAGCCCCCATGCTCCTCCGCTGCGCGGCAGTTCTAGCCGCTGTCCAGTTTCTCGCTCACACCGTCATGTTCATCAGTTATGCGCCAAGGCACGGCGCGGCGGAGACAGCGGTGATCGAGACCATGAAGGCAACCAGGTTCAACTTTGGCGGCTGGCAACGCAGTTATTGGGATCTGTACTACGGCTACGGCCTGTTGGCGGCATTCAGCGTTCTGCTGGAGGTCATCGTTTTCTGGCAGCTGGCCCGGCTTGCCACGCGGGACCCGGCCTTGGGGCGGGCGCTTATCTTGACCTTCGCGGGCGCCAACCTGGTCCATGCCGGGCTTTGCCTAAGATATTTCTTCTTGATGCCAATCTTCCCCGATTTGCTGGTTGCCGGTTGCCTCGGCGCAGCGTGGTACAGGAGCGGACAGTCCGTGGTGCTGGAGAACGCCTGAGCCGGCACACCCAGCCCTTTCCCCTGATCCGGCGCTCGGGGCGGGGCCCGGGATTGCACCGGAGATAGGCTGGTCTCTTATGTCGCTAGCCTCCAATATTTTGAGCAAGCAACTGATCGTGTGAACCCCCGTTTGTTTCCGACTTGTCGAACGGTAACACTGAATACTCGTTGTCGGTGCTCCGTTCCACCGGTAAGGCAAACGTCGCCCCAAAATCTCTGACACGAACTGCGCTTGTCGCACAACTCGCTCAGAGAAGTCCCCCTCCTCCCCTGAGAAAATGAAGCTCACCTTGGCCGTTCTCCTCGCATTCGCCGCCGCCGGATCGGTCCTCGCGGAACCACCCGCGCCCGTCATGACCGAATACGGCCTCATACAGGGCGTCACGGAGTCCGATCTGACCGTTTATCGCGGCATTCCCTTCGCCGCGCCGCCGGTCGGCGACCTTCGCTGGCATGCCCCGCAACCTGCCGCGAAATGGGACGGCGTGCGCCCCGCCGACAAGTTCGGGCCGGATCCCTACCAAGGAGACGGCAAGGGGAACGTGGGCGAGGATTGCCTCTACCTCAACGTCTGGACGCCTGCGAAGTCCGTCGCCGACAAGGTGCCCGTGCTTGTCTGGATCTACGGAGGCGGATTCTCCTTCGGTTCCACCTCGACCCCGGTCCACAACGGCGAACACCTGGCCCGCAAGGGCGTCGTGCTTGTCAGCATCAATTACCGCGTTGGCACCCTCGGTTTTCTGGCGCACCCGGAACTGACGGCCGAGTCCTCCCACCATTCCTCCGGCAACTACGGCCTGCTGGACCAGATTGCCGGACTGCGATGGGTGAAGAGAAATATCGCGGCGTTCGGAGGCGATCCGGACCGGGTTACGATTTTCGGCGAATCGGCTGGCGGGATATCTGTCAGCATGCTGTGCGCCTCGCCGGAAGCCGAAGGCCTGTTTCGCGGTGCCATCTCGCAGAGCGGAGGTTCCTTCGGACCATCCCGCGCCACCCCTTATCCTGGCGAAAACATGCGGCGCCTGGCTGACGCCGAGAAGTCCGGCATGGCGTTCGCCACGAAAGCGGGTGCCGCTTCGCTAGCGGAGCTCCGCAAGGTCGCCCCCGAGAAGCTCCCCAACAGCTGGGGAAGTGGCTCGGCCTGGCCGATTGTCGACGGCTGGGTGATTCCGGGCGACCAGCACAAGCTCTACGAAGCGGGCAAGTACAACGACGTCGCGATTCTCATCGGCTACAACTCCGATGAGGGCCTCACCTTCCTGCGCCAAAACACGCCGCAGCAATTTGTGGCCGACACGCGGAAGCGGTATGGCCCCTTTGCCGATAAGCTGCTCGCGGCCTATCCGGTCGGAAACGATTCCGTGCCAAAGACCGCCCGGGACTTGATGCGCGACGCCGCGTTCGGCTGGCAGACCTGGGCCTGGGCCACGCTGCAGGCGCAAACCGGCAAGTCCAATGTCTTCTACTACTACTTCGATCAGCATGCGGGCCATCCCGCCGGTTCGCCGGAGGCCGACCATGGCACGCCCCACGGCATGGATGTACCGTACGTCTTCCAGACGCTCGATCCCACGGACCGGACGCTCACCGCCGGCGATCACGCGATCTCGGAGACGATTTCGACCTACTGGACCAATTTCGCGAAGCGAGGCGATCCCAACGGTCCCGGTGTCCCCACGTGGCCCCGGTTCACCGAGACAAGCCGTACGGCGATGTGTTTTCACGACACCGCCGCTCCCGTCCCCGTGCCCAGCGCCGACGCGCTACAGGTGCTCGATACGTATTTCGCTTGGCGCCGGACCCCGGAGGGCGAGGCGTGGGCGCAGTGACCGCGCATCTCCCTAACACCCGAGCAACTCCCTGTCCTATCTTCCTTTCCAAGTCCCCACCCCACAGAAAATGAAAATCCTCCCTGGCGCCCCCCTGCTGATTGTCCTCGCACTCTTTGCCTCTGTCGGCGCGCGCGCCGACAATGCCTCGGAAAAATTCACGTACGTCATCGTCCACGGCGCCACTGCCGGGGGTTGGGAGTGGAAGAAGACCGGCAAATTTCTCACCGACGACGGCCACACCGTCTATCGTGTGACGCTCACGGGCCTGGGCGAGCGGATGCATCTCAACAGCCCGGATATCGACCTTCAGACCCACATCAACGACGTGGTGAATACGATTCTCTTCGAAGACCTGCACGACGTCGTGCTAGCCGGGCACAGCTACGGCGGCATGGTCATCACCGGCGTCATGGACCGGATTCCCGAACGCATCCGCCATGTCTTCTTCCTCGACGCCGCGGTACCCGATGACGGCATGTCGATATTGGACCTGTTCGGTGGCGCCCCACGCGATCCCTCCAGGATTGTGGACGGATTCATGGCGGTGCCTTGGGTCAAGGCCGACGACAAGCCGCCGTACAACGTGAAGCAATCGATAAAATGTTTCAACCAGCCGGTCTCATACAAGAACCCCCTGGCCAAGGCATTGCCCGTTACCTACGTCGCCTTTGTGCCGGCCGACAAGTCGGCCGCGGAGCGCGCGGCCACGGACAAGAGTCGGCAGCGTGCCGAGTCCCGCGGCTGGACAATCCGCACCTTCACGGGCCACCACGTGGCCCAGCAGGAGAATCCGCGTGGCCTTGCGACGCTCTTGGAGGAGGCTGTCGGCGACCAGAACAAACCCGTTTCGGGAAAACCCGTTCCCGCCGCCGCCAAATAGCCCTGCACCTCCACCCTGACGGTCGCCAACGTCTCCGGAGGCCAAGGCACACGCGCCTGCCGACGCGGCCGAGTTGCGATCTTCATCCCCTCTCCCAGTTCCACCCCAACCCCCATGCCGACCATGACCCACATGCTCCTCACAATGACCAAAGCGGCTGCCCTAGCCTCCGCGCTCGCATTCGCGGCATCCGCCTCCGGGCAGGACGGCACAATCTACCCGCTCGACGCTCCCTCCGAGCCCAACTCGATTCCGCTCGGCACCGGAACCGTCAAGGATCAGCCCGCGCCGGAGAGTTGGTTCCGCCAGTGGGGCGAGCCGATGGCCCGCAACGTCTCTACCGCCACCCTCACGCCCTTCCTGCCCGATCCGGCGAAGGCGACCGGCGCCGCCGTCATCGTGGCCCCCGGGGGCGGCTTCCGGTGGCTGTCGATGAACAATGAAGGCTGGAAGGTTGCGCGGGCTCTGGCCGACCGTGGGATTGCCGCCTTTGTGCTCAAATACCGGCTCCAGCCGACTCCAGGGTCGCTCGACAGCTTCAAGGAGTCGATGAGCCGGCCGTTTGCGGCCCCGGCTCCTGTCCCCGGCGCGCCGGCCGGCGTGGCACCGGCACCGCCGCGTCCCGACCTCTCCAACCAGCTCGCGGACGCCGAGGCCGCCTACGCCCTGATAGTGAAGAACGCCAAGGAATGGGGCGTCGATACCAGGCGTCTGGGCATGGTCGGCTTTTCAGCAGGCGCGGGACTCACCATGCATTGCACGCTCCACTCAAAGACGATGAAGCTCGCCTTCATCGGGCCGATTTACGGCGGCATGGGGCCGGTTGAAGTTCCGAAGGACGCCCCGCCGATGTTCAACGTGATTGCCTCGGACGACTTCCTCTTCCGCGGCCAATTCGGCGTGGTCAAGTCCTGGTTCGACGCCGGCGTGCCGGTTGAATTCCATCTCTACCAGAATGGCGGTCACGGCTTCGGCCTGGGCTACCCCAATCGCACCAGCAACGGATGGTTCGAGGTCTTCATGCACTGGCTGGACGTGAACGGCTTTCTCGCAGCCAAGCCGGCACATTGAGACCGGCCACTGCCCTTGTGCGAATTCGGACACGGGGGCCGAAATGTGGCCGGAATCAGGGGGGAGGCCGATTTATGGAGCGCTGCCCCTGAGATGGGGCCGCTTTCCTCCGGGAATGCGCCTTCAGGCCCCGGCATCTACAGGCCGGTGTGCTCCCGCTTCAGGCGAAGGCAAGGGTATCTGCATGCGGCCGAGGGTTTGCTGTCCCGACCGACCGCGGGGTGCCACTCGTAAGCTCAGTCAAATTTCTGCATCCCTGGCCAGGCCTCGCGGAAGTCGAAAGTCAGGCCCCGGCAGAGATAGATGTCGTACCACTCGTCGCGACGGGAATAGGGATGCTCCACATGCCCGGCTTTCTCGACCGTCGCAAAGTGCTTCCGATCGCCGGAACCATCGGTCTGCAACACGATCACGACCTCACCGCCGCAGTCGCGCGGGCCCCAGTCCCAGTAGCTGTCCCTGTTGCTAATCGCGCGGGGAAGCCCCCATTTCGGCCCGAAGAAATCAACCGCGGCGGCATCTCCCCAGTTGTTGGAAAAGATCGTGGCACGCCCTTGGTCGGCCGGAGACAGCGAATGGTAGACCCGCGCCACCTCCCGCACCATGTCCTCCCAGCCAAATTCGTCGGCAAAATACTGCGGAAGGGGACCGTTGTCGTGGTGCTCAAAAACCACCGGCGGCCCGAGATGGAGCGCCTCCTCGTAGCGGACAAGCGTCCCCGGCGGAAGAACCGGAGCGGCGAGCGGCAGCAGCGCGAGGCCCGAGGCGGCCAATGCTGCAGCATAGGCCGAGCGCATCCACCTTCGGCCAAGGCGTTCCGTCAATTCCTCGAGGGCGATAGAACCCGAGGCAAGGACGATCGGGTAGATCGGCGAGACATAATAGTTCTTACCCCGCAGCGCCACAAAGGCGCACAGCACGACGACAAAGGTCCAGCCGAACACTCCGTACCGGGCACGCTGGCGGCCGAGGAGCAGCCATGCCACCCCGCCGATCCAGAGCGGTGCGGTCAACGGCTCCATGATCATCATCTGGTCGAGCAGGAAGTCGACAGGCTTGCGGATGACGTCGCGATTGCTCGCGGCGACATGGTGCAGGTGCTGCAGAAACGGGAACCCTCGATGCATTTGCCAGAGGAAATTCGGCAGCGCGATCGCCCCGCAAACCCCCAATCCAGCCCAGAGGCGCCAATCGCCCAGGCGCTGGCGCTGCCCCGTGAGCAGCAGGCCGATCAGCACGCCCATCACCAGGAACACCATCGAGTATTTTGTCTCGAGGCCAAGGCCCGCCAGCGCGCCAAATCCAAGCCAGTACCTCCCCTCGCCCGTGTTCACCACGCGGAGCACGCAGTAGAAGCAGCCGAGCCATATTAGCGGCTCAAAGGCGTTCATCATCAGCCAGTGGTCGAAGATCAGGTAGATCGGCGCGACGCAGATCGCCAGGGCCGCAAGTGCCTGCGCGAAGCCGCGCCCGCCCATTTCGCGCACCACCCTGCCGGTAAGCACCACGAGCGCGGATCCCGCCAACGCCGGGAGAAGCCGCAGGCCCAGGAGGGACTCGCCAAACACGTGGCTCGCGACCCATGTGATCAAGATCCCGCCCGGCGGATGGCTGATGTACCCCCAGTCAAGATGCCGCGCGCATGCGAGACCGTACATCTCGTCGCGAAAGATCCCGTACCGGCCCGCGGTGAGGAGGTGCAGCACCAGCTTGGCCGACGCCAAACCCCACACCACGCGTGTTCCGGCCGTTGTCGGCTGCATTGCAGGCTGACTCATTTCCGGGGTGGGCGTTGCGGAGGTGCCTGCCGGGAACGGGGCCCCCTGCAATCCGGCTCCGCCCCCGGGGGCCGGCCATCGATCACCGAAGGACACCCCGCCTGCCCATCGACCTCGCGTACATCAAAAGCGCCACGCCGATTCCCATGATAACGCCGGCGAATATCACGGAGCCCGCGCCCCCTCCCGTGACCTTCAGCCCGTTTGAAAGCACGAAGCTGTACAGGTCCGTCAGGGCGATGCAGACGAGCGACGCCGCGAAGACGTGCGCCGCCACGCGCCTGCGCAGGAGCAGCAGCAGCGAGCCCAGGACGCCGCCCCACACCGCAATCCCCCAGGCGGCCACCGCCCAGGCGGGGAATCCGCCGTAGTAGTCGAGCTGCGCGGGCGTGGCGCTGGCCAGGTAGGCCTTGTTCCGCGTCTCGGTCATGACGAAGTCCATCGCGCCCATGCAATTCCAGAGCAGGGAGGTTCCCCCGACGACCCAAAGGTGCCAGGGTGTCCTTGCCGTCTGGGGGGTCGATTCGGCCATGGGACCAGCGGAGAAAATGAGGGCAGGTTAGTCAATTTTAATGACCTGGGTGCGGGTCGGGCGTCGCCGGGAGGCCCTTCCTCCAGGCAATCCCCGCCATGCCTAAGGGATTCTGGGCGACCATGTTGCCTGAGGGCGCCCCGGAGGGCGGGCATCCGCCTTGAACGGCGCCGCCGTTGGCGCGAAGATGCGGCCATCGTGGACGCACACCTTGATTCCCACCTGACCGCCCGCCCATGCAACGCGTCCTAGCGCCCGCACGCACCCTCCTGGCCCACCGCGACCTAACCGTGGTCCTCGTGTGCAACCTGCTCCTGGGTCTGGCCTTCTCCTTCGTCGTCCCGTTCTACTCCATGTTCGGCACGATCGAGGTGGGCATGTCGAACGGGACTTTCGGGCTCTTCATGACCATCACGTCGGTCGCGGGCATCGTCCTGAGCACGGTGCTTGCCCGCTGGTCCGACACGCGGTTCAGCCGCAGGTCCATCCTCCTTCTCGGCTCCGCATTCGGCGTGGCGGGCTACGCGGGCTTCGCCTACGTCCGCGATGTCTTCTGGCTGACCGTGATCGGGTCGGTGGCCCTCGGCATAGCGTCCATCACCTTCTCCCAGCTTTTCGCCTACGCCCGGGAGGCGATCGACCGGCACGGCGTGCCCCCCGAGGAGGCGCCCCTCTACATGAACATCTACAGGCTGGTGCTTTCGCTGGCCTGGACCATTGGTCCCGCGATAGCGGCATGGGTCATGATCCGCTACTCCTTCAAGGGCACCTTCCTCATCTGCGCCTCGTTCTTCCTCCTCCTGCTTGTGATCGTGTGGCTCTACATTCCCTCCCGCCCCCCTTCGGCCTCGGCGTCCGCCGCCCGCGTTCCCCTGGGCGACCTGCTGCGGCGGTCCGACCTCCTCTGCTATTTCTCGGCATTCGTGCTGGTGTTCGTGTGCGTCACGATGGGCATGATGAACCTGCCGCTCATGATCCTGCACACGCTCGGCGGGACCCAGAAGCAGGTGGGAATCGCCTACAGCGTGGCGCCGGTCTTTGAGCTGCCCTTCATGCTCATCTTCGGGCTGCTCGCCACCCAGGGAAGCCCGGGCCCCCTTATCCGCCTGGGGGTCATCATCGCGGTCGCCTACTACGCGCTCCTGGCGCAGGTGCAGGCGCCGTGGCACATCTATCCGCTCCAGATCCTGAGCGCCGCCATGATCGCCGTCGTCTCGGGTATCGCCATCACGTTTTTCCAGAGCTACATCCCGAACCAGCCCGGCACCGCGACGAATCTCTACACCAATGCCAACCGGGTCGGCTCCACGATCGGCTATCTCTCCTTCGGAGTGCTCTCCAGCAGCCTGGGCTACCGAGCGGTGTTCCTCGTCTGCGCGGGCGTCTGCGCGGCGGCCTTCCTCCTCCTCTGGCTGTCCCGCGAGAGGCACGAGGCCGAGGCGGCCCCGGCGGGCGTCGCTGCCCGGTAGGGGGCCCCTCAGCACTGGACGGTTGCCATGGGCGCCGAACGCGGGCAAACCGGGAAGGAAGGTCCTCGCGAAGAAACCCCAAACCGCCCCCGCCCATCGCGGTCGGGAACACGAAAGCAAAACATGCCCACCGACTCCAACATCGGCGACCCCCAGCCGAAGAAGCCGTTCGCCCGCCATCTCCCGGCCATCGCTAGATACCTCATGGGCCTCCCGCTCCTTCTCTTCGGACTCAACGCCTTCCTGAACTTCATCCCTCAGCCAAAGACCCCGATGCCTGCGGGCGCCGCGGACTTCACCGGCGCACTGATGAGGAGCGGCTACATGATGCAGCTGATCGGCACCACCCACCTCCTCGTTGCGGCGTCCCTGCTGTCGAACCGCTTTGTGCCGCTGGGGCTCGCGCTGTTCGCACCCTTCATCGTGAACGCCATGGCATTCCACCTCTGCCTTGAGAGAACAGGCCTGCCGATTGCTGCGGTGTTCATGGCCCTCGAGCTGTACCTCGCCTGGAAATACCGCCGGGCTTTCCAAGGCATGCTCGCCTCCCGGGCGAGCCCGGCGTGACGCCCTGAACCGGACCCCGAGGCGGCCCCCCGGCTCGGGAATGGATCGCCTGGCGCCGCTCCCTTGCGCGACCTCGCGGAAAGGGCCCCATCGGGCAGACATTCATTTGCAAGTCGCTGCAGGTACGTAAATTCAAGTAAATATCAGCTTTTGCTTCTCCCCGCGAAGGCATGGCATAATAAACGATACCACGCCCTCTCGATGCACTCCCCGGGGAGGCTTCCCTTCAACCGACAGCACCCAAAATTTGAATCCGATCTCCTTCGTCCGCCCTGCCGCGCTCCTCATCGTGTTCGCCGCCGGGCTGGACGCGCAGGTCGTCCGCCATGCGCCGCGTTTCAGCGGGGCGGCGCCCCGCACCTACTCCGCACTGGAGATCGCGCAGAGCTTCCGAAACGGGCGCGTGCTGGCGAAGGCCAAGGAAGGCGTCGACCCGGCCGCGCTCAGGGCCTTCGAGGGCGCGGCAGGCGTCACCCTGGAGCGGAAATTCGAGAGCCTGCCGGGACTCGAGGTGCTCAGGTTCGACGGCGGGCGCCCGGTCAGGACCGAGATCGCAAGGCTCAAGGCCTCGGGCCTCTACGAATTCGTGGAACCCGACCGGATCATCCGCGCGAGCGTCGTCCCGAATGACACGATATTCCCCCAGCAGTGGAGCCTGAACAACACGGGCCAGAACAGCGGCACGCCCGGCGCGGACATCAAGGCCGAGGCGGGCTGGGCGATCCAGGAGGGCTCGCCGAGCGTGATCGTGGCGGTGATCGACTCGGGAATCCGCGTGACCCACCAGGACCTGGCCGTGAACATCTGGAAGAACCCGACCCCGGGGACGGGGGGCTACACGGGTGACGTGAACGGGATCAACGCGACGTTCCCCCAGAACGAGCCCGGGAACGGGGATCCCAACGACGACCTCTTCCACGGGACGATGGTGGCCGGGATCATCGGCGCGAACACGAACAACGGCGTGGGGATCGCCGGCGTTGCGTGGAACGTCCAGATGATGGCGCTCAAGTTCATCTCGGCAGACGGGTTCGGGTCCGGTTCCGGAGAGATCACCTGCATCGACTACGCGATCTCCCACAAGGCCCAGATCATCAACGGGAGCTTCGGGAGCGACCAGCCCTCCTCCGCGGAGTTCTACGCCATCCAGCGGGCATGGCAGGCGGGGATCATCGTGGTCGTGGCGGCGGGCAACGACGGGATAAACGCCGATGCCGGCTACGCCTTCCCGGCGGGATACCTCCTCGACAACATCGTCACCGTGGCGGCGACCACGGAGACCGACTCGCTCTCGAGCTATTCGAACTATGGGGCCGGGACGGTGGACCTCGCGGCGCCTGGGGACGACATCATCTCGACCTTCAACAACTCGGACACGGGCTACGCGACGGGAAGCGGGACCTCATTCGCGGCGCCCCACGTCGCGGGCGCCCTTGCGCTCCTCAAGTCGCAGTTCCCCTCCGACACCTACCGTCAGCTGATCAACCGGCTTCTCTCCCAGGTTGACCCCGTCGCCGGGCTCGCGGGCAAGGTGCAGTCGGGAGGCAGGCTCAACCTGGCGAAGGCTCTGGGATCCACCGTCAACACGCCCTTCAACGACAGCTTCGCGAACCGGGCGCAGCTCGCGGGTTCGACCATCCAGGTGCGCAGCTCCAACGTCGGTGCGACGCTCGAGACGGGCGAGCCCGCGACCATCTCGGGCACGGCCGTGGGGACGTCGCTGTGGTGGACCTGGACGGCCCCGCAGACCGGGGTCTTCTACATCGACACGCTGGGAAGCACGTTCGACACGGTCCTCGGGGTATTCACCGGCTCCTCGGTCTCCAGCCTGTCGCTCGTCGCCTCGAACGACGACTCGGCGGCGGGAACGGGAACAAGCCACGCGGCGCTGAATGCGACCGCGGGCACCGTCTACCAGATCGAGGTCGCCGGAAAGGCCGGCTCGACCGGCATCGCGGCCCTCCGCATCGTCGCCCCGCCGCCCAACGACAATTTTGCGAACGCGCAGGCGGTCTCGGCGGACCCGGCGACGGGGATCTTCTCCGTGCGGGGCGTCACGCTCTACGGCACCACCGAGTCAGGCGAGCCCAACCCGACGGGGGTTGGCGCGGGGCATTCCGTATGGTACAAATGGACGGCCCCGGTCTCGGGCAACTTCCAGCTGGCCGCCTTCAGCGCGGAGCTCGACATGGTCTCCGCGGTCTACCAGGGGTCGACCGTGGCGGGCCTCACCCTCGTGGGCGCCGACAACAATGCATCCGGCGTCAACGTGGACAGCCTGGTCCCGTTCACCGCGTCGGCCGGGCAGACCTACTACTTCCAGGTCGACAACGTCGAGGCCACGGGGGGCAACTTCACGCTCATGGTCAACGACGCCTCGTGGCAGTTCGCCGCGGGCGGGTACGGCCTGACGACATGCCCCGCGGTGGGCGCCGACGGGACGCTCTTCGTGAGCTCCCTGGACGGGAACCTCTACGCGGTCAACCCGGACGGCTCACCGAAATGGAGCTTCGCGGCGGGCGGCTACTTCGACAACTCCTCGCCCGCCCTGGGCGCGGGCGGCACCGTGGTGGCCGGGGCGTCCGACGGGTTCCTCTATGCCGTGCAGCAGGCGACCGGCGCGCTCGCCTGGAAATTCCAGGCGGCCAACCCGATCTCGTCGACGCCGGCCATGGGTGCCGACGGGACGGTGTACTTCCACGACGACCTCGGCCTGTACGCGGTCACGGCGTCCGGCGTCCAGAAATGGCACACGGCGGTGAACGGGCATTCCTACTCGTCGCCCGTGATAGGGTCAGGGGGGACCGTGTACCTCGGGACGCCGGCCGGGCTCCAGCTCTTCGACCCCAGCGGCAACCTGCTGTCCACCTTCTCCACGGCGACGCCCATAGACGCAACGCCCGCGGTGGACGCGGACGGGACCGTGTATGTGGGGACGGTGGGCGGCGAGGCCTACGCCCTTCATCCGGACGGGACCCAGAAATGGCACGTGTCCCTCGCCTTCGGCGAGGGATTCACCGCGTCGCCCGTGATAAGCCCCTCCGGCGCCGTGTGCATGGCGAGCGGCGACGGCACCCTCTATGAGCTCTCCGCGGCCGACGGCTCGACCCTCGCCAGCATCGCCCTGCCGTCGTCGAGCACGCTGTCGGCCCCGGTGGTCGCCGGGGACGGGACGATCTATGTCGGGACAGGCGACTACAACCTCTACGCGGTGGACCCCTCGTCGCACCAGTCGAAGCTGATCTCGTCGACGGCCTACTACATCTTCGGCTCGCCCACCCTCGCGAACGGCTTCCTCTACTTCGGCAGCCTCGACTCAAAGGTCTACGCGTACAACGTCGGGAAGTTTCCGGCGGCCACGCCGTGGCCGATGGCCCACCAGAATCCCGGCCACGCCTCGAGGTACACCGCCGGGGCGATGACGGTGTCCAGCGTGACGCCCTCCGGCTCGGTGGTCGCGGGCTCCCCGCTCGTCCTGAATGTCACCGTCTCGGGAGGGGCCGCAGGGGGGCCCTACCAGCCCGTCACCTACCAGTGGACCATGAACGGCGCGGCGATCCCCGGGGCGACCACCCCGGCATATAGGGTCCCGTCCGCCTCGGCCGGGGACGCAGGCAGCTACGCCGTGACGATCACGAGCCCCTCGGGCGTCACCACAAGCCCCGTCATGAACGTTGCGGTCGCGGGCGCCAGCCCCGGCAGGCTCATCAACCTGTCCGCGCGGTCGCAGGTGGGGACCGGCGACAGCATCCTCATCGCCGGCTTTGTGATCTCGGGCTCGGGGACGAAGAACATCCTGGTCCGCGGGATCGGCCCCACGCTGGCGGGCTTCGGCGTCGCCAATTCGCTGGCGAAGCCGCTCCTCAACGTGAACGACACGACCCACACGATCTTCACCGACACCTCCTGGGGCGGAGGCGCAGCCCTGGCCGCGGCGTTCTCCCAGGTCGGGGCGTTCAGCCTCCAGGCCGGCTCCGCGGACTCGGCGCTCCTGGAGCCCTTCGCGCCGGGGGCCTACACCGCCCTCCTGAGCGGGACGAGCGGAACCGGGGTCGCCCTCGCGGAGATCTATGACGCGGACAGCCTCACCGGCACCCCCGCGGCGAGGCTGAAGAACCTCTCGGTCCGGGCGCAGGTGGGCACGGGGAGCAGCGTCCTCATCGCCGGCTTCGTGATCTCGGGAAACGTCCCCAAGACCGTCCTCATCCGCGGCATTGGCCCCGCCCTGAGCGGATACGGGGTCGCGGGCGCCCTGCAGCAGCCGGTCCTCGGGCTCTACAACAGCAGCAGCACGCTCATCCAGTCCAACTACTCCTGGGGCGGGGAGCCGGCGCTCGCGGCCGCGATGAGCGCGGCCGGGGCCTTCAGCCTCAATCCCCTGTCGGGGGACACCGCCATGGTCGCGACCCTCCCGCCCGGCGCGTACACGGCGCAGGTCAGCGGGTCCGGGGGCACGACGGGGGTCGGCCTGATCGAGGTCTACGAGCTCCAATGAGGCGCCCGAGGGGCGCGCGGCCGGCATTGGTTTGCCTAGGCGGCGGACCCTGCCCAGCCTAGGGGACCAACGCATGAATCCCACGCCCCCCACGATCGCCCAGGTCGCCAAGATGATCGACCACTCCCTGCTGCATCCGACGCTCACGGACGCCCAGCTGGACGCGGGCTGCCGCATCTCGGCCGCCTACGAGGTGGCCACCGCATGCGTGAAGCCCTACCACGTGGCCCGGGCCGGCGAGCTGCTGGCGGGATCCGGTGTCGCGGTCTGCTCCGTGATCGGTTTCCCGCACGGCAACAGCCACACCGCGATCAAGGTCAAGGAGGCGGAGCTGGCGATCAGTGAGGGCGCGACCGAGATCGACATGGTGGCCAACGCCGGCCGGCTCCTGAGCGGGGCGAGGGCCTACGTCTCCGATGACATCAGGCAGGTGAACGACGCCTGCCTGGCGGGCGGGGCGATCCTCAAGGTGATCTTCGAGAACGACTACCTGACGGAGGACCAGATCGTCCAGCTCTGCGCGATTTGCTCCGAGATCGGGGTCGCGTTCGTCAAGACCTCGACCGGCTACGGGTTCGTGAAGCAGCCGGACGGGGACTACCAGTACGCCGGGGCCACCGACGCGCACCTGCGCCTCATGCGGGCCAACTGCCCCCCGTCCGTCCAGATCAAGGCCGCGGGCGGCGTGCGGACGCTCGACGACCTCCTTCGGGTCCGCCTGCTCGGCGTGAGCCGGATTGGGGCCACGGCGACCGAGGCCATCGTGCAGGCGGCGCTCCAGCGGGGACTCGCCGGGCCGGCGCCCCGGGGACTGCAGGGCGTTTCTCCCAAGCCGGCAAAGTCTGCGCCGGGTTACTGACCGGAACGGGGGGCAGTGCGCCCGGCTCAGTTGGGCCTCAGCCTGCCCATCATTCCCTCGACCAGCGCGTCGGCCTGGAGCGCGAGGCGCCTTCCCTGGGGGACCGGCTTGCCGGGCGGCGCCGATTTCCCGAGGGCGGCGAAGGCCGCGTCCGCCCTCGCAAGGGACGCGGCCAGATAGGCCTCCTTGGCCTGGTGCATGGCCCCGCTCGCGGTGAATTCGGCGGCCGTGCCAGGCTTCCCCACGAAGACGGGGGTCAGCTCGTCGCCCACCCATACCCTCCAGTCGGGATCGTCGGCAAAGTAGACCATGAGCACCCCGCGGCGGATGACGCCGAGCCGCGTCGAGAGGGCCCTCATGTAGGCCCCCGGCAGCCTGTCCTCGTCCGGCGGCGGGGACTTCGGATGGAACTGGACGAGGATCGTGATGCCCGTGGCCCTCTCGAAATCCGCGAGCCTGGCCTCTGCTGCGCCCGCCCAGGCGACGTCGGACGCCGCCAGGAGCGCCGGGTCATCGATCCTCGGGGCGGCGGGTTCCGCGGCGCAGGGATGCGGGATTCCCAGCAGGGCTGCGAGGGCGAAGAGTCCCATAAACTTTCTGGCCATGGCCGGAAGCATCCGCCCGCCATGCAGAGGTGCAATCAAAAGCCTCCGCCGCTTAGCTCTTGCGCAGGGGCCGTCCGCCGCGCCTCAATCCCCCCATCATGTCAAACGCCGCTTGCCCCCCCTCCCCTTTCAGGATGCCGTTCGGCCCCAGGCGCGCGGCTTCGCTGTGCGCCGACCTTGCCCTGATCCTGCTGTTCGGAATTGCCAGGTCGTCCGCGGCCGCGCCCGAGGACCCGCAGGTCAGCCAGCTCAGGCAGAGGCTGGAGGCGGTCTCGGAGGACTGGCCCAACCTCGCGAGGTACAGGGGCGAGAACGCCTCGCTTCAGCCCGCCGCGAAGGGGGAGTCGAGGGTCGTGTTCATGGGCGACTCGATCACCGACGCGTGGCCGCGCGTCGGGGCGTTCTTCCCGGGCAAGCCCTACGTGTGCCGGGGGATCAGCGGGCAGACCACCGCGCAGATGGTGCTGAGGTTCAGGCAGGACGTCATCGCCCTCGGGCCGCGCGTCGTCGTGATCCTCGCGGGGACGAATGACATTGCCGGCAACACCGGGCCCTATGACCCCGGGTTCACCCGGGGCAACATCGCCTCCATGGTGGAGCTCGCACGGGCGAACGGGATTAGGGTGGTTCTCGCCGCGGTCACCCCGGCCTTCGACTACCCGTGGAGGACCGGCCTTGCGCCCGCCGGGAAGATCGTCGCGCTCAACGCGTGGATCAGGGACTACGCGGCGGAGTCGGGATGCACCTTCCTGGACTACTTCACGCCCATGGCGGACGCGCGGAACGGGATGAGGCCCGGATATTCATCCGACGGCGTCCATCCCACCGCTGCCGGCTACGTGGTGATGGAGCCCCTTGCCGAACAGGCGATAGCGCAGGCGCTTAAGGGAAAGTAGGGGGCGTTCCGTTCCCGAGCGGGATTGCACCTTGCCGCCGCTTTGGGTATCTGCCCGTATGGGGGTGCGGCGGCGCAATACATGCTAAAGGCGGCATCCATCACCCTGAAAAGGTCCTTGTTGGCATCTCCCGAGGTTGGGGTCCCTGGGAGGACCGGGTCCTCCTGCACCAGGCCATGAGGGCGTATTTCCTCCGCAGGTTTCTCCTGATCCCGCCGACGCTCCTCGGCCTGACGCTGGTTGTGTTCATCATCACCCGGTTCGCGCCGGGCGGCCCCCTGGAGCAGGCGCTCATGCGCGCGCAGCAGGCGAGCTTTGAGCACGGCACCAGCCGCATCGCGGGCCAGGGCACCGCGCTCTCGGAGGACCAGATCGCCCAGCTCAGGCACTACTATGGATTTGATAAGCCCTGGTACGTGGCCTACGTCCAGTGGATCGGCAAGGTGGCCCAGGGCGACCTCGGCACCTCGTTCCGCTACAACGAGCCGGTGTGGGACATCATCCGGGAGCGTTTTCCGATCTCCGCCTTCTTCGGGCTGACGACGCTCATCATCACCTACGCGGTCTGCATCCCCCTTGGGATACTGAAGGCGATCAGGCACCGCACCTGGGTCGACACGGGGAGCTCCCTCCTCATCTTCGCGGGCTACGCGGTCCCGGGATACGTGCTGGGCGCCCTGCTGCTCGTCTTCTGCGCGGCGCGGATGCGGTGGTTCCCGATGGGCGGCTTCGTGGGCGACAACTTCGCCGACCTCACCCTGATGGGGAAGACCGCAGACCTGCTCCACCACGCCTTCCTCCCGCTCTGCTGCTACCTGATCGGCGGCTTCGCGTTCACGACGCTCCTCATGAAGAACCAGCTCATGGACGTGCTCGCGGCCGACTACATGAGGACCGCGGTGGCCAAGGGGGTGTCCTACAGGCGCGCTGTGTTCGGCCACGCGCTGCGCAACGCGATCATACCCATAGCCACCGACTTCGGCCAGAACCTCACCCTGTTCCTGGCCGGTTCCTTCCTGATCGAGAACATCTTCGATATCGATGGATTCGGGCTCCTGGGCTACAACTCGACCCTCGACCGCGACTACCCCGTCGTGATGGGCGTCCTGTTGCTCTCCTCGCTGCTCCTGCTCCTGGGCAACCTGATCTCCGACGCGCTGGTCGCGTTGGCCGACCCGCGCATCCGCTTCGGCTGACCCCACATGGCGTTTCCCGGTTTCAGGCTCAATCCCCAGACCCAGAGGCGTCTCAAGCGCTTCCGGAGGATCAGGAGGGGCTATCTCTCGTTCATCGTCCTCTCGTCGCTCGCCCTGCTCTCGGTCTTCGGAGAGCTCCTCGTCAGCAACCGTGCCCTCGCAGTCCGGTACCACGGCCGCCTCTTCTTCCCCACGTACTCGGCCTTCCACCCGGGGACGGATTTCGGTGAGGACTATTCCTACGAGACCAACTACCGCCGGCTCGGCGAGCGCCTCGGGAGGGAGGGGGGCGCCGACTGGGTGCTGATGCCGCCCGTGCCCTTCAATTCCTACGAGAACGACTTCCGCCCCGGTGTCTACCCGCCCACCGCCCCGTCCAGGGCGGAACGCCACTTCCTCGGCACGGACACGACCGGTCGCGACATCCTCGCGCGCCTCTTCTACGGCTTCCGGATCGCGCTCATATTCTCGGCCTTCTACATCGGATTCGTCTACGTCCTCGGGATAGCCGTCGGGTGCGCCATGGGCTTCTTCGGGGGGGCCGTCGACCTGCTCGGCCAGCGCCTGGTCGAGATATGGTCCAACCTCCCCTTCCTCTACATCGTGATCATCGTGGCGTCCCTCGTGCGGCCGGACCTGACGCTCCTTGTCATCATCACAGGGCTCTTCTCGTGGACGGGGATGACCTACTACATGCGCACGGCGACCTACAGGGAGAAGGCGCGCGACTACGTGGCGGCGGCCGAGGTCATGGGCGCGTCCACGCCGCGGATCATCTTCCGCCACATCCTCCCCAACACGCTCTCGATGCTGGTGACCTTCGTCCCGTTCACCCTCGCGGCGGCCATCTCCTCCCTGACGGCCCTCGATTTCCTCGGGTTCGGCCTGCCTGCGCCGACGCCGAGCTGGGGCGAGCTGCTGCGCGAGGGCACGTCCAACCTGGACGCCCCCTGGATCGTGTCCTCGGTCTTTTTCTCCATCGTTTTCGTCCTCTCCCTGGTGACCTTCGTGGGTGAGGCCGTCCGCGAGGCCTTCGACCCGAAAAAATTCACGACCTACGAATGACAACCTCAGACCTCCCTCAATGCTTCTCTCGACTCGCGCTCCTCTGCGCGCTTGGCCTCGCCACCGTCGCGGGCTGCGCCAAGAAGGAGGCCGAGGCCGTCCGCGACAACTCCGCCGAGGTCGAGGCGTACTATAAGGCCCACGCCGACTTCTTCACGTTTGCCAAGGCCGCCGACCTTCCCTCCGGGCTCGCGTGGCAGGACGGCCACGACGTCCCAGAGTTCGCGGCGCCCGAGGCCAAGCGAGGGGGGACGCTCCAGGGCTACATCGACGACTTCCCCCGCGCCCTCCGGTTCGTCGGCCCCGATACAAACGGGAGCTTCCGGCCCTACATCCAGGACTACAACCAGCTCTGGCTGATCATGAGGCAGCCCGACACCGGGCAATTCTACCCGTCGCTCGCCAGGCAGTGGGCGTTCGGCGCGGACGGGCGCACGATGTACTTCCGGCTGGATCCCGATGCGCGCTTCAGCGACGGCGTGCCTGTCACGGCCGATGACTACCTCTTCACCTTTTACTTCAACCGGTCGAGCTACATCAACGACCCGTGGTACAACAATTTCTACACCGAGAACTACACGAACATCACCCGGTACGACGACCATACGATTTCCATCTCGTGGAAGGAGGCCAAGCCGGACCTCGTCTACCAGATCGGCCAGTTCACCCCCACGCCGCGGCATTTCTACAAGGAGTTCGGCCCGGACTTCGTCCAGCGCTACCAGTGGCGGATGGAGCCCACGACGGGGGCCTACACCGTCCTCCCCGAAAACCTTCACAAGGGCAGCTCGGTCGACATCACCCACGTCAAGAACTGGTGGGCCGAGGACAGGCCCTTCTTCCGGCACCGCTACAACTTTGACCGGATCCACCTCGAGGTCATACGTGACCCGGACAAGGCAGCGGAGGCATTCAAGCGCGGGGACGTGGACATGATGAAGCTCACCCTGTCCCACGACTGGTATGAGAAGGTGCCCAATTCCGACCCGCGGGTGCAGTCGGGCTACATCCACAAGGCCGTTTACTATAATGAGATCCCGCGGCCGCCGTACGGCCTCTATATCAACGAATCCCGCCCGCTGCTGGACAACAAGGACGTCCGTGTGGGCATCAACTACGCCAGCAATTTCCAGCTCGTCATCGACCAGTACTTCCGCGGCGACTACCAGCGCCTCGAGACGACATCCGACGGCTTCGCGGCGGTTCCACTTCCGGGCGTAAAGGCGAGGCCCTTCTCCGTGGAGAAGGCCGACGAGGCATTCGCGAAGGCCGGGTTCACGAATCGGGGGCCGGACGGCATCCTCGTCAACGGCAAGGGCCAACGCCTGTCGTTCACCATCACGTCCGCCTACCCCCAGCTCAAGGAGGTCCTATCGATCCTGAAGGAGGAGGCCCGCAAGGCGGGCCTGGAGTTCAACATCGAGGTCCTGGACAACACCACGGGTTGGAAGAAAATCCAGGAGAAGCAGCATGACATTGCGTTCAGCGCCTTCGGCTACGCCGTCGAGATGTACCCGCGCTACTGGGAGACCTTCCACTCGGTCAACGCGAACAAGCCCCAGACGAACAACATCTGCAACCTTGTGGACCCCGAGGTCGATGCGCTCATCACCCGCTACGACAAGGCGACGTCGATGGAGGAGATCCGGGGCCTGGCCACGGAGATCGAGACGAAGATCCGGGACGACGGCGTGTTTGTGCCGGGCTTCGCGATCCCGTTCATCCGCGTGGGATACTGGCGATATATCAAGTGGCCGAAGGATTTCGGCGCCCGCCTGTGGGAGAGCGGCATTGAAATACCTATCGAGTTCGGCCTGATGTGGCTGGACGAGGATGCGAAGAAGGAGACCCTTGAGGCCCGCGCGGCGGGCAAGTCATTTCCCCCGTCGATAGAGGTCTACGACAAATGGAAGAGGAAGGACTAAGGCGCTGGCCACCCCCCCAAAAAAAAGGCCCGTGACCGATCCCCTCCTAAGCGTCCGGCAGCTGTCCGTTGGCTTCGACACGGACGAGGGGTTCCTCGGCGCAGTGGACCAGGTGAGCTTTGACATCGCCGCGGGTCGCACCCTCGGCCTGGTCGGCGAATCCGGCTGCGNNGCTGCGGCAAGAGCGTGACCGCGCTCTCCCTCATGAGGCTCCTTCCCCAGCCCGCGGGAAGGATCACGGGGGGGGAGGTCGTCTTCGAGGGCCGGAACCTCCTGGCCCTGGCTCCCGAGGAGATGCAGCGCATGCGCGGCGGCAGGATCGGCATGGTGTTCCAGGAGCCCATGACTGCGCTCAATCCCGTCCACACGATTGGCCGGCAGCTCTCGGAGGTCTACCGCACCCACGGGGACATGACCAGGCAGGAGGCCCTGCGCCGTTCGGTCACGATGCTCGCTCGCGTGGGCCTGCCCTCGCCAGAGATTCGCCTCTCCGAGTATCCGCACCACCTCTCCGGCGGCATGCGCCAGCGCGTCGTGATCGCGATGGCGCTGGCATGCCACCCCAAGCTGCTCATTGCCGACGAGCCCACGACCGCGCTCGATGTCACGATCCAGGCCCAGATCCTCGACCTCATCCGCGACCTGCAGGGGGAGATGGGCATGGCGGTGCTCCTGATCACCCACGACCTGGGCGTCATTGCCGAGATGTGCGACGACGTCGCGGTCATGTACGCCGGGCGGATAGCGGAGCAGGGCCCCGTGGCGGCGATCTTCGCCGAGCCCAGGCACCCCTACACGCGCGGGCTCCTCGAATCGATCCCGCGTCTGGACAGCCCGCACAAGGCCCGACTTCCCGTGATCGACGGCATGGTGCCCAGCCTGAAGAACCTGCCGCCCGGCTGCCGCTTCCAGAACCGCTGCCCCCACCGCCAGGATCGGTGCGCCGCCTCGGCGCCCCCGCTCGAGGCCGTGTCGCCCGGGCACGACGCCGCATGCTTCCGCTGGCGCGAGATCGCCGGCTCCCAATGACGCCCGAATCCCCCTCCGCGCCCCCGCTCCTCGAGGTGCGCAACCTGAAGACGCACTTCCCGGTGAAGGGGGGCGTCTTCCTCAGGTCGGTGGCGACGAGCAAGGCCGTGGACGGAGTGAGCTTCTCGCTCCGGGCGGGCGAGACGCTCGGGCTCGTCGGGGAGTCGGGCTGCGGAAAGTCGACCCTCGGCAAGACCATCGCCCGCCTCATCCGCCCGACCGAGGGAAGCGTCCACTTCGAGGGCCGCGACCTCGCCCCGCTCGGCAGGAGGGAGCTCAAGCCCTTCCGCCGCCGGCTCCAGGTCATCTTCCAGGACCCGACGGAGTCGCTCAATGCCCGCCACACGGTGGGCGAGCTCCTGGCCGAGCCATTCATCATCCACGGCATCGGGACCGCAGCGGACCGGGCACGGAGCGTCGCGGAACTCCTCGCCAAGGTGGGCCTCGATCCCGAGGCCGCGCGGAAGTACCCCTTCGAGTTCTCGGGGGGCCAGCGCCAGCGGATCGGGATCGCGCGCGCGCTGGCGCTGCATCCCAGCCTCGTCATCTGCGACGAGCCCGTCTCCGCGCTGGACGTCTCGATCCAGAGCCAGGTGCTCAACCTGATCCTGGACCTGCAGCGCGAGCTGGGCCTGTCCTACCTCTTCATCGCGCACAACCTGGCGATCGTGAAGCACGTCTCCGACCGGATCGCGGTCATGTACCTCGGCCGGATCGTGGAGCTGGGCGAGGCGGGGGAGATCCACGCCAACCCGCGCCATCCCTACACCCGTGCGCTCCTCGCAGCCATCCCGACCCCTGACCCGTCGGCGAGGAAGCGCGCCCGGACGATCATCACCGGGGACCTGCCCTCTCCCATCAACCCGCCGCCCGGCTGTCCCTTCCATCCCCGCTGCCCCCACGCGACGGACCGATGCAGGGTCGAGGTTCCCTCGCTGCGCGAGACCGCGCCCGCGGGCCGGGCCCCGCACACGGTGTCCTGCCACTACGACCTCTGATCCCCTGCGAGGTCGAGTCGTTCGCCCATCGCCTGAAGGCTGGGAAAGATTCCGTCGGCGCCCGCCTCCCCCAGCTCGCGGGCCGTGTGGGTCCCCGTCGTGACGGCCCAGCAGGGGAATCCGCCGTTGTGTGCAGCCTCGACGTCGAAGGGCGAGTCCCCGACCAGGAGCGAGGAGGACGGGGAGCCTCCCAGGAGGGCGACCACGTGAAGACTGAGCTCCCGCCGGGGCTTGAGCCAAGGGGTGTCGCCGGCGCCCACCGTCGCGGCAAGGTAGGGAGAGAACCCGAGCCTGTCGCAGATGAGCCGCGAGGAGGTTCCCACCTTGTTCGTCAGGACTCCGAGCGAGGCGCCCCTCTCCCGGAGGCCCCTGAGGAGCGCGACCGCCCCGGGCATGGCCTCCACATCGTCGAGCATCGTCCTGTTCCAGTACTCCCTGTAGACCGCCAGCGCCTCGCCGAGCCTGCCGGGCGGGACGAACTTGAGCAGTGCGTTCTCGAGACCTCCGCCGACGGCGTCGCGCACCTGCTGCGGCGTGGGCTCGGGGAGCCCCAGCCTCGGCAGCGTGTGGGCGTAGCTCCGGTGGATCGCCCTGAAGTGGTCGATCAGGGTGCCGTCGAGGTCGAACAGGAACGTGCGGAATTGGGTCATGAAGGGTGTGCGGCGTGACAGCGTATACCATCCTGCGGCCCCAATGCTATTCTTAGCCGCGGCGGCGCGGCGCGCCCGGGCCGGGCGGGTTTGACTTTCGCGGCCCGCACGGAGAGCGTGAACCTCCCCCAGCGAAAGCCCGCGCGGGCGATTCTCCCCCGGGTTCGACCGCGCCAACCCCAGAGCCCCATCCGGCCATGCCCAATCGAACACCGGCCCAGTTTCACCCACGGCTCGCGATACACGGCCTCGCGGTCGCCCTCGCGCTCGGCGCCCTGGCCCTCGTACCTCGCGCGCGGTCTGCCGACGCACCGGCGCAGGAAGCGCGCTGGTCCCACATAAGGACGGCGCTCTTCTGCACGAGCGACGACGTTGCGAACCTGCTGACGCGGCAGGAGGACCGCAAGGCGGCCCTCGCCTACTTCGCGCCCCTGCGGCTGTCGAAGGTGTACCTCGAGAACGGGAGCGGGGACCCGGCGAGCGCCGACACCCTTCGCGAGATCGCAGCCGCACTGCGGGCCCAGGGGCTCGAGGTCTCGGGGGCCGTCGTGCCTGCCAACGAAGGGCCGCTGTGCTACAACAACCCGAAGGACATGGCGCTCCTCGAGGCGAAGGTGAAGGTGCTGGCGCAGGTCTTCGACGAGATCATCGTGGACGACTGGCTCTTCACGACCTGCACCTGCGCGAGGTGCCTTGAAGGGCGCGGCAGCGACTCATGGGCCGACTACCGCAGCCGGCTCGTGGCCGAGCAGTCGAAGATCCACTTGATCGACGCGGCGCGGAAGGTTCGCCCGGGCGTCAGGGTCATCATCAAGTACCCCAACTGGTACGAGGGGCACCGCCAGAACGGCTACGACGTCGCCCGCCAGACGCCGCAGTTCGACGGGGTGAGCGTCGGCATCGAGACGAGGCAGCCGACCACCCAGGACCAGCACATCCCGACCTACTCGGGATACGTGTACCAGCGCTGGTTCGGGGGCGACGCGGGCGCGAAGTGGCGGAGCGCCTGGCTCGACAACTACGGCATGGAGGGGTCGGACAACGACTTTGTGGCGGAGGTGTGGCAGGCGGTCCTGGGGCGGGCACCCGAGATCATCTTCTGGTGCGCGGGAGTGCTCCATCCGCCGGCGGCCTCCGCCTCGAACTTCGCCCTCCTGGCGAGGTCGATGCCGGAATTCGACCGGCTCGCCGGGATGATCGACGGCCCCGCCCGGGGCATCCCGATACACCTCCCCCTTGGCTCCGTCGGCGAATACAACGTCTTCGGGTACCTCGGGATGATCGGCCTGCCCATGGACCCCCGCACCGGGTTTCCCGGCGACACCAAGGCCGCCATTTTCACGAGGCACTCGCTGCGCGACCCGGGGCTGGCCGACAAGCTCCTGGCGCGTGTCCGCTCGGGCAGGGAGGTCTTCCTCACCTGGCCGCTCCTGCAGGACCTCAGGAAGGGCGAGATCGGCCGGGCCTTCAACGTGATCGGGGACGGTGGCACCGTGACCGCGTCCACCTTCCGCGTCCACGACGGGCTCTGGTCGACCAAGCCGGTCGAGGCCGCGCGCCCCTTCACCTTCCAGAGGATCGAGCTGTCGACGTGGCCCTACGTGCGCGACGTCGGGCTCATCCGCGAGGACGGGGACTTCGGCGTCCTGCTCAAGACGCCCTACCTCGAGGGAAGCGTCGACGTCCTCAACCTGCCCGAGAACAGCTACGAACTCGAGCGGCTTCCCGACGCCGTGCTCGACTCGATCCGGCTCTGCTTCTTCGAGGAGCTCGGCGTGCGCCTCATGGGCCCGGGCGGGGTCGCCCTCTATCCCTTCGGCGCCCGGCAGTACGTCGTCTACAACATGAACGAGAGGCCCGTGAAGGTATCCCTGCGCCTCCCGGCGACCGCTCCGGCGAGCGGCTGGCGGGAACGGATGCAGGGCCTGGACCTCGCGGCGAAACGTGTGGACGAGGGCGAGGGCGGCTGGGCGCGCCACGAGACCGAGGTGGCCCTGGCGCTGCCTCCCTTCGGGATTGCGCTCGTCGAGGCGCCGCAGCCCCGCTAGGCGCCCGCTCCGAGCGCCAGCGCGATCGCCCTCATCTCGGCGCGCCTCAGCCGGTACCTTCGCGCGACCAGCGCGCTCAGGGCGTAGCAGGCGCAGGGGACGAGCGTGAACAGAGCGACGATGCATTGTCGGGCCGCTGGGGACTGGGTCGCCCCGCCCGGCACGTATCCATAGGCGGCGAGCGCCCAGCCGATCGCCGCACCGCTCAGCGCGAGGCCCAACTTCAGGACGAAGAGCGTCCCGGCAAAGCTGATTCCCGTGAGGCGCTTGCCGTACTTCACTTCTCCGTAGTCCACGGTGTCCGACATCATGACCCACTGGATCGGGGTGATCATCTGGTGGAGGACGCCTATCACGAAGATCAGGCCGAACATGAGCGCATTCTCCCCCACCGGGACGAAGAACATCGCCGCGCTCAGGCACGCCAGGGCGATGTTCGTGCGGGAGTAGACGCTCACCTTGCACATCCGGTCGGTGAGCGGCTTCGTGAGGAGGCAGCCCAGGATGTTTCCCACCGAGTAGGTGGCCAGGAAGGCCGTGAAGAGCCCCGGACGCCCGAGGATGTACGTCACGTAGTACATCATGGCGCCGCCCCGCGTGGCCACGCCGACGATGTTCAGGAGCGTGAGGCCGCCCACCACCCTCCACTGGTCGTTGCCCACGATGTCCCTTGCGTCAGACCAGAACGAGCTGGCCGCGCCCTGCCTGGGCAGGACCCTCTCCCGGGTGGTCGCGAAGCAGGCGAACAGCATCGCCGCCGCCACGACCGCCAGGAGGGCGATCGCGCCCTGGTAGCCGGAGGCCTTGTCGGCTCCCCCGATCCAGCCCGCGAGCGGCACCATGAGGACCGTGCTGAGCATGCCGCCCGCGGTCGCCAGGACGAAGCGGTACGATTGGAGCGAGATGCGCTGGTTCTCGTCGGCCGTGATGACTCCGCCCAGGGCGCAGTAGGGTATGTTCACGACCGTGTACATGAGCGTCATCAGCGTGTAGGTCGCCCCGGCGAAGACCATCTTGCCGGTCAGCCCGAGGTTCGGGGTCGTGTAGGCCAGCACGCAGCTCAGCCCGAACGGGACCGCCCCCCACAGGATGTAGGGCCGGAACTTCCCCCACCTCGAGCGGGTGCGGTCGGCAAGCCAGCCCATGACGGGGTCGCTCACCGCATCGAGGCCGCGCGCCATCAGGAAAACGCTCCCGACAAAGGCCGCCGGCAGGCGGAAGACGTCGGTGTAGAAGAACGCCATGTAGAACATGACGTTGTCGAAGACGATGTGGCTGGCCGCGTCGCCGAGTCCGTAGCCGATCTTTTCCCGTGCGGAAAGGGTGGGCGTTGCCATTGGGGAAACCCCGGCCGCCGTCAGCCCAGTTCCGCCACGATCACGGCGCCGTCGTGCAGCCCGGACGCCGGCACGAGGCTTCCCTCAATGGGCCGCCCGTCAACCGTGAGCGACACCACGCCGTGGCAGACGCCCTTCGGGTTGCGCACCTCAATGTGAAGGGTCTTCCCCCGGAACTCCCGCACCGCGGAGAAACCCGGCCATGACCGGGGTATGCAGGGGTCGATGCGCAGCCCCGCCACCTCGGGCCGGAGGCCCAGGACGTGGTGCGTCGCCGTGTAGTGGGCCCATGAGGCCGTTCCCGAGAGCCAGGGCACCCGGGATCTCCCCGCCTTCGCCGACGGCGCGGCCATCGTGCTCTGGCAATGGACGTAGGGCTCTATCTCGCGGATCTCCGCGCTCTCGTTCTGGGCGGAGGGCATGAAGGCCCGGAAATACGCGTACGCCTGGTCGCCGTCCCCCCGGGCGATCTCCGCAAGGACGGCCCAGCTCTGGGTGTGGCTGAAAATGCCCGCGTTCTCCTTGTTTCCAGGGTTGAACAGGACGGCGCGCATCACGTCCACCGAGGTCTTCGCGAACGGAGGGTTGCAGAGCGCGACCCCGTAGTCGGATGAGAGCCTCTTGCGGACTGAGTCCATGGCGCGCCTCGTCTGGGCGGGCGTGGCCGCGCCGGAGAGCACCGCCCAGCACTGGGTGTTGAGGTAGATCTTGCCCTCCCGGGACCTCTTTGAGCCGAAGACCTCGCCCCGCTCGCCGATCGCCCAGATGAACCACGATCCATCCCAGCATGTCCTCGCGATCCTGGTGTCGAGCTTGGCGCGCTCGGCAAGGGCCCAGGAGCGCTCCCTCGGGCGGCCCAGCTGTCCGGCGATGTCCGCGTAGGTTCCCAGCCCAAAGCGCACTTGGAAGGCGACGAACACCGACTCCCCCTTGAAGCCGAGCTTCAGGCAGTCGTTCCAGTCCGCCAGCAGGCCGCACGGCAGCCCGTTCCTTCCCACCCTCTCCAGGTTGAATTCCAGCGCGCGGCGCAGGTGCCCAAGGACGCTCGCGCGCCCCTTGTCCGCGTACGGCACGATCTCGTCGTAGAACCCGATGTCGCCCGTCTCGGCAACGTAGACCGGCACTGCGTTGAAGAACCACTGGCAGTCGTCGCTCCGGTAGTGGTGCGCCGGGGTCGGCTTCATCTTCCCCGGGACATGGGACCACGGCCGGATCTCCGGCTGGGCCCCCCCCGTGGAGTCCTGGCCCGAGAGCATGAGGACGAGCCGGCTCTTCACCTCCCCGGGAATCATGCCGGCGACCCCTATCATGTCCTGCACGGTGTCGCGGAAACCGAACCCGTCCCGCTGGTCGCCGGTATAGACGAGCGAGCAGGACCGGGACCACTCAAAGGTCATCAGGGCGTTGTAGGCGCCCCAGACGTTGGCCATGTGGTCGAAGTCGGGATCAGGCGTCGTCACGTGGAGCCTTCCCACCAGCCCGTGCCAGTGCCGCTTGAGCTTGCCGAGTTCGCGCTCGCACGCGCCGGCGGTTCCGAAGCGCGCCCGCGTCCGCTTCGCCCTCGAGGACTTCCCGATCCCCAGGAGCACGAGGACCTCTGCCGAGGCGCCGGGCGCGAGCTCAAGGTCGCTCTGGATCGCCCCGCACCCGTTGTCGGACATGTGGCTGCTGTTGCGGCAGGCGCCCGCCTCAACTGCCTCCGGGCGGTCGAAGCTGCGGTAGGCCCCCAGGAACCTGTCCCGCTCGCAGTCGTACCCCGCCACAACTCCGCCCACCTGGGTCATCCACCACCACCGGGACTGGTCGTTGTTGGCAAAGTTTCCCGGATCCTCGGGAAGGCGCCTGCAGGAGGAGGCGATGATGAACCCGTCCTTCCAGTCGGCCTGGGAGATGTACTGGGAGTACTGCAGGTTGAAGATGTCCTGCGTGATGTTCCACTCGGTCGTGAATTCGCAGAACGAGAAGACGCCGAGCCTGCGGGGCTGCGTGCCGGTGTTCGTCACCCGCAGCCTCCAGTACTCAAACTCCTGGCCCAGCGGGACGAAGTAGGTGGCCTCGCTGCGTATCCCCCGCCACTCGCTCTCGATCACCGCGTAGCCAAGGCCGAAGCGCGTCGTCGTCCTGTACTCCCCCAGGGGCTTGCCGACGGGCTGCCATGCCGCCGACCAGAAGTCCCCGCTGTCGGCGTCGCGCAGGTAGAACTGCCTCCCGGGCATGTCCATCGGCACGGAGTTGTACCGGTGGCGCATGAAACGGCCCGACGCCGGCGAGCGCGTGAAGCTGTACCCTCCCGCGTTGTTCGTGATGATCGCGCCGTACTTTCTGGAGCCGAGATAGTTGGACCACGCCTTGGGCGTGTCCGGGCGCGTGATGACGTACTCTCGGGCGGTGTCGTCGAAGTGACCGAATCGCATTGGGTTTTGGGAAGGGGTACTGCTGCCGGAACAATGACATCCCATTCAAGCTGCGCGGCAAGGGGTTAGGCGAGGCTCTTTTGGGAGATCTGCGCCGCTTCCGGCCGTGGCGCGGGCGATATTTGCCCCGCTTATCGGCCGGTTTAGGCGAGGGCCGTCCGGCTGGCCCACCGGGCCGAACCGATAAACCCGGATTCGCGCTTGCGGGAGCCGCCCCGCGGTGCGCTGCTTCGAGCTGATGGAATCGAACCCCGCGCCCCGGCCCCGGACACTCCCCTCCCGCACCGGAGCGGGCCCCTCCCCCTCGATCCTTCCCGGGTCCCGCCTGTCATGAGCCTCCTTTTCCGCAATGCCCGGGTCCTGACGCTCTCCGGGGAGCGCGGCCCCCGACGGGGAAAGGCCCTGGGCGAGCTCGGCGTCCTGCCCCAGGCCGACGTCCTCGTCTCTGACGGACGGGTCGTTTCCGTCGGACCCAAGCTCGAGGGGCCCGAGGGCGCGGAGGTGATCGACGCGCAGGGACGCGTGCTGATGCCGGGCTTCATTGACTGCCACACCCACGCATGCTGGGCGGGAGACCGGTTCGACGAGTGGGCGCTCAGCCTCGGGGGCGCGAGCCCGCAGGAGATACTGAAGGCCGGCGGAGGGATGCACGCGACCGTCAAGGCCGTCCGCGAGGCGACCAAGAAGCAGCTGGCGGCGGGGCTCAGGTCGCGGCTCGGCCTCATGCTTCGTGAGGGCACGACGACCGTCGAGATCAAGAGCGGGTACGGCCTCAGCACCGAGGCGGAGCTGAAGATGCTGCGCGCCATCGTGCGCGCCGGCGCGGAGTGGGCGGGCACGATCGTGCCCACCGCCCTTCTCGGGAACGCCTTCGAGGGCGACCTCGACGACTACGCCCGGATGGTGGTGAAGGAGATGCTCCCCGAGGTGTCCAGGGAGTTCCCGGGGATCACGGTCGACGTAAATTGCGAGGACGGGGCCTGGTCGGTGGAGGCGTGCGTGAAGCTCCTTGAGAAGGCCCGCAAGCACCATCCCGTCCGCGTGCACGCGGACCGCATTGGCCCCACGGGCATGGTGCCCGACGCGATCCGGCTCCACGCCCTGAGCGTCGACCACTTGGAGTCTTCCTCGAAGGCCGACCTGGTCGCGCTCGCACAATCCCCGACGATCGGCGTGATGCTGCCGTGCGGCGGCCTTCACGCCGGCGGCCGCTTCGCCCGGGCGGGCTTCTTCGTCGACCAGGGAGGGATCGTGGCCCTCGCTACCGACTGCAATCCCGCCACGGCCCCCGGCCACTCCATGCCCGCTGCCATCTCCCTGGCGGTGCGCTTCTGCGGGCTGAGCACCGCGGAGGCCATCGCGGCTGCGACGGTGAACGCGGCTGCGGTCCTCGGGCTCAAGGACAGGGGGACCATTGAGCCGGGCCAGAGGGCGGACCTGATTCTCCTCAGGCACAAGGACGAGCGGCTCCTCGCGCATGAGTTCGGGGGGAACCCCGTGGAACTTGTCGTCTGCGCCGGAAAGGTCGCGGTGCGGGCCGCCCCGGAGGTCGCGCACGCGGAGGACTGAGGGCCCGCGCGGCCCGGTCCGGAGAAATGGCCTCTTGATAACGGGGGTCCGTGGGACCAGCATGTTCCCCGGCCATCGGACCATGAACCCCGGAAGAATCGGGCATCCCGGCGGGGCGGATCCGTGCAGCCGACCGCGACTCCCTTCACCCCATGAGCATCAAAACAGCCATCATCGGAGCGGGCGGCATGGCCGCCTATCACATCTCCGGATTCCGCCAGGCGGGAGCCGAGGTCGTCGCGATCGCCGACGTCAACCGCGAGGCCGCTGAGAAATGCGCGGCGAAGAACGGCATCCCGAAGGTGTTCGCCGACGTCGCGGAGATGCTCCGCTCGACGCCCTCGCTCGATGCCGTGTCGGTCATCGTCCCGAACAAGTTCCATGCGCCCCTCTCGATCCAGGCCCTCGAGGCCGGGAAGCACGTCTTCTGCGAGAAACCCCCCGCGATTAATGCGGAGCTAGCCGCCAGGATGAAGGACGCGGCGGAGCGCGCGAAGAAGACGCTGATGTTCAACTTCAACAACCGCGCTCGGCCCGAGAGCTATGCGATGCGGGAATACCTCGCCGACGGGTCGGTCGGCCGGATCAACTCCTGCCAGGCCAAGTGGATCCGGCGCTGCGGCATTCCCGGCTTCGGCGGCTGGTTCACCACGAAGGCCCTCTCGGGGGGCGGCGCGCTCGTCGACCTGCTCCACATGATAGACCTCGGCATCCACTTCATGGGATACCCGGAGCCCGCCCATGTCCTGGCGCGGACCTATGACGACTTCATCAAGGACAAGGGATTCAAGGGGCCCTGGGGCATACCGGACGTCGAGAAGGGAATCGTCGACGTGGAGGCCGCGGCCCACGGGTTCGTCACATTCAAGACGGGGCAGGCGCTCACGTTCCACATCTCGTGGGCGGAGCTCAACAAGGGCGAGGAGGTCTCCGTTTCGTTCCAGGGCACCAAGGCCGGGGGGCTCGTCCAGCGCCTGTTCCGCACCGACGGGGACGACGGGTCGGCCGTGGACGCTCTCGAGCTCTACACCCAGGAGCATGGCCGCTCCGTGAACCGCTCCGTCGTCGTCGCGCCCGACGAGACGATGGGCCGCGCCCGGTCCGCCATGAACTTCATCCGCGCGATCGAGGGCAAGGAGGCTCCCCTGAACACCCCGGCCGAGGCCGTTTCCCTGATGAGGATCATCGACGGCGCCTATGAGTCGGCCCGCACGGGGAAGCCCGTCAGTCTCTCCTGATCCCGGCGTCGGGGAATCCGGTCAGAACCGGGGATTATCAGGCTTCTCGCGGCGCTAATTCCCGGTCGCACCCTTGGCAAGTCGCTGAATCGAAGTGACTAGTCACCCTTCCCTCGCCCCGCCGGGCCTGGGGTCGCCCGTTGCACCAGCCAAATCGGGCTGGTGTGCAAGTGCGGGATTGGCGCTGCGGCCCCGCCCCGCCAGGCTGCCTGGTCTGCCCGCGCCCCACACCGGGCCCCAAGATCCTCGAAAGCCCAACCATGTCCACCCTCACCCAGCTCGTCCCGGCCCTCCAGCTTGCGATCGGTCCCGTAATCCTCATATCGGGCGTCGGCCTGCTTCTCCTGAGCTTCACCAACCGGTTTGGGAGGCTCCTGGACCGCGCGCGCCTCCTCAACCGCGAGCTGCAGGCCTCCCCGCCCAATGCCGACCGGCTGCGGCTGCAGATCGGGTTCCTGCACAAGCGGGCCGGCATCCTCAGGCTCTCCATCCTCCTGGGGGCGGTCACGGTGCTGATGGCGGCATGCCTTATCTTTGCCCTGTTCCTCCAGGCGCTGCTCAAGTGGGACCTGGGCCTGGCGATCGTGACGATATTCTGCATCTCGCAGCTCACGCTGATCGGGTCCATCCTCGCGTTCATCCGGGAGATGAACCTTTCGCTCACCGCGTTCCGCATCGAGATCGGCGTGATGAAGACACCCCCCGTGGCCCCCTCCTAGGTGCCGGGTCGACGCGGCCCGGCCCGAACTCCAAGATGCCGCCGAACCCCATTATGAAACTCCTACCCCGCCTCCTGCCGGCCTGGCTGGCTGCTCCGCTCCTCCTTGCCGGCCTTCGCGCCGCCCCCGACCCGCGGTCCCCCATCATCGAGCGCGGCGGTGACGACGGGACACCGGCCGCCGTGGCGCGCGCCCGGCCGCTCGACATGCTGGTGCTGGACGCGGGCGGCAGCGCCTCGGTCGAGGTCCGGGACGGGGCGGACCGTGTCTATTTCACGTCTCCCCATGGGGGGCGCGTGGCCTTCAGGGCCGGGGCGGCCCTGGGGCGCCAGTCGGTTGTCCTGCGCGACGCTTCCGGAAAGGAGACCGGCCGCGCAACCTTCGACCTGGACGCCGAGACCGCGGTCGATGACGGCGGCAAGTACCGGGACATGTTCACCCTGTTCAAGAACGGGATGAGCTCGGACACGCCCGGGGGCGTCGAGACGACCCAGTGGAACGGCCGGACCTACCACTTCTTCGTGAACTGGGTCCTGGACAATTATCACACCTCGAAGGGCATGAGGTACTTCAGCCCGTACGGGACGGACTTCGTCGACATGATGCGGAGCGCGCAGCGCGAGGACGGCATGATCTGGAGCAACCTCAATCCCGGCGACGCGGTCGCCTATTACAAGACCGCCTACGGACCCTTCGACTATGTCCGCAAGATCGGGGACCGTTACTTTGTTCGGCAGCCCGCCGAGAACCATCCCGAATACTGCTATGTCAGCACGATCTACCAGGTATGGAAGGCACGGGGCGACGATGGCTGGATGAACCAGTGCCTTGGGTCGGCAAGGCGGGCGATGGACTATTGCATGACCGACCCGGCGCGCTGGAGCGCCCGCTTCCAGCTCCTCAAGCGAGTCTACACGATCGATTCGTGGGACTTCCAGGTCGACGACGCCTACACGCCGGACATCGGGCTCACCAACACGATGCTGGTCGACCCGAGGAAGTCCAAGTTCGGTGTGTTCTTCGGGGACAACGTGTACTACGCCGCCGCATGCGACGAGCTGGCGGAGATGCTGGCCCACGGGGGCGATGCCGCCGGTGCGGCCGCCTATTCCGGACGGGCATCCGAGATCCGAAGGCGACTGGATGCGCTCTCCTGGAACGGGCGCTTCTACACCCACTTCATTGACGAGGACCCGTCCGTGAAGCGCGACCTTGGGGTGGACGAGAGGAGCCAGATCGCACAGGGCAACGCGTATTCCCTCAACCGGGCGATAGGCCGCGAGCACGCCGTGGCAATCATCAGGACCTACATGGACCTTAGGGAGCATCTGCCGCCCGGGTCGCCCGGGGAGTGGTACGCCATCTATCCGCCCTTCCAGCGGGGCTTCGGCCGGCACAACGAGGTGTGGCAGTACATGAACGGAGGCGTCGGGGGCCATGTGGCGGGCGAACTCGCGCGCGGCGCGTTCGAGAACGGCTTCGAGCCCTACGGCCGGGACATCCTCGACCGCCTCACCGAGCTCGGGCACCGGCACGGCGACAAGATCTGGTTTGCCTACACCGGCTCGATCCCCCCCGCCCCGCCGCCGCCGGTCTGCCAGCCGATCGACCTTTCCGCCGTGGCCAACATGGACATCGAGGACAAGGGGGGTCCCGGGGCTGTCCCGTGGATGCTCTCGGGAAAGCCGGGCGACGACATCAGGGGCCTGCCGACGGGCGACCGGACGTTTGCCGGCATCCCCTTCAAGGTTGCGGATCCCGCGGGGAACCAGCGGCGCGTCGCCGTCGCGGTATCTCACCGCGCGGGACTCCCCGCCCAGGCGGATGTCCCGGTCAACGCCGTGGCCGCGTGCGTCTACCTCCTGCACACGTCGACCAAGCCGGGCAGCGAGAAGGTCTGCGGCAGCCTGGAATTCAGCTACTCCGACGGGACGCGGCAGGTGCAGTACCTGAGCATGGGCCGCCAGCTGACCTATTGGTGGTTCCCAGAGCTCAAGACGGACTTCTCCGGGGTGGCGTGGCACGGGCCCAGCCCGGTTGCCGACGACGTGGGGCTTTCCTGGTGCGCAATCGAAAACCCCGAGCCGGGGAAGACGATCTCGTCCCTCAGGCTGCGGGCGCCCGACGACGACGGGATCTACACCGTCCTGGGCGTGACGCTGGCCGACCGGCCCCACTACGTCGCACCGAACCCGGTCTCCTACGGCGGTCCGGACGACTGGGCGGCCGCCACCGCGATGGCGGCGATGATCGAGGGAATGGCCGGGGTCACCGACGGGGCCCTGAGCCAGACCTTCTCCCACCCTGTCCTGGCCCCGAGGTGGGACCTGTCCGAGCCGAGGTCCATCTCGGTCGCCGTGCGCTATCCCGCTTCGCAGGGATACGTCGCCTACCGCCTTGCCAACCACCCGCGGGAGCGAGAGATGGTGGTATCGGTCACCGGCAGCGGGGCGTCGGCGGACGGCCACTTCCTTCTTCCACAGGCCACCGATGCCGTCAGGTCGGTGGAGGTCGACGGCACGTCCGCGGCCTTCCATCTGGGTCGCATCGCATCATCAACCTATGTGGACCTTGAGCTTCACGGCGGCGTGCACACCGTTCGCATCCGCTATTGAGCCGTTGGTTTCCGGCGCCCCCATTCCATCCGGGCCTTGACCGCACGGCGTCCATCACCCACTCCCAAGGCAAGGTCCCATGCCCGTCACCCCAACACATAGGAGCGGAAGGGCTGCGGGTATGGTCATGGCCCTCCTGTCCCTCTGCGCGCCGGGACGCGCCACCGAGGTCGGCGACACCTATGACCATGTGATCGGGGAGAGGGGCAAGCCGCCCGGCAGGATGGATGGCGGGAGCGTCGTCGTGCTCCAATACCCGAATGCCTTGATCAAGCTGCGGGACGGCATCGTGGTCTCCATCAAGGCCGTCGCGGAGCAGAAGCCCGGTGCGCCGCCCCGGCCGAATCCCTCGGCGGCCGCCTCTCCGCAACCCGCCGCTACCAAGCCCGCCCTGCCGCCCGCCGCGCGCATTCAGCAGCTGAAGGCCGAGTTGATGCGGACGGTGGAGCAGGTAAAGGAGATCGTGAACCAGCCCGTGACGCCGGTGCCGCTCGAGCGGGGCATGGCCGTCGCGCAATATCCCTTCTGGTTCCACGATGGCGCCGGGACGCCCAACTTCGACGCGGACGACGTGCGGGCGTCCCAGGAGGTGAAGAATTACTCGGACCCCCGCTACATGTACGCCACGTCGCCCCTGAATCCGGGGGTCGCCTTCCCTCTGAGCGAGATGGCGTTCAACGGCGCGACCAAGATCTTCTACGTGGACCGGAAGGTGCCGAAGAAGAAGCTCCCGGAGACCGAGCTCCTCGAGATCAACAGGCTCTACAGGATCATCGGCCGCGACCTCCATGAGCTGGCGTCGCTCGGGGAATCCCCCACCCTGCAGCTCAATTAGGCCGCCCCGGGGCGGGCCGCAGGATTCCTAATCCCTTCTGTCCGGCGGCTTGTATCTCTTGGTTTCCGGACCGGGGACGATAGGGTTCATGCAACCCCACGAGACATGCGCCCCCTCCTGACCCTCGCCGTTTGCACCGCCGCGATCCGCCTTCAAGCTGCCGATGTGCCGGCCGCCCCCCACCATCGGTTCTTTTCCGACGATAGCTTCTGGAACCAGCCCATCCCCTCCAATGCCGAGGTCGACCCCAGGACGTCCCGGTGGATCAAGCTCCTCGAGACGGAGCCCACAGGCCAGGGCTTCCTGGTCAACAGCACGCAGTGGACGATTCCGGTCTACGAGGTGGATTCGTCCACGCCGCTGAAGAAGGTGGGACTCCTGGCCCTGACGCCCGAGGACCGGGTCCACTGGCACACCGAGAGGTCCTTCTTCGGCCACGGCCAGGGCTTCGACAGGGTGCCCCTCCCGCAGGAGGCGCAGCCGGACCCCCAGGCCGACTCCCACCTGGCCGTGGTCGACTGGCAGCGGAATCGTGTGTGGGACATGTGGGCGCTGTCCCGGAACCCCGACGGGAGCTGGAAATCGGCGACCGGGATGGTCTACCCGGCCGACGGCCCGGGAGTCTTTTCCACCGAGGCGCTCGGGGTGAAGGACGGCGAGAGCGTCCATTTTCACGGGCCCAGCCGCGCCGCGGGCGTGCCGGCCGTGGCGGGCCTGATCATGTACGACGAGGTGATGGCGGGTGAGATAAGGCACAAGATCGCGGCCGCGTCGCGTTTCTGCGCCTACCGGGAGTTCGTCTTTCCCGCGGCGTGGACGGACGGGTTCACCGAGGGCGGGATCCCCGAGGGCACGCTGATCCAGCTCGATCCGGCGCTCGACCTGTCCAGGTACACCCTCACGCGCGAGGAGCGGATCGTGTGCGTGGCGCTGCAGCGCTACGGGATGGTGCTCGTCGACCTCGCCGAGGGCCAGCCGGTCTACGCCGAGGGCCTGTGGGGCCATCCCGGGAAGTCCTGGGACGGAAAGCTGCCCCACGGCTCAGGGGGAATCACCAAGATTCCGTTCAGCGCGTACCGGATGATCAGGACAGGCCCGGCGATCCCCATGGGCGATGGCCGCTCGAAGTTCTCGCCGGTCTGGTAGGGAAATAGCCGGGCCCGGGGCGCGAAGGGCTCCGCCCTCGCTGTGGCGATCGGGGCGCACCTCCGGCGCCCAAGGTCACCGGCCCTTCTTGAGAAGGCGCTCGATTTCCGCCCTCGACGGCGCCGAGGGCTGGGCCCCGATGCGCGTGACGGAAATGGCCGCGGCCGCCTGCCCGAAGCGGACGGCCTCGATCATCGGGCGGCCCTCCGCGAGCGCCACCGCCAGGGCGCCGTTGAACACGTCGCCCGCCGCGGTCGTGTCCACGGCCTTCGCCTTGAAGGCCGGCACGAGTGCGCGGCAGCCTTCGCCGCACACGAAGGCGCCCCGGGCGCCGAGGGTGATGATGACCGTCTTCACGCCGCGCTTGCGCAGGCGGTCGGCGGCCCGCGCCGCCGCGGCGGCGCCATCCACGCGAATGCCCGTGAGGGATTCCGCCTCGTGCTCGTTCGGCGTGAGGATGTCCACCCTGCGCAGGAGCGAGTCGGGCAGGGGCTGCGCGGGGGCGGGATTGAGGATGACGCGCATGCCCGACCTCGCCGCCGCCGCGACGGCCGCCGTCACCGTCCGGAGCGGCGACTCAAGCTGGACGAGGAGGGTGCCCCCGCGCCTGAAGACGCCGTGCGCCCGTGCGACGTCTCTCGGGCCCAGGGTGAGGTTCGAGCCCGAGGCAACGGCGATGCTGTTCTCGCCCCCCTTCCCCACGAAGATGAACGCAATCCCGGTGGGCTCCTTCGCGTCCGTCGTCACATGGGAGATGTTGATCCGGTCGCGCCGGAGACCCGCTACGACCGACCTCCCGAAGTCATCGCGCCCGACCCTGCCCACGAAGAGGACCGCCGCCCCGGCGCGGGAGGCCGTCACCGCCTGGTTCGCGCCCTTCCCTCCCCCGGCGGAATGGGACTTCCCCCCGATGACCGTCTCCCCGATCCCGGGGATCCGGTCCACCTGCACGATCAGGTCGATGCTGCAGCTGCCGACGACCACGACCCGGGCCCTGGGGGAATGTCTTTGGGATGGCATGGGGGAAGTCCGGGGGAGTTAGAGGCGCGAGGCGATCAGGATCGCCAGGCCGATGCCATAGAAGAGAAACATGCTGGCGAGGAGCCTTCCTGTGCCGGCGGGGGCCGACTTGAACTCCTTCCAGACGAAGACGCCCCAGAGCGCCCCCACCATCGTGGCGCCCTGGCCCAGGCCGTACGAGAGGGCGGGCCCCGCCTTCGCGCCTGCAAGGATGTTGAGCGACATCCCCAGGTTCCAGATGACGCCCCCGAGGATGCCGACCGAGTGCAGCCTTAGGCTCCCTTTCGAGAAATAATCTCCGAAGGGCACAGGGTCGCCGACGAAGGGCTTCGCCATCAGGATCGTGTTCCAGACGAAGTTGGAAAGAAGCAGGCCCGCGGAGAAGACGACGATGGCCGTGTACGGGCTCAGCTTCCCGGCCTCGAGCGTCATGACCCCGCCGACATCGTGCATCGGGGCGATGGCCCGGGCCACGTAGCTGTAGAAGAAGCCCATCAGCACGCCGGCCACCACCGAGAGCACGATCCCCTTGCCAGGCGTACGCCCGCCCCCCGAGGCGAGCCGCCGGTAGGCCATGGCATCGAGGACGATCGCAACCGCGACGGCAACGACGCCGAGCGCCAGGAGCCTCGGGTTGCCCTCCGGCCTCACAAAGTAGGTGCTCACCACGCCGAGGATCAGCGCGAGCCCGACGCCCACGGGAAAGGCCACCGCCATCCCCGCTATGTCGATCGCGGCGACAAGCAGGATGTTCGAGAGGTTGAAGATCACCCCTCCCGCGAAGGCCGACATGAGCCACCGGCCCTCGCCCTGGCGGAGGTCCTGGAGGAAGCCGCGCCCGCCCTCCCCGTTGCTCCCGAGCGTGAAGGCGAGGAGGAGCGCGAGCAGCAGGACCCCGATCGCATAGTCCCAGTAGAACAGCTGGAACCGCCACTCCTTGCCGGCGAGCTTCTGGGTGTTGGCCCACGAACCCCAGCAGAGCATCGTGACGAAGCAGAAGGCGACCGCGACGCTGTAGCTGGTGACGGTGTACATGGTGGGTTTTCCGGCCTGGGGGGGTGCCGCGGGGTTGCGGGCTGGGCCGGCGACCCGGACCCTAGGGAGCGAGGGGGCCGAGGTAAAACGCGAAATGACCCGGCCGACACCGGGAAATAAGGCGCTCCCCGCGGATGGGTGCGCTTGAAGTCCTTGCGTCGGGGCGGCACTCTTCCGGCAAAGCATGCCCAACGGCAAGAAGCGCGTCCTCGTATTCGTTGTCGCCTACAACGCTGAATCCACGATCCTGGGCGTGCTCGAGCGGATTCCCGCCCTGGAGCCCTACGAGGTCGAGGTGCTGGTCATCGACGACGCCTCGGCCGACGGCACCTTCGCTGCCTCGGAGAAGCTGCGGCTCCTCCACGGGTACCGGCACCCGCTGACCGTGATGGCGAACCCGGTGAACCAGGGCTACGGCGGCAACCAGAAGATCGGCTACCAGTTCGCGATCGAGGGGGGATTCGACATCGTGGCGCTCCTCCACGGCGACGGCCAGTATGCTCCGGAGCTCCTGCCGGAGCTCCTGGCCCCTATCGCCCGCGGCGACGCCCTGGTCGTCCACGGCTCCCGCATGCTCAGGCCAATGGACGCGCTCCGCGGGGGCATGCCCCTCTACAAGTTCGCGGGGAACCGGGTGCTCACCGGGTACCAGAACCTCGTGCTGGGCTCGCATTTGAGCGAGTTCCACACGGGCTACAAGGCCTACGCGGTGGACGCGCTCAGGCGGATCCCGTTCGACCGCAACTCCAACGTCTTCCACTTCGACACCGAGATCATCATCCAGTGGATCCGGGCCGGGATTCCCATCCTCGAGGTCCCCATCTCGACCTTCTACGGCGACGAGGTGTGCCGGGTGAACGGAATGCGCTACGCGTGGGACGTGACGCTCGCCTCGACCGCGGCCTTCCTCATGAGGTACGGCCTCCTCTACCGCCGCAACTTCGACGTCGAGTTCCGCGACGCGGACAACAAGCACTACGAGCCGAAGCTGTCGTTCCCGAGCACCCACTCGATGGCGGTCGCGGACGTGTCCCCAGGGACGACCGTCGTCGACATGGGCTGCGGGCCCGGGCACCTCTCCACGGCGCTCCGCGCGAAGGGGTGCCGGGTCATCGGCGTCGACAAGTTCCCCCCGGCCGACGGCGCGGCGTTTGACGAGTTCGTCGCCGCCGACCTGAACCTGCCGCCCTTCCCCCGGGCGCTCGGCGACGTGCAGACGGTCCTTTTCCTGGACGTGATCGAGCACCTCGCCTCGCCCGAGGCGTTCCTCGACGAGCTCAGGGTCGCCGCCCAGAGGAACCTCGACCTCCGGATCATCATCTCGACCGGGAACATAGGGTTCTTCGTGACCCGCCTGATGCTCCTCCTGGGCCAATTCAACTACAACAAGCGCGGGATCCTCGACCTGACCCACACCCGCCTCTTCACGTTCGCCTCCCTGCGCAGGATCCTCCAGGAGTCCGGGTTCAGGATCGAGCGCGTGCGCGGCGTCCCGGCGCCGGTGCCCCTCGTCGTCAAGTCCCGCCCCTTGTGCCGGGTGCTGATGGGGGCGCAGGCGGCCCTGATCTGGGTTTCCCGCGGCCTCTTCAGCTACCAGATCTACATGGTCGCGCGCCCGCTCGCCACGGTGCCGGCGCTCCTCGAGATGACCCACAGCCACAGCCGCCGGAAATCCGGGGCCGCGCCATGACCCAGGCCGCGGTGTTCGCGGCCGACCTGGCCGCGGTCGCGATCGCCGCGTGGCTCTTGGTGCGCGCATGCAGGGACAGCGGGAGCGGCGCCCTTGAGGCCCTGACCGCTTGGGGGCTCGCGTTCGTGGCGATGGTCGCCGGGGCCGGCGTGATCCTCGGGGAGACCGGGGGCCTCGGCGCGGCCGGATTTCTCGCCGTACACGCGGCGGCGGCCCTCGCCCTCGCGATGGCGCGCCGCAGGCTCCTTGCCGCCGACCTCGGCGCGGCCCTGGGTGCCTGGGCCGGACTCAGGCGGTTCCTTGACTCCCGGGGCCCCGAGCCCCTCGTTGCCTGCTGCCTCCTGCTTGCGTTGCTCGCCCTCTCGGCGATTGCCGGGTTCGCCCATCCCGCGACCGCCGACGCCCTGACCTACCACCTGCCGCGCATCGGCCAGTGGCTCCAGGACGGCCGGGTCAGCATGATCGGCTCGCAGGACGCGCGGATGAACTTCGTGGCCACGGTCCCGGACCTCGTGATGTCGTGGCTCGTCTGCGGCACGGGCTCGGGTTTCCGCCCCGCGGCGCTGGCGCAGGCGGCCGGCGGACTGCTGGCGGTCGCGGCGACGGTCGGACTGGCCCGGCAGGCCGGGCTTGGTCGCGGGGCGGCGCTCATGGCCGGGGCGCTGCTCCTCGGCATGGCCAATGTCGCCGTCCAGTTCACGTCGGCGCAGACGGACCTCTTCACCGCGGGCGTATTCGCGGCGGCGTTCTACCTCTGGGTCTGCGCCCTTCGAAGGGGATCGGGCTCCGTCCTCGGCGGCTCGGGCGCCGGCCTTGCCCTCGGGGCCAAGGGGACCCTGTTCTACCTCGCTCCCGGCGCCCTGGTCTGGGTCGCGGCGCTTGCATGGTCAAATCCCCTGCCGCTCCCGCAGTGGCGCCGCACCCTGATCGCAGGGTTCCTGGGGGCCATGCTCTTCGCCCTTCCAGGGCTCGCGCACAACTGGAGCAACTACGGCGACCCCCTCGGACCCAGGGAATGGGTCTCCAAGCTCCACCAGGGCGCCCCTTCGCCCGGCGACTACCTGAGGAAGCTCAAATGGAATCTCACCTCCTCGCTGGCCCAGGTGTGCGAACCCCAGTCGCAGCCGCACGGGCTGCGCGACGCGGGACGCGCGGTGGCGGGATGGCTCGCCCTGCGGGTCCCCGAGGCCGACCCGTACACCCTGGACGGAATGGGGCGGAGGGCCGTGATCCAGGGCGCGTTTCTCTCGAGGACCGGGCCCGACGCCGACGTCACCTCGTTTGGGATGGTCGCCCTCGCGCTCTTCCTCGCGGGATCACTTGCCGCTGTCGCCCGGTGGCGCGGGGAGGGCCGCCTGGTCGCCGCGTGGGCCGCGGGAGTCGGGGTGTTCGTCGTCTTCTTCCACGCGATGCAGCAGTGGCATCCCTTCGCCTTCAGGTATTTTGTCCTGGCGGCCCCCTGGGTCGCCGTCGTCTCTGCCTGGGGAATCGAGCGGCTCCCGGGCCCATGGCGGGCGGTGGTCTGGGCGGCGGCGCTGGCCGCCGCGGCCGACGTCTGCTGGAGCGTGACGGCCCACACCCACCAGAGCGGCTGGCGGACCGTCACGGAGCCCGAGCGCTCCCTGACCTATTTCGCCTCCGAGAACTGGGGGATGTGGTCGGAGGCTCTGGAGCCGGCCGGCGCTCCCCTGTCCCTGTGCCTGCCGGAGGAGCGCCCGCTCGCGGGCTTCTACCGCCGGTCGCCGTCCCGCCAGGTCTCGTATCTCCGCGATCCCGGAGACACCGGGGAGACGGCGGAGGCTTTGGTAGGCGGGAGGCAGGGGTGGGTCGTCGTGGCGGCACGGCGGTTCCTCGGGCGCGAGGGCCGGGTGGCGGCAAGCGTGTGGCTCCTGAGGGGTGATGACGGGAGCCCGTTCAGCATCGCCGCGTACAGGGCACTGCGGCCCGGCGAACGCCCGCGGGCCGTGGTCTACCGGGACCTTCGGACCACGGGGAACGGCGGAACCACCCACGAGCTCCTTGTGAAGACGTGGGACGCAGCCCCGACCCGTTTCATGGTCTCGAACCCCGGGGCGGGTGCCGTCCGGTACCACATGATGACTCCTTCAGGCGGCTTCGCGGGCGAAGTGCGGCCGGCGGGAACGGCGATCGCGGAGGCAACCCTGCCCGCAGGCTCCGTGTCCGAGGTGAAGGTATTTTTCGAGGATGGCGGTCCCGTTGGGCAGCCCGAGCTTTCGGTCGGCCTCGCCCCCTAGAAAACCGGCAACCCCCAGCGCCGCGTTTCGCCCCGTTCCCGGCTGGGTACCATCCTTCTCTTGTTGAATGCAGCGCTTCCCTTTTCTGGACAGCGGCCCGTGCGGGGTTTCGGGGTGTTGAAGCGGTGGTGCGGCGCTGGACAGGGAGGGGGGCAAGGGCGTCTGGGCGACCCTGCGCGGAACCTGCGGGCAACGGGCTCAAAAAAACCCCGCCCCCATCGCCTTTCGGCGACCGGGGCGGGGATTCGAGTGTCATCTCGCCGCAGAGGAGGGTCCCTCGACCCCCTCCCGTCGGATCAGAACTGTATCTGGAACTGGCTCCGGAGTCCGTCCGTCGTGGCCTTGGCGGGTGCCCCGGCGACCGTGTTGCTTGACTCGCCGTGGACATAGCCGGCCTGGAGCTTAACGTCGTTGCCCTTGATGTAGTAGTTGAAGCCCGCGTAGAGCTCATTCGACTTGTTCATCGTGCCTCCGCTCGGAGCGGAGCGGACGACGTCTGAGAGCGCCACGCCGCGACCGCCCGAGTTCAGCTCGCTGTACTGGACTACCGCCTCCCACTGGGGAGTGAACTTGTAGCTAGGCTGGATCCAGTAGCCGTTGACGTTGGCATTGTGGTGGACGGCGACGCCGCTGTCGACCTGGGCCTCCTCGTATTCGCCCACGAGCCTGAATCCGCCGACGGTCAGGTCGCCGAAGCCGCCGTTCAGGATGATGTTTTGCCCGTGGCCGAGGCCGAGGGTTGCATTGCCGCCCTGGTCAGGCAGGAAACCCGTCTCGTAGCCAACCTTATAGCTCCCCTTCATTGCACCCTCGCCAAAGGAGCCGCCGTAGCCGACCACGCCGTAATAGGCGAAGGTGTTGGTGGTGGCGCCGCCGGTGGTGCCGACTCCGCCCAGGCCGTTCACGAGGACCGCCGTGTTGGAGCCGTCCCCGCTGTATTCGTTGCGCTCGGGATTGGTGAGGGCGGCCTGGTAGAAGAACCCGTCATAGGTGCCGCTCACGAAGAGCCCGGTGCGGTAGCTGGCCGCGCCGAGGCGGCGGCCGTTGTTCGGCTCGTCAAAGTAACGGGTCACCTCCGAGCGCTCGATGGCCCGAAGGTCTCCGCTGGACTGGTTCTCCTCGTAGCCGAACGGGGCCTTCGTGAGGCCGGCGTCGATCACGAACATGGGGCTCTGCTTCCACTCGAGCAGGAACTTGTCGAAAGAGGCGTTCGCGAAGTCGTAGGTCATTGTCCCGCTGAGGCCGTCACCGAATTGCGCCGTCGCGCCGAGGTAGACCCTCCTGAGGAAGAAATGCTCGGTGGACACCGGGCTCACCGGGTTGCCGTCAATGGAGGTTCCGAGCCCGACATATTGGGTCTGGAAGCGGCCCGTGAGCACGAGCTTCTTGATGTACTGGTCGCCGCTCGTCTCCACATCCTGGGAGGCCTGCGCCTTCGAGATTTGGGCGGTGATTTCCTTGGCCTCCTTGTCGGAAAGGACACCCTTTTTGATTAGGGCGTCGATCAGGGCTTGGCTGTCTGCCGACTGCGCAAGGGCGACTCCCGTTGTTGCAAGAGCGAGGCTCAGGAGCGCGAGCCATTTGGACTTGGTGTGTAGCATGGGTATACTTTGGTGGATGTTTGTACTTGGGCCGGATTGACCGTCCGAAGGCTAGATGGCGTGTGTTACGGTCGTGTGAAGCAGAGGTGACACTCGTGTTAAACGGCGCCCGATCCGCCCAGGGCCATTGCGAGGCCGGGGGATTCGAGGAGGACGCCGTATACGCCCGACAAAGGCAGCTCCGAAACAGCCCGACATCGCGTACCGTCATCTACTTAGGAATTCATTTGGCCTAAACAGCCGTCGAGGCAGATAAGGGCTAATATAGCCAGCAGGAGGGTTGGGTCACCGCCCACTGATCGCTCCCTGATGTACCCGTTGGCCTGTCGCGCTTGCGGGTGGGCCTCGATTTAGGGATTAGAAAAGCGTGCGTCAAGCGATGCGTTACTTATTCCTTATAAACGTTATCCGTCAGACCCAGCTTCCTCCTGGGCCGCGGCCAAACCTCTTTGGATCTGGGATTCACCCGGCCATCGCTGCCTATGACACAGAACTGGAATCACCCAGCTTGACGAATCTATATCGAATCAATGTAGATTACAAAGATCTGATTTCAAACCAACCCCTTGCTTGGGCGAATAACCTCCAGATCACCCTTTTCCACTCATCCGCCAGTCGAATGCGCCGATAGACAGTTCCCTTCATGAACGGATCGACAACTCGCCCCGTTCTCCTCGCATTCGGCCACAGTTCAGTTCTCTCGCAGACCCTACTAACCCATCAGCTTCGAGCCGCACCCAACGATTCTCGGGCGACCGCGCCCAAACCTACAAACACATGCTACACATCAAATCCAAATGGATCGCACTCGCCGGAGTGGGTCTCTCGTTAACTGGCTTCGCGTTCTCACAGTCGGCGGACAACAAGGCCCTCATTGACGCCCTGATAAAGAAGGGCGTGCTAACCGACCAGGAGGCCAAGGAGATCACCGCGGAGGTCGCCAGGGACCAGGCGTCCCAGGACGTCGAGTTCAACTCCGACAAATACATCCAGAAGGTGACCATCGGGGGCCGCTGGCAGGTCCAATATGTCGGTCTCGGCACCAGCATTGACGGAACGGCTGTCAACCCGGTGTCCACGGAGCACTTCCTGCTGCGCCGCATCTATCTCAATTTCGGCGTCCAGTTCGCCGACGGTTTCAGCGGTGCGGTCAGCTATGACGCCGCTGTCGGGGCCTTCAACCAGGCTATCGTGCAATGGAAGCAGAGCGACCTGTTCTCCATACGCGCAGGCCTCGACAAGGCGCCCTTCGGCTACGAGGAGCTCCTCAGCAGCGGCGAACTGAAGGCAATCGAGCGCTCGACCATCACGAACTACATCGATAACGGAGCCAACGGCCGCCGGCTGGGGGCCTCCGCTTACCGCGTCGGCGTCTTTGCGGGCGGCAAGTACGACGGCTTCTACTACGCCGTGGCCCTCACCAACCCCGAGCGCAACGAATACGCCGGTGACTCGACGAACACGTCGGTTCTGATAAACGGCAGCGGAGGCGTGGGAAGCGCGGGCGGCCCGACCACCAACAAGTTCGCCTCCTATGGAACGGTCGGCTACGGCGGGACCTTCGGTGAAGGCTCCCACAAGGGATCCTACAAGGTCGGCTATGAGACAGGTTACCTGCCCGACCAGGGCGGACCGGGCGCAACGATCGGCGGCGGGCAGAATATCTGGCTGAACGGCGCCTTTGCCGACATCACGGTCGGCGCCTTCAACCTCTCGGGCGAATATGAGGAGGCGAACGACGACAGCGGCGTCGCTGTCCACCACAATGCCAATATCCACGGGTACTGGATCCAGCCGTCCATCAAGCTCACGCCCCAGTGGGAGGCCGTCGCCAATTACAGCGCAATCAACTCGGATGGCCGCGGCGTGGCGCTCTCCGACGTCGTGCGCTCCGCCCCGAGCGGCGGGACGATGAACAAGGCGGACGAGCTTTACCTCGGCCTCAACTACTACATCAAGGGCAACGACGTGAAGCTCCAGGCGGGATACGTCCACGGCGAGTCGAACGACACCGTGAAGGGCGCCCCGGCCAAGGCGCAGACCGACGGCCTACGCAGCCAGTTCCAGGTCCAGTTCTAAGGGATTTCGGGCGCCGAGCGGTTCCCATCAACCTGGCTGTTCCGGTTCGCCGGGACAGCCAGTTTTCTTTTGGCCGGGTCATGGACCCGTCACGCCGAGCCCGGGGTGCGCCCTGGCCCTGGCCTGAGCCGCGAACATTGCTTGGCGTGAGCGAGGCGAGTCCGCCTGGGCAAGATCCGCGAAAAGGGGATTCACCCCCATGCCTCAGGGGGCGCAGCTGCGCCCATTCTCGGCAACCGGGGGATCATCCCCCCCGGATTGCCGGCCTCTTGCCCCGTTCTTCACTCCGCCAGCCACAGATTAATTTCCAAGGGACCCCCATTAATCCATCTAACGCCCACCCACGGCCAACCGGATTCGCACCCGGACCGTGACATGAACACCCGCAGCCCCAACCCCCCATGAGCCCGTTTCATCCCCGCAATGAAAAGAATGAGCCCGCTCCCGGCCGCGTCGCGGGGGCGGTGGCTCGGTTCGCGCTGACACCGGGCACCTCCATTCACCAACCCATGCAAACCAAGACTACCCAGATTCTTCTGTTCATGCTCACCGCCGCGGTCGCATGCGCGCAATACACGCCGCCTTCGCCGGCGGCGCCCACACCCGGTGCCATCGACGACTTCGTCAAGGCACAGGACCCCTCCCTCAAGGGCTGGGACTTCGGCGTCAACGAGCGGCTCCGCCTGGAGCAGAAGTCCGGCATGGGGACCACCCATGCGGGGTCCAATTTTGACTTCTTCTCGAATCCCCCCTCGACCAACAGCAACGACTACTGGCTCTCCCGCCTGATGCCCCGCGTGGGGTACACGGGCGATCTGATCTCCTTCGTGGTGGAGGCACGGTCGAGCTACTCCATCGGCGACGACCGCTACACGCCGACCGCCGCGGGGAAGAACCTCGCCGAGAACGACGGCCCGCTCCAGTTGGAGCTCGGCTACGTGCAGATCGGGAACCTGAAGCAGTTCCCCATGACCCTCAAGGCGGGACGGCAGTACCTGATCTATGGGGAAGGCCGGCTCGTCGGGAACGCCTTCTGGCTCAATATCCCCCACACGTTCGACGCGGTGAAGGTAAGGTACCAGGACCCCAATTTCGGCGTGGACGTGTTCGCCGCAAACCTGGTGTACGTGCGGGCGGGCCATTTCGAGCAGGGCAACCAGCAGGACACCCTCTCGGGCGCCTACTTCGATTTCCCGGGCCTCTCGAAGGACAACGTCACCGAGCTCTACCTCTTTGCGCGCAACGTGTCGCGGAACATCCTTACCGACAACTGGACGCTCGTGCCCGCCCCGTTTCGCTTCACCGCGCCCCAGGACACCTACACGTTCGGCTACCGCACAAAGTCGAAGCCCGGCGCCTTCGGGCCCTGGGATTACGGCATCGAGGGTATGTGGCAGACGGGAGACCGCACCGCCGTGTTCCCGGCGACACCGCTCGCGGCGGCCAAGGCCGCCCCGAGGCTGGACCAGAGCGCGTGGGCCTTCATCGTCCAGGGCGGCTACACGTGGAAGGACGTCCCGTTGAAGCCCCGCGTGGCTCTCATCGTGAGCGCCGCCTCCGGCGACCGCAACTCGGCGGACAAGTCCAGCCAGACCTTCATGAACCTGCTGCCCTCCAACCACGGGCTCTACGGGATCATGGACCTCTCGAGCCTCCAGAACATCGTGGACTACCGCGCCTCGTTCACGGTGAAGCCCAGCCCGACAACCAGCCTGGCGGTGGACCTCCACCAGCAGTACCTCGAGAACACCCATGACTTCTGGTACAACGTGGCCGGCGTCCCGCGCAACACGGCGGGAGCCGCTGCGGGAAGCGGCAAGGGATATGGCCTGAACCCCGGCTACAGCTCGGACATCGGCCAGGAGGCGGACCTGATCGGAGGGTGGACGGCCAGGAAGGGCCTCCTGCTGGAGGTCGGCGCCGGCCACTTCTTCCGCGGCGACTACGTGAAGCAATCGCTCCGCGTGGTCGGCTCCAAGGACGGCAACTACGCCTACGTGCAGGCGACGATCAACCTCTGAGGTCGCCGGCGTGCGGGGGCGGCTTCCGCCGCTCCCGCAAGGTCAGCGCTGGAGGTCGCCGGGGTTTTCCGGCACTCCCGGATCGTCAAGGAGCTGGACCGCGGTCGCCGGGCCCAGGTCCTTCCAGTCGTACATCGCCCATGCCAGCCTCTTGTCGGGGGTGATCTCGACCAGCTGGCAGCCCTTGCCCCCGTCGCCCCTCGAGCAGAGCACCGTGTTGCCGTTGGCCAGGCGGGCGCACGTCTGCGAGCCCGTGAAAACGATGCCGGGGGGCAGCTCCGAGAGCCTGAACTCCCACACCGTGTCCCCCTTCGGGCTCACCTCGCGCAGGAGCCGGTCCTTCTCGTCGGTGATGAGCGTGTTGCCGTTGTGGAGGCGCACGGCGGCCCAGGGAGAGCGGATGCCATAGGACCAGACCTCGTGGAAGTTCCTGTCGTACTCGACGACCCGGTCCATGGTCAGGAAGGGCGCGAGGAAAGTCCCCGCCGCGGTCATTCGGATCCGCCGGAATTGGCCGTGTACGGTCTTCGGGTCGGTGAGGCTCGGGGCCGGCATGGCGTGCTCCGACTCGACGACGCCCGTCGACGTGTTGATCACCATGAGCCTCGGAGGGAGGCCGTTCTCGACAAGGAGGACCCTGTCCAGCCCGATCGGCTGTACGGTGTGGATCTCGGTGCCCGCGGGCGCGTCCAGGTGCCAGACAACCCTCTTCTGGGGGGTCACTTCCTCGGCGTACGCCATTCTCGAAAACAGGACGTTCCCATTGCTGAGGACCCACGCGTCGTCGTATTCCCAGCCCTTTCCCGTGGAATACGTCCAGATGACCTTGCCGTCCCTGAGGAGGAACATCGTGTTGCAGCCCTCGCCGATGTAGAGCATCGGGTGCTGGGCCGCTCCCTTGCCCGGGAGGATCGCCGCCTCCATGGACGGCAGCGAAGCCCACGTCGGAGGGTCTACCGGCAGCTCCGCGGGGCCCATGGCGGGCACGTCCGCCGCGGTGAATCTCCCAAGTATCGAGAGCACGGGCGTCGACTCGGAACCGGGCAGCCCGTGAACCTGTCCCAAGGCGGGGCCGGTGAAGGCAAGGGCCGCCATAGCGGCCGCCGCGACTGGACCGCGTTTGGCGATCAGGGTTGGGTGCATCATGTCTCGATGGGCTGTCGCCGGGCACCTTCCGGCCCAGAAGCGCGGCGGGCTGCCAAGCCCCACCGCATCGACCGCCCGGCTCAGTTCGAGCGGCTCAGGATCTTCTTCTTCTCCGCCTGGAACTCCTCATCCGTGAGGATGCCCTTCTTGCGGAGGTCATCGAGCTTGGTGAGCGCGCTGACCAGGTCATCCGTGGAGCTGGAAAGCGTGACGGTCCTCTGGACGGTCACGGACGTCCCCGCGGAATTCTCGCCGGGCAGCGGACCCGTGAGGGCCGGATCGCCGGGATTGAGCGCCATGAACACGATCGTCGCCGAGGGGTAGCCCATGGCGAACATCGGGAGCTTCGACGTGATCGATATCTGCCTCATCTGCTTGCCCTGCCCCTCGCAGAACTTGACCGCGGCGGCCGTCACCTCCTCCCTCAGCTTGTCGGTGTCCCGGCCGAAGGCCGTCCGCGCCTCGCGGGTCATCGAATAGGTGTCGTTTCCCATCGGGGTCACCTCGTCTCGAGGCTTTGAGGCGTATCCAGCACACGCGACGCACAATAGCGCCGCCGAAAGAATCCTGAATGGGGTGTTCATGTTCACGCGGAAAAAGTCGCCGGGTCCGCCGATCAGGTCAAGGTTTAGCTGGCGTCCCTGGGGCTCGTTTCCCCTCCGGGACGAAGGGAAACCCGGCCATTGCAAATCCCGGGCCGCGGGGCAAGGTTCCGGCCGGTCACCCCTCCCCCTATGAGCCCAAGGCAGATGTCCAGGACCCTGTTCCGCGCGTTCGCGGCGTTCCTCGTTGCGGCGGCCGCGCTCTCCGCCGCCGACGCCCCGACCTCAACGGCCACGCCGGCCCCGCTCTCCGATTCGCAGCGCGACTTCATGAGGTGGCGCTTCGGGATGTTCGTTCACTTCAACATCGGGACGTTTGCAGACCGGGACTGGGCGGGCGGCTACGAGGATCCCGCCCTCTTCGACCCCTCGAGGCTCGACTGCGGGCAGTGGGCGGACGCGGCCAAGTCGGCCGGCATGTCCTATGTGGTGCTCACCGTGAAGCATACCGAGGGAATCGCGCTCTATGACAGCGCGGTGACCACCCATGACATCACCCTGTTCAAGAAATTTAGGAACGGAAAGGGGGACATCGTCCGGGAGTTCGTGGACGCATGCCGGTCCCGGGGCCTCAAGGTCGGCCTGTACTACTGCTTTCCGGGAGACTATTCCGACGATGCCCACAGGAACGCCCCGCCGCCGGGCATGCCCAATCTCCACGGCCTGCCCGCCGAGGCGGCCGGCGACTACGTGGGCTTCATGAAGAAGCAGCTTGCGGAGATGCTCACGAACTACGGCCCGATAGACCTGCTCTGGATTGACCAGTACGCCAACCCGTACACGGGCGACCGGTGGCAGGAGATGCTGGCCTTTGTCCGGTCGATCCAGCCGCGCTGCATCGTGCTCGCGAACAACGCAAAGAACCTGCACGACTCTGACGCCCTGAGCTTTGAATATCCCTGGAAGGGCGACCTCCCCTTCTCCGACAACACCCTTCCGGCGGAGGTGTGCGACGTCATCCAGACCGGCCAGCGCTGGTTCTGGACCGAGGCGAAACAGCCATCAGACCTCCAGCCGGCTGCGCAGATCGTCGAAAGGCTTCGGACCTGCAACCAGAGGAACGCCAACTACCTCCTGGACGTGCCGCCGGACCGCGACGGGCTGATCTCGGGACCCCAGCTCCAAAGGCTCAGGGAGGTCGCCGCGTTGCTGCACGCTCCGGGCGCCGCCGGCCGGTCGGACCCCTGAGGGGACCGGTCGTGATGCATATCAAGTCGCTGTGGCATTGCAGTTTGCAGATTCCAGGGCCGCGCACAGAATCCGTTTTGCCCGCAATGGCGTATATTGGGGCGGAAGGGGAATATTCCCCCCGTCCATGATCCTCAACCCCCAAGGCGGCGAAACACGAAACACGCGGTAATCTGACACCCTCCGCCGCCGAAGCGGTCCCACTCCTTCATCCCGAGTCTGAAAACCTCCCATATCCCCATGAAGACACTCTCCTGGACCTCACCCCTGCTGGCCGCCGTCCTTATCGCAGGATCGGGATCGCGTGCGTACGCGAACCTCTTCTCCGACGAGTTTGACGCGCTTGTCGTCGCCGAGCGGGCGAAGGACGCCCCGCCCGATCTCTGCAAGCCCGCCTCGTTCGTGGCGTTCGACGGAGGCTACATAGAGGCCGGCGATCCCCAGGCCGGCGACACGCCTCCTGCCGCCGAGCAGGTCCGGCAATGCCTCCTGACGGCGCTCTCGGGTCAGGGATTCCGGGAGAGCCCGGCATCGCCCGCGCTCGTGATCATCTACCACTGGGGAGTCCTGCGGGTCGACCACCGGGAGATCCGGATACCCTACCAGGTGCGCAAGAACCTCTCGGCGCGCATCGACCTGGTCTCCACGGCGAGGATGGACGCCGAAGTCGAGAACCACCTGAAGGACCGAATGAGCGCAGGAGGCGAGGACCTAAGCGCGGCATCGCCTAGGTTCCTCGTGGCCCCCCTCGACTCGGTGGTGGCGCACGCCCGGCTTCCCCGGATCTTTGTCGTCGTGTCAGCCTATGACGGGCGGGCGATGGCGCACCACGAGGCGAAGCTTCTCTGGAAGGCGAAGCTGAGCGCCCAGGAGACGAGCGGCGAGATGTCCATGGTCATCCCGCCGCTGATCTCGAGGGGAGCCCCGTATTTCGGGCAGGACCTTTCGGACGTCCTCGTGCTCAAGGCGACGCTCCAGGCGGCGCCGCCCGCGGCAGCCCCGGCGGAAAGGGCGCCGGCCGCGCCGGAATCCTACGGTGTGGACAAGCAGCTCCTGAGCGGCCTCATGAAGGCGGAGGGGACGAGGATCTCGGGCGAGGGCGAAAGCTGACGGGGAACCTAGCCGTCCTTCACCACCAGCGTCCTGACGCGGGCCAGGAAATCCTGGACCGCGTCGGTCCGCTCGATGCTCAGGGCCTTCTGGAGGTATTCCACCGTCTTTGAGTAGTGGCGGTTCCTGAGCTCGATGTTTGCCAGCTCCAGGCTGGCGACGTAGGCGCTGCCGGGGATCCGGTACGCGGACTCGAACGCAAGCGTCGCACGCGGCACGTCCTCCTCCGCGGCGTAGGCCCTCCCGAGGCTTATGAGCGCCCTGCCCTCGAGGGGCGCGAGCCCAAGCAGCTCGTCAAGCTCGCGGCGGGCCTCCGGCCACTTCCTCTGGGCGGAAAGGAGGTCCGCCCTGGCCTGCAGGAAATCGACCCTCTCCCTGCCCTCGACCGGCTTCGCCATGCCGAGCACCCGCTGCGCGTCGTCCAGCTTCCCCGCCGATATCAGCACCCCGGCGTAGCGGATCAGCCGCTTCTCGCCGACCTCCTGGGCCGGCGTGAGCACCTTGCTGTAGATCTGCGCGGCCTCCGGGACCAGGTTCTGCTCCGCGTAGAGGTCCCCGAGCATCGTGAGCTCCTCGACATTGGCGACGCCCATCCCCGCGGCGGTCTCGAGAATCACGGTCGCCTCGAGCTTGCGGCCCTCGGACAGCAGTATGTTCGCATAGGTGAGCCAGTACCTCGTGTCCGACGGCTTCTCCTTGATGAGGTTCTTTGCGAGCGACTCGGCTCGCGTGAGCTGCTTGCCGTCGATGCAGATCCCGAGGAGCCCCTCCTTCCAGTCGACATTCGACGGGTCCCCGCTGAGCGCCTGCATGTAGGCCATCTCCGCCGACACGAGGTCGCCCTCCTTCTGGAGGCAGTACCCGAGGAGGCCGAAGGTCGCGGAGTCGCGGTCGCCCAGCACGACGGCCTTGGAGAAGCAGGGGACCGCCTCGGCAAATTTCCCCGAGGAGTAGTAGAGGATTCCCAGGTTCACCCAAGCCCGGAGGAAGGTCGGGTACCGGTTGACCGCGTTCCGGTAGTACGACTCCGACTTGTCGTTCTGGCCGACAGCGTAGTAGGCATTGCCCAGGATGAACTGGAACGCGGGGCTGGGCGCCTCCTTGTCCGACATCATCGCCTCCAGAAGCTTGAGCGCGAAGTCAGGGTTCGTGGACAGCATCGTCACCACCTTCTGGTAGAGGGCGTACTCCTCCTCCGACATCTCCGGCTCGCGCTCCTTCAGGAAGGAGTTCGACTCATTGATGATCCGCTTGGGATCGAGCTTGGGCTCCGCCCTGGCGGTCCCGGCGAGCGCAAGCGGAAGGAGGAGAAGGGGGAGGAGCCTGGGATGTTTCATGGGCTAAATCGTGAACTTTGAACCCTCGGTCCATTTGTACCAGATCAGCTGCTGCACCATGCACCTGACCTTCCGTCCCTTCCGGATCGCCGGGGTGAACACCCATTCGTCCCGGACGCACTTGAGGACGATGTTGTCGAAATCCGCGTTTCCCGACGGCTTCATCACTCGGATGTCGGTGACCGCGCCCTCGGCGTCGATCACGACGAGCAGGGTGGCGCGAAGCGACGGCGCGTCCTCCCGGGTTCGGTTCGAGACGTGCGCGATGGTCTTCACCACGGCGATCGGGACCTGGTCGACCTCGTTCTGCTGGTAGATGTGCTGCAGGTCCCCGAGCCCGCCGGTCCTGGGCCTCAGGTCGGTGAGGAGCTGGTTGAACTGGATGTTGGCGGGCGGGGGCGCGTCGGAAGGCGGGATGATCTTGTCGAGGTCCGGAGGCACGACCGCGAGCTTGACGGGGCTGTCGCTTGGGCCGATCTCGAGGCCCGTCAGGGGCGGGGACAGGCTGGCCTCCTCGGGGCGCGGATCCACCTTCGGGGGGGGCGGCTCGGCGAAGGCGGACAGCACCCGCAGGTCCTCGATGTCCGATTTGGGCGCCGCGGGGGTCGCGATCTCGAAATGCGCCACGCAGACGAAGATCCCGAGCGTGAGGGCGGCGCCCAGGAGAAGGCATACCGCCTCGTCGGCGAACCGCGCGGCGCCCTGCCTGTGCTCGATGATGGATAGGGCCTCGGCCATGGCGTTCCCTCAGCGGCCGTCCGCCCGCGTCGTGGCGAATTCCACGTGCTGGATCCCCGAGCGCTTGGCCTCGGAGTAGACCGCGGCGAACACCCCCAGGTTGGACGAGCGGTCCCCCCGGATGATGAGGGAGGGTGAGCGGCCGACGGCCGCCTGCTTGATCAGCCCCGCGACCTGGTCCACGCGGACCTCCTGTCCGTCGAAGTAGATCCTGCTTTCGGACGAGATCGCGATCAGGAGCGCGCTCTGGTCCGCGTTGATCGAGCCGCTCACGTCGGGCTTTTCCACCTCGATGCCCGGGTCGTTCACGAATGCGCTGCTGACCATCAGGAAGATCACCAGCACCATGATGCAGTCCACCATCGGCACCATGTCGATGTGGGTGACCTCGAACCTGCCGTGGTTGCTCCTGCCGATCATGGCTGCGCGTCCAGCCAGACGCTCCGCTCGATCTCGTTGAGCCTCTGCATGTTTTTCCGGAGGCTCCTATGGGCCAGGTGCACGACGAGCAGCGCCGGAATCGCCACGACGAGGCCCGACTCCGTCGCCACGAGGACCTCGGAGATGCCCCGGGCGAGGCCCTCCATCGTCTTCTCCGCGGAATGCCCGGCAAGGCTCTCGAAGGTCGTCACCATGCCGCTCACCGTGCCAAGGAGGCCGAGGAGGGGCGCCGCCGCGATCATGGAACCAAGCACGACCCGCTGCTGGCGGAACGTCTCCTCCATCTCGCCGCGGGCGCGCCGCAGCACCGGAAGCTGGCCCTCCCGCGCCGGCAGCATGCCGTCCAGCCTGTGGCGCGAGCGCCAGAGCGAGAGGAGCAGCCTGAAGCAGCGCGAATAGAGCACCACCGAGAGCGTGAGGATGGCGATCATCACGGGCCCGCCCTTCCCGACGAGTTCGAAGAGCGCCCTCATGGGGAAACGGACTTGCGGGCGGCCTTCGCGGTCTCCGCCGCGGTGACGAACTCCAGCGCGTAGCGCTCGAGGAGCGACAGGTTCTTCTGGATGCGCTGCGACAGGAACCCGTGCGCGATCAGCGTCGGGATGGCGACGACCAGGCCGAGCTCGGTGGCCACGAGCACCTCCGAGATGCCGCTCGCCAGCTTCCCGGCGTTGCCCGTCCCGAACACCGTGATCAGGGCGAAGGTCTTCACCATGCCCACGACGGTCCCCAGGAGCCCCATCAGGGGCGCGGCCGTCGCGATCACGGCGAGCAGGGGGAGCCTGCGCTCGAAGTGGAGCCGCTGCCTCAGGAGCACCGACTGGAGGTGCTCCTCGAGGATCTCCCTGGGGCTCTCGCTGTACTGGAGGCCTATCTCAAAAAGCTCCCGCGTCGGGGCCCGGAGCTGCTTCACGGACTTGTCCGCCTTGGCCCACGAGCCGCTGTAGACGTCCTCAAGGAATGCGCGCACGGCCGGGGGCGCGTCCACAGCGAGCGCCATGAGGTCGCGCACCTTCTGTCCGATCATCATGAGCGCCAGGAATCCCACCCCGATGATCGCATAGGCGACGACGCCACCCTTCTGGACGTGCTCGATGATCGATCCCTTGGTCTCCCTCAGGCGCAGCGCCTTCCCTCCCGATGCGTCGGCGGGGACCGCCGCCGCCTTTCCCTGGAAGAACGCCGAGGAGTCCTCGGGCCTCCAGGAGGGGAGCTCGTAGCACACGGGATAGGCCGACCCGGAGCGCGGCCTCACGGTGCCGGCGTGGCCGCCCTGGTCGGACCGGAAATAGGTCTCCGGACCCATGAACGCGAACGTGCCCTTGAAGACCTCGTTGCTCCCGGCCACGAGCGAGCTCCCGGCGGCGGAATATCCGCCGAGCGAGCGGCGCACGCGCTCCAGCATGAAATCCGCAATCGCGACCGCTGCCTGGGCGTTCGGGCCGGCGGACGTGTCGTCGAGCTTCTGCCCGAGCGCCTGGATCCCGTCCGAAAGGAGCTGGCCCTCGCCCGGAGCGAGACCGTCGCCGAACGCGGCCAGGCCGTCGTGGGCAAGCGTGCTCAGGTAGGCCGTGTTCTTCCTCACGGCGTCAAGGTCCATCAGGAGCTTCCTGCGCTGCTCCGTCGAGTCCTCCTGCGCCGTCTCCATGCGCTCCATCTGGCTCTGCGCCGTCACTATGCGGTCCTCTGCCGCGCGCATTTCCAGAAGGAACGGGGCCTTCTCGTCGGCGATGCGCTTGCGGGCGACGTTCAGCTCGTCGGCCGCACGGTGAAGGCGCTCCCCGTAGTCCGCCGCGGCGCGCTGGGAGGCTTCGGCGAGGGTCTCGGCACGGGCCGATGCCGCCAGGATGAGGACCGCTGCAAGAATCGCCGGGTATCGGGTTTTCATGTGCGGTTATTTGCCGGCGTTTTCCGCGACGGGCTGCCCCAGGGTCGCCGGGACGCCCACGAAGTCCGGGTCGGCCCGGTCGTTGTAGATGGCGATCAGCGCGGCGACCGGCCGGGCCGCCTCGGGGCGCGGCTCCCATTGCCACCCCCTGGGCCCCGGCGCGCCGTACCAGGCCTTCCCCGCAGCCCGGTCCAGCGCATACGCATGGCTCAGGCCGAAGTAGATCGCCTCGAGGGACCTCGAGCCCTGCTCCCCCTCGATCGAAAGCACCTCCTCGCCGCAGGTCACAGAGCGGTTGAAGGCCGCGCACCGGCCGAGCGCAGCCATCGTCAGTTGCATCCGCTGGCCCACCGCGAGTCCGGGGCCCGAAAGGCTGCGGAATGTGAGCTCCAGGGCCTCGGAAAGCCTCGGCGGGAGCATCGGGCGCAGCTCCGCGAGCTTGGCGGACAACGCCTGGAGGCGGGTCTCCGCGGCCAGCAGGTCGTCGGCCGCGGCGGCGTTCTTCGCCTGCATCGCCTCGATCTCCTCCCGGTCCTTCGCGGTCTTTGCCTTCAGGTGATCGCGCTTCTCCTCGAGGGTCTCCGCGCGCTCCTTCAGCCCGCCGACCGTGGACTCGAGGAGCGGCTTCGAGGAGAGCCACTCGTCCTCGACCCGCGCGGTTTCAAGCCGGGTCTTGATCCACTCGCTCGCCGCCTTTGTCCCCGGCTCCAGGGGGTCGGCGTCGGGCGCGCCGTTCGATCGCGAGGCAAAGAGGAGCGACGCCAGGCTCAGGACTATGCGCAGTCGGGATAGGGTCATGGTGTGGGGAAAGGTTCAAGCGCGGCACCATCCACCCCGTTCCGAGTGCCCGGTTGCGGCAGGATACGGCGGCGCAGCCCGGAATCCTGGAACCTCGGGTTTCTGCGGAAACGGTTTAGTTGGCGTCAAAGCTGGGGAGGGTCTCCGACCGGCAAGGGTTAATGCCGCCCCTACTATTGCACGCATCATGCCACGCACCGCAAGAGGAACCTAAATCGTTTGGACGCCGGGTGTAGCGGCCTTGGCGCTGCTGCCGGATGAATCCCCGCCTCCTCCGCGTGGTTGCGTGCACCCGCGGCGCACGGTGCCCGGGGGCAGTGATTGGATGTAGCCAACCACAGGCCGGAAAGGGACCGCGTTGCAGCCCGTCGCGAATAGTGTTGATGCCCCCGGCCGCATGGCTCGCATTGCCGTGCATGGCCGCAATCACCGAGCCCTCCGCCGGAAGCGAGGTCCTCCTGCTCGAGGACGATTCCATTCTTCGAAAGAGGCTTGCCGCGCACTTGGCCAGCACGGGAGCCGAGGTGACCGAGGTCTCGACGATCGCGGACGCGCGAAGGGCGCTGGCCGGCCTGCACTTCGATTTCGCACTGGTGGACCTCCACCTCCCCGACGGCGACGCCCTTGAGCTGCTGAGGGAGGGCGCCTTCTCCGAGAACACCGGGGTGGTCGTCATGACCGCGTTCGGAGGGATAAAGGAGGCCGTGGAGGCGATGCGCCAGGGAGCCGGGGACTACCTCTCCAAGCCCTTTGAGCCCGCGGAGCTGCCGATCGCCTTCATGCGGTGCCGCGAGAAGCGGACGACCGCCCGGAGGGACGAGTTGCGCTCGAACGAGCAGTTCACGGCAGCGGGCCAGGACCTGCACTTCGGCGAGAGCCTCTCGGGGGTCCGGTCCAGGCTCGAGATGGTCCTTTCCTCAGACCGGAGGCTCGAGAAGGGGCTCCCGCCGGTGCTCATCGAGGGCGAGACGGGGACGGGAAAGAGCCTCCTTGCGGGCTGGCTCCACAGGCAGGGGCCGAGGTCCGCAAAGCCGTTTGTGAGGGTCAACTGCGCCGCGCTCCCGGACATGCTCGCCGAGTCCGAGCTGTTCGGCCACGAGCGCGGGGCATTCACGGACGCGAGGACCGCGAGGATCGGGCTCTTCGAGGCGGCCGACGGAGGGAGCCTCTTCCTGGACGACATAGCGACCCTTGCCCTGCCGACCCAGGCCAAGGTCCTCTCCGCCGTCGAGGACCACGCGATCCGGAGGCTTGGGGCGTCGAAGGAGGTGAGGATAGACGTGCGGCTCATCGCGGCCTCCAACGAGCCCCTTGAGGGCCTCGTGGCGAGCGGCGAGTTCCGGGAGGACCTCTACCACAGGCTCCACCTCATCCACCTCGCGCTTCCGCCGCTCCGCGACCGGGGCCTCGATGTCATTGCCCTCGCGAGGCACATGCTGGAGCGGATCGCCCGCCGCCACCGGCTCAGGGAGGTCTCGATCTCCCCCGCCGGGGAGGCCCGCCTCCTTGCCCAGCGCTGGCCCGGCAACGCCCGGGAGCTCGCCCACGTGATCGAGCGCGAGCTGATCTTCGCACGGGGTCCCCGGCTCGAATTCGAGGGCCTCGGGGATCCGCCGGCCGCCGCAATGGGATGGCGCAACCCGATCTGGAGGATCCCCCAGGAGGGCTTCTCGATCGATTCGGTGGTCGCGGACCTGATAGAGGAGGCGCTCCGGGAGACGAACCACAATATCTCGGCCGCGGCCCGGCGACTCGGGGTCACGAGGGAGTTCCTGCGCTACCGCCTGAAGGGAGGGGAATCCAAGGAATAGCCACGCGCTGGCCCCTGCGCCGGTTGCAAGGAACCGACCGCGGGGACGGAGCGGAACCGGGACACGCGCTTCCGGCCCCGCTAAGCCTGTCGGGGCCCGCGCCTTGCGGGACCCTCCAACAAGTTGGCACCCGGGATGCGAAGCGGCATGCTTCGGCGACCCCGCACCCTCCCCCAGACCCATGACGACAGTTCAATCCAGCGCAATTCCCCGGGCGGCGCTCCTGCCCCTTGCGATGGCGCTCGTGCTTTCGGCCCCCTTGCCCCCTCTGGCGGGCCAGGATATGGGAACCCCTCTGGTCGCGGGACGGAACGAGCCGCAGAACGGGGCGAACATCCTGCTTCCGTGGGAGGCCCGCGACAAGTTCGACCGCGTCCGGTTCATGAACGAGTCGTCGTCCCATTTCATACTGCGCGAGAAGGGCAATCCCAGGACGGCGCTCATCTTCCTGCCCCCCGTTCCCCCGCCGCTGGACTCGGAGATTCCGGTCCTCGCTCCCATTGACTCGGGGCCGCCTGCGCCCGAGGAGCTCTCCGCCTTCATGGGCGAGGTCTTCTACCCGATATTGGGGGAGCGCCTTGCGTCGGACGACCTCCCAAGGGCGCTGCGCGCTCGGCTCGTCGCTTACCGGGACGGGAAGATCGGGATCCAGAACGAGATCAGGGCCAGGATCGTCGAGCTGAAGGATGCCGACCAGCAAACGCGGGATCAGAAGCTGGCCGCCCTTGCCGCGCAGGAGGAGCCCCAGGTCGCCGAGCTTGAGGCCGAGGCCGAAAACCTTCGGCACGACCTTCGGCCGACTGGAATCCTGGGTCTCCCGCCGGACGGTCCGGCCGCGCGCGGGCGGCTCGGCGGAAACATCCGCTCCTCCCGCGACACTCCCTCGGCCCCGGCCGAGCTCAGGAGCGAAGCCGAGGCCCTCCTCGGCGCCGCGTTCCTGGAGGACGGCCTCACCCTCCCCCAACGGCGCCTGCTGGAGGAGGCCGCGGAGGACCTGGAATCGAGGGCGGACTCCCGTCCCATGCGGAACCAGGCCGCCCCAGGGACCCGGCTGATCGGGTTCTCACCCGAACGGTCCCGGATCCTGATCCCGGAGGACCTGCCGCCGGCGCTGAAGGGGAAGATCGAGGGATACCTTTCCGCGAAGAAGGCCCTGAAGGACGGGATCCGGGACTCCCTCCACGACCTGGAGGACGCCTACGGGGACGACCGAAGGAGGGCCCTGGCGAGACTGGCCTCCGCGCAGGCCCAGGGGATACTGGGCCTCGATGCGGCGTCCGAGGACATCCGCCGCGGGCTGGCTGACATCCCGGGCCTCAGGGGGCCGCCTCCCCCTCCCACCCTGCCCCCCGAGCTCGCCTCTCGGATCGCAACCTACCGGCGGCACAAGGTGGAGCTGCTCAGGACGCTGCGGATGATGCTCGTGGCCCCGTCCCCGGCATCGGGATCCGGTGCCGAGCCGGCGGCCGAGGATGTCGGAAGCCGCGTCCAGGCGTGGCTGCACGACACAAGAAACTCCTCCGAGATTCCCCGGACCAGCCTCCGGGTCTCGGTCGCCGAGTTCGATCGCCTGCAGGGCGAGCTCATAGCCGGGCTAAAAAGGGAGGAGTCGGGAATCCGCGAAAGCCTCGCGGCCTATGTCAGGGCGACGAACGGTCCCTCAGACCGGAAGTCCATAAACGACCTCCTCAGCGACTTCGAGGAAGCCCGTCAGCAGCAGGAAATCTGGGACAGGTACCGGGACTACCGTGCTGCCGTGGTGACTCCCGGGCTGTCGGCCGGACAACGGCGCCTGCTCTTCGACGCCGGGATCGGCGAGCTCGGCCTCCCCCTGCCCGCGGGGGAAAAGATCCGATGAAGACCGGGACATCCAATCCGCCCGGGCCAAGGCCGAGGCTGGGCTACCCGATCGCAGCCGTGGGCGCGGGCGTCCTGCTCGCGGGCATCTTGTCGGCCCTGGTGATCTGGTTCCGGTCCGACCTGCGCGAGGAGATACACCTGAAGATCGTCGAGAGGGACGCGGCCGTGCTCTATCCCATGGCCCTCCAGCAGCTCTCCGAGGGCGACGAGGGCGGGCCGCCGGGCGCGGCAAGCCCGCTCACCGCACTCCTCAAGAGCGCGCGGCAGAAGGGCATGCTCGCCGTCGCCGTCTTCGACCGCGACGGGAACACGATCGAGTCGGTCCCCGCGACCCAGCTCTTCGTCGAGCTGCCCACAGACGATTTCCTCCGGCTGCAGAGGGGCGCGCCCATAAGCCGCTACCACCCGGCGTTCCCGCTCGATCAGTACTTCACGGGTGTGTCGCCTGAGAGGCGCCAGGAGCCCGTGCTCGAGGTGCTCCTGCCCCTGCCGGGGCCCTCCCCCGAGGTGGTGCGCGGGTTCGTGCGTTACTTCATCGACGCCAGGCCGCTCTCCGAGGAGCTGGCCCTCATCGACGCGCGCATCAACCGCCAGACCGCGGTCACGCTGATGGTCGGCATGGTGCTGATCGCGGCCGTTGTCGCCCTTGCCGCGTTCAGTGTCCAGCGGGCGCAGCGCACGATCGCAGAGCGCAATGAGAGGCTCACCCGGGCGAATTTCGAGCTGACGCTCGCCGCGAAGGCCTCCGCCGTCGGCCAGATCACCTCGCACCTCATCCACGGGCTCCAGGGCTCGGTGGAGGGGCTGCGCGCGGTCGTGGCGGGCCATGACGCCGAACCCGCCGGCTCGGCGTGGGTGTCGGCCGCCGGCTACACGGAGCGCCTCCAGACCATGATCCGGGAGACCATCGCGCTCCTCGGCGACGTGAGCGCCAACGCTAGCTACGAGCTCTCCGGCCGGGACCTCGCGGCCACCATCCGCGAGCGCAACAAGGCGGCCGCCGCCGAGAAGGGCGTCGTCCTGGAGGTCGACGGGGGATTTGACGCCACGCTCAACAGCCACCGCGGAAGCCTGCTGTGCCTGATCGCGAGCAACCTTGTCCAGAATGCGATCATCGCCACCGCCCCGGGCCGGAGGGTCTCCGTCTCCCTGGCCAACGCGGGCTGGTCCATCGTCCTCACGGTGCGCGACGAGGGCGCCGGAATCCCCGAGGAGGTGCAGAAGCACCTGTTCAAGCCCGGGCGCACCGGACGCGCGGGGGGCTCCGGCCTCGGGCTTGCGATCAGCAGGCTCCTCGCGCGGCAGATCGGCGCCGAGATGGTGCTGCTCTCGACCGGGGTCGAGGGGACCACGTTCAGGGTCACGATGGCCCGGCAGGAGTAACGCAGGGGGAGCGCCGATCGTGGACCGCGCGGGATCGAGGAGGGCTGTCGGATACCTTGGACGCACCGACCTCCAGGAGGCGCGCCTGCGCGCCCACGAGGACTATGAGATTCGTGAGACCGGCACCGCTGGGGGCTAGACGGCCTTCACCTCTATCTTGGCGGCCTCGGGAAGGCCAAGCGTCGCCTCGCTGTCCTTCAGGTCGCACCTGACCACCCCGCTTGCCGGGTCCCGGTCCCGGACCCGGACGCGCGCGCCGGGCTTGAGGCCCGTCCTCTGGATGAACTCCAGGAACACCGGGCTCTGGTCCAGGATTCGCTCGACCCGGAACGGCTTCAGGGCCTCGCAAGTTGCCAGGGTAACCCCCTTTCCCCGTTCCAGCAGGTGGGACTTGCGGCTCGGGATCGGGTCTCCGTGGGGGTCGGCGACCGGGTAGCCGAGGATCGCGTCTATGCGCAGAAGGACCCGGTCGGAGATCGCGTGCTCAAGGGCCTCGGCCTCCTCGTGGACCTCCTTCCAGTCCATGTGCAGGACCTGGACCAGGAAGGTCTCCACAAGCCGGTGCTTGCGGACAACCGCCATGGCGAGGGTCCGCCCCTCGGGCGTCAGGCGCACTCCCTCGCGCGGCTGGTGCTCCAGGAGCCCGCGCGAGGCCATCGACTTGACCATCGTCGTGATCGTCCCGGGCGTCACGCCGAGGGCCTCGGCGAGCGCACCCGTGGCCACCACGGCTTCGTCGCCCGTCGAGCGGACGAGTATGGCCTTTAGGTAGTTTTCGACCGTGCTCGTCGGCATGGGATCAGGGAAACGAAGAAGTCTTTGAAAACAAATGTATTTTGTCTTTGACGACTCAAAGAGATTATTTCTATAAATCGCAATCCCCAATTCCATGGATCAACCGACGACGACGTCCGAGGCGCCCCCGGCTGCCGTAGGCAGCGGGCTCTCGCTGGAGGGATTCCACCGGACGGTCGTCCTCCCGTCCGCGGCGGCGCGCCCCTGGCGCCAGTATCTTGCGTTCGCCGGCCCCGCGCTCCTCGTGAGCGTCGGCTACATGGACCCGGGCAACTGGGCGACGGACCTTCAGGCGGGCGCGCAGTTCAAGTACACGCTCCTCTGGGTGGTGGGCCTCTCCAGCCTGATGGCGATCTTCCTGCAGATCATAGCCGCGCGCCTGGGGATCATCACGGGCAAGGACCTAGCGCAGTGCTGCCGGGACTTCCTGCCCGCATGGACCCGCTGGCCGAACTACCTGAGCTGCGAGCTGGCGATCGCCGCGTGCGACCTGGCGGAGGTCCTGGGAAGCGCGGTGGCGCTCCACCTGCTGTTTCCACGCCTCTCCCTTCTGGCCGCCGTCATCATCACTTCATTTGACGTCATCCTCCTCCTTTCCCTGCAGCGTTTAGGAATAAGGATGATCGAGGCCGTCGTTCTCGTCCTGATCACGACCATCGGGGTGTGCTATTTCATAGAGATCTTCATCCTGCCGCAGACGCATCCCAATTTCCCCGAGATGTCCCGCTGGCTGTTTGCGCCCGACCTTCCCGCGTTCATCCACAGGAAGGACCTGGTCTATCTGGCGATTGGGATCATAGGGGCGACGGTGATGCCCCACAACCTCTACCTGCACTCCGCCCTCGTCCAGACCCGCCAGATAAGGGAGGACAAAGCCTCGGTGCGGCGGGCCGTGCGCTACAACACAATCGACACCACAATCGCTCTGACAACGGCGTTCTTTGTCAACGCGGCGATCATGGTCCTGGCGGCGGTCGTGTTCTACGGGCATGACCACGTCACCCTGCCCTCGGGCCAGTCAATCGCGTTCACAGCGGACTCCGACTGGATCCAGATTGCCTATGTCACCCTGGCGCCCCTCGTCGGGAAGGTCGCGGCCAGCGTCCTGTTCGCGGTCGCTCTCCTGGCTAGCGGCCAGAGTAGCACCATCACGGGCACGCTCGCGGGGCAAGTCGTGATGGAGGGCTTCATGCACTGGCGGATCGCCCCTTGGATGCGGCGCCTGATCACCCGCCTTTGCGCCATCACGCCGGCCATCGTCCTCATCGCGCTCAGGGGCGACAACAGCGTCACGGACATGCTCACCCTGAGCCAGGTGGTCCTGGCGATCCAGCTCCCGCTGGCAATGGTCCCGCTCCTGGTGTTCGCCTGCTCAAGGCGCCGCATGGGCGACGGGCGGATCGGCGGCTTTCTCATGGCCGCGGGCTGGGCGTCCTGTGCCCTGATCACGATCCTGGATGTTTTCGGCTTGCCCGACGCGCTGCGTGACGCCGTAAGCGTGTTTGCCGGGCATTGAACCGCGCGGCCCAAGGAAATGAACCTATTTCGAGCACCTGCTTTCGCAGCGTCCGCGTGCGCTGCCCTTGCCTGCTGCCCGGCGTCCGCCGCCCTGCCGCCCGAACCCCTCCAGGAGCTCATCGGAACGGGCGCGGACTGGAGCCTTCACGCCCAGGCCACGTACATTGACCAGTACCATGGCTCCTTTCCGGCGGCCTACGACGGGCCGAACAGCTTCACGAGCAGGGCCGAGACGGAGCATACGTTCTCGTTCAGCCTCTATCTGGGCCGCAAGCTCTGGGGCGGATTCGAGGTGTTCTGCGATCCTGAGGTATTCCAGGGCCACGGGCTGAGCCAGACGCTAGGGATCGCGGGGTTTCCGAACGGCGAGGCGGTCAAGTCGGGCTACGACAGCCCGCACCTGAACGTATCGCGCCTTTTTATCCGCAAGGTGATCGGCCTTGGGGGGCCCCGGGAAAAGGTCGAGGAAGCCGCGAACCAATTCGGGGGCGAGGAGGATGTGAACCGACTCGTCCTCTCGGCCGGGACGTTCTCGGCCGACGACTTCTTTGACGACAACCCGTACAGCCACGACCCGCGGACGCAGTTCATGAACTGGGCGATGTGGGAGAGCGCGGCGTGGGACTACCCGGCGGACATCGTCGGGTTCACGGCGGGTGCAGTCGCCGAGTGGAACATGCCGGATTCCGAATGGCGCCTAGGCGTCTTCATGGAGCCCCATGAGGCGAACGGGCTCCGCCTGGACCCCCACGTCGACAAGGCCCATTCCGAGGTGCTCCAATACGACAGGCGGTACACCATGGGTGGACTTTCCGGGACCGTGCGCACCTTTCTCTACTGGAGCGAGGCCAACATGGGCTCGTATGCCGCGGCGGCCACCCAGGCGGCTCCGGAGGACATCAGCCTGACCCGCGCGTACCGGTCCAAGGCAGGTGTCGGAGTGAGCTGGGACCAGCAGCTCGCGGACGGGCTCGGGTGCTTCGTGCGGCTCAGCTGGAATGACGGGCACGCCGAAAGCTTCACGTTCACCGAGATCGACGAGTCGGTTGCCGCCGGGCTTGCCTTGGGAGGCAAGGCATGGGGAAGGTCCGGGGATACCGCGGGCGTGGCCGTGGCGGCGGATGGGATATCATCGGGTCACCGCCACTACCTCGGCGAGGGCGGGACCGGACTCATCCTAGGCGACGGCGCCCTGGCGTATGCGCCGGAGGAGATCCTCGAGGCCTACTACGCCTTCCAGGCGACGCGCTGGCTTCAGCTGGGCCCGGATGTCCAGTACATCCGTAACCCCGGTTATAACTCCGCAAGGGGCCCGGTGCCGGTGTTCGCCCTCCGCGCCCACGTTGAATTCTAGCCGAGCCTTGAGGTCGACGCGCGCAGGATCCGGGGAATTTGCAAATGGGCAGTCCTGTGGGCAGCGTGCTACCCGTGCCATGACCTCCAACGTTTCCCGAAGGCGTGCAATCGAGACGGCACTCGTGTGCGCAGGGGGTCTGTGCGCGGCGACCCTCGCCAGGTGCGGCCCGCCGTTCGTGACCGACGATCCGGAGCCGGTCGAATACCAGCACTTCGAGCTCTATCTCGCCTCGGTCTACCAACACGGCCCGGGCGACTCAAACGGCACCCTTCCCCACGTCGAAATCAACTACGGCGCCGCACCCGATGTCCAGCTGCACCTCATCGCACCCGCCGCATTCGAGGCCCCATCGGCCGGAGCGAGGCAGTACGGCTACGGCGACACGGAACTCGGGGTCAAGTACCGCTTCATCGAGGAGGCCGGCGACCGCCCCCAGGTGGGGGTGTTCCCCCTTGTGGAGATCCCGACGGGGAGTGAGCGGCGCGGCCTCGGGTCTGGGCACACCCAGTTCTTCCTGCCGGTCTGGGTCCAAAAGGGCCTCGGATCATGGACCACCTATGGCGGCGGCGGGTATTGGGTGAATCCCGGCCCCGGCAACCGCAATTGGTGGTTCACCGGTTGGCTCATCCAGAGACAAGTCCTTCCCACCCTGGCCGTCGGGGCCGAGGTCTACCACGAGACCGCCAAGGTGGCAGGGGGCGGGCCCGACACCAAGGCGAACATGGGGATCGTGTGGGACCTCAGCGACACGAGCCACGTCCTGGCCTCTGCCGGGCCCGTGCTCCAGGGACCCTCGGGGTATCAGGCCTACCTGGCCGTCCAGTTCACGCTCGGGCCGGGAAAATAGCCAGGGGACGCCGGGTCACTTCGCGGCGCGGCGCGGCGCGACGAGGTGGAGGAGGACCGGGAGCAGGACTAGCACGAGCGGCATCTGGAGAACGAGCCCGGAGATGATGGCTATGGCGAGGGGCTGCTGCATTGCCGAGCCGGCTCCTATCCCGAGCGCCAGCGGGAGGAGGGCGAGGATCGCCGCGAACGTCGTCATGGCGATCGGCCTCATTCGGTTCACGCCCGCCTCGACCAGGGCTTCGCGGGGATCCCTCTCCGCGGGAATCGAGACGAGCTCAGACACGTAGAATATGGCCACCTCGGTCGCGATCCCGACAATCATGGTCATCCCCATCATGGACGATATGTTGAGCTCGGTGCGGGTCACCCATAGGCCGATCGTCACGGCCGAGAGCGCCAAGAGCGTCGTGACGAGCATGGCCGCCGCCGTCCTGAGGCTCTCATAGAGGAAAAGCAGAAGGATGAAGACGAGAGCGACCGCCCCGCCGAAGACCGCCATGAGGCCCGCGAAGGCATCCTGCTGCTCGGCATAGGTCCCGCCGATGATCGCATAGACGCCCGAGGGAACGACGCCAGCCTTGGCAATCGCCGCTTGGACGTCGCGGACCGTCGAGCCCAGGTCCCTGCCGCTGATCCGGCCCGTCACGGCGACCATGCGTTTCAGGTCGTCGCGGTCTATCTGGGGCTGGCCCACGACCGTCGTCACCGAGGCGACCCTGCGCAGCGGAAAATAATGTCCGTCGGGCGCGTGGAGGCGCAGGTTTGCTATGTCCGAGTCCGTGCTCCTGAACCTCGCAGGGATCCACGCGCGGATCCCGATGAGCTTGGGGTCCCTCTCGATCTTCGTCGCAGCGACCGACCCCTCCAAGAGCGCGTCGACGGCCTCGGTCACCGAGGCGGGATCCATGCCCTCAAGCGCGGCCTTCGCGGGGTCCACGACGATCGTTAGCGCGTCGCCGGCAAGGACAACCCCCGACCTCAGATCGACGACCCCGCGGACGTGACCCACGGCCTGGACGACGCTTTCTGACGCGGAGTTCAGCAGCGCCTCGTCGTCGGCAAAGAGCTTGATCTCAATGGGCTGCGGCACGGCCGTGAGGTCGCCGATCAGGTCCTCCATAAGCTGGGCCATTTCTATGTCGAGCCCAGGGACCGTCCTCTCAATCCGCCCGCGAACCTCGTCAATCACCGCGTCGATGGCCCGACGAGGCCTCGGCTTGAGGCGGACGAAAAAGTCGCCCTCGTTCGCCTCGGTAATTCCGCCACCGAGTTGCGCGCCCGTGCGGCGGGAGTAGGTCTCCACCTCCGGCGTGCTTCGGAGGATCGCCTCCACCTGCCGCAGGAGCCGGTCCGTCTCGGAAAGAGACGTCCCCGGATCGGCCCGGTAATCGAGGATAAAGCCGCCCTCGTCCATGGAGGGCATGAACCCCGAGCCCACGTTCCGGTAGCCGAGCCAGGCGACCGCCAGGAGCGGCACGATCCCAAGCAACACGAGCCACGGCCGCGCGAGCAGGCGGTGGAGGAGCCCGGCGTAGGCCCGGTGCACGCGCTCCGTTATCCTGCCGCCCTCGGGCTGGTTAGCGTCCTCTTCGCCGAGGAAGCGATCCGCCATGATTGGGACCGCGAGCCATGCCACCAGGAACGAGACCACAAGGCTGGCTGCCATCGTGAGTGAGAGCGCCTTGAAGAAGGCGCCGGTCACGCCCGAGAGGAACGCAAGGGGGGCGAATATGACGATCGTGGACAGGGACGAGGCCACGAGAGGCCGCGTGAACTCGGCTGCGGCCGACCAGACGATGCCGGTGTGCCGGCCGGAGTGCCCCCGCAGCCGGCGGACCACGTGCTCCACCATCACGATCGCGTCGTCTATGATGAGGCCCACGGCGGCCGCCATGCCGCCGAGCGTCATGATGTTGAAGCTGCTGTGGATAAGCCTCAGGAGCAGGACCGTCGCGGCGAGCACCGCGGGCACGCACGCCATCGCGATCAGCGTCACCTTTCCGTTCCTGAGGTAGAGGAGGAGCACGCCCCCCGCCAGCAGGATCCCGACAAGGACCGCATCGCGGACGCTCCCCGCGGCCCCGAGGATCAGCTGGCTCTGGTCGTACCAGTTGGCGATACGAATGCTGGGCGGCAGGTGCGTCCCGAACTCACGGAGTTTCTGGCCCACGTCCCTCGCGATCTGGACCGTGTTCCCGTCAGGCTGCTGGTAGACCTCGATGATCACGGCGTCGCGCCCGTCCGCCGTCACCCGCATCCATTGCGGCGCGGTGTCCAGCTCGACCGTCGCGACATCGGCGACCCTGAGGACCCCGGTCGGGCGCCTCTGCAGGACTGTGCGCCCGATCGCCTCCCCGTCCTGGAGGCGGTTGTCGACCACGGCGAGATAGAGCTTGTCGTGGTCCTCGAGGCGCCCCACCGCGCTTATCGTGTTGGCCCCGGAAAGCGCCTTGCTTACATCGGCGAGCGAGAGCCCGTGGGCCTCCAGGCGGGCGGGATCGACCATGACGTGGTATTCGGCCTCAAGCCCCCCCTGGACGCGGATCTTTGCCACTCCCGGCACCGTGGAAAGGAGCGGCCTGAGCTGGTAGTACGCCGCGTCCCGCAGGCGCACCGGCGAGAGCCGGTCGGAGGTGAGGCTGTAGGCCAGGCACGGGAACACGGTCGGGTCCATCCGCCGGACTTCGAACGTCGTCCCCGGCGGCAGCGACCCGAGAACCCGGTTTATCGAGGATTCGACCTGGAGCATCGCGGCGACCATGTCCGCTCCCCAGTCGAAGTTTACCGAGATGTCGCAGCTCCCGCGGCTGGTGGTCGACCGTATGCTCCTGAGCCCGGGCACCGACCGGACGGCCTCCTCAATGGGAACAGTGACCTCGATCGCCATCCTCTCCGCGGGCCTGTCGCCGGCGTCCAGGTTGACGACGATCCGGGGAAAGTCGGCGTGGGGGAAAAGCGCAACCGGGAGGGAGAGGGCCGCGGCAAGGCCCGCCGCCACAAGGAGCCCCAGGAGGCACAGCACCGAGGTCCGGTGCGCCTGCATCCACGCGGTCAGGTTCATTGCTTCTTCTCCGGGCCGGTCTTCGCCTCACCCGCCTGGACCTCGGCCGCCATTCCGTCCTCAAGCTCATAGTTGCCAACGATGACCGCGCTGTCGCCTGCGGCGAGGTCCCGACCGATGACCTCAACGTCCTGTCCGTCGACGATTCCCACCCGGACAACGTGCTTCACCGCCCTGCCCTCCTTCACCGTATAGAGGACCTGGTGGTCGCCCTCCGGCAGGATCGCCGGGCGGGGCGCCACGAGCGCCGTCTTCGCGCCTACATGGATCGCCCCCTGGAGGTGCTCGCCGGCGAACCACGGTTCGCCCGCCGGCAGGGTGGCCCTCACGTCCACCGCACCGGAGACCGGGTCGACCGATGCGCCGACTTCCCGGACCGTTCCCCCCGCCCCGGGCGAGGCGGGCCGGTCGGCCGCCGTGATCAGGATCCCCTGGCCCGCCTGGACCCTCGCTGCGTCCGCGGGTTCGACCGCAAGGTGGGCCTCAAGCCGGCCCCGGCCGGCGATCGCCACAAGGGCGTTGCCCGCGGCCACGACGGTCCCGGGCTGTACGTCGAGGCGGGTAACGACACCCGCCTCCGGCGCGACGAGCCGGCCGTCGCCCGACTGTCCCCGGCCCTCCAGGCTGGCAAGCCTCGCCGCGGCATCCTGGGACGCCTGCTCTGCCGCGAGGAGGTCCTGGTTTGTGGCGAGCCTCAGCTCAAATCGCTGCTTGGCGCTCGCTAGGGCCTGCTCGGCAAGGCGGCCTGCGCTCCGCGCTGAGGCCATCGCGAGCTTCGCGTCCGGCGTCGGCTCAAGCTCCATGATCACGTCCCCTTTCGCGACCGTTGCGCCCTGGGACACCGCAACCCGCGTCACAACGGCGTCGTAGGCAAGGGCCACCGTGCGCGAGCCCGACGGAGCCGGCTCGACAATTCCGAAGGCGGGCAGCGACTCGACGATGGGCCGCGACCGGAGCGGCACGACCTGGACCTGGGCCACGGGTTTCGCCTCGTCGGCGGTGACGTCGGGGCGCCGCCCCAGAAGCAGCCAAAGTCCCGCCGCAACCGCGGCGGCCGCCAGAAACAGGAGAAATCTTTTCATGGGAGCCTCGTCAGGGGGTTGGGTATAGGGAGGGCCTGCCCGTGGCGATCTCAAGGGCCACTCCCAGTTCAAGGAGCTGCTGCTGAAGGAGATTCTGCTCGATCTGGCGGGTCGCCAGCGCCGCCCTCGCGTCCCTCACGGCGAGCTCGTCCGCATTCCGGCTCCTCTGTGCCTCCTCGTTTGCGGAGACGAGCCTCTGCAGCTCGGGGAGCGAGGCGTCGACCGCAGCGAGCTGGGCACGTGCGACGGCCAGGTCGGCCAGGGCCTGGCGAACTTGGCTGCGAGCCTCGGCCACGCGAGCCATGTACTCGTCAAAGAGCTGCTGGCGCGTCGCCTTCGCAAGCGCGACCTGGCCCTGGTTTCGGTCGAAGAGCGGCAGGTCCACCGTGACGCCTGCGCCGCGGGTGTAGATCGGCGTCGTGTCGTTCATCCTGTTCAGGCCAATCCCGATCTTCGGAAACTGGGCCATCACCGCCGCCCTCAGCGAATCCTGCTGGCTCTCGTAGCCCTGCCGGAGCGCGACCAGGTCGAGCCTTCGGTCCTCGAGGCCCTCGAGGAGGGCATCCGCGCCGGGCGCCTCGCCCGGCGCGGGGGACGGATCCGCGTACCTGAGCGGGACCCGGTCCGCGGGGGGCATCCCGAGATCGAGGTTGAGCGCCGCCCTCTCCGAGCCAACCTGCTGCTCGATCGCGAAGCGCGCGTTTTGCGCCTGGGTCCAGCCCTCGGAGGTCGCCGTGAGGTCGGCAATGGTCCTTAGCCCAAGCGCGACAGCCTTCCTCGTGAGCGCCTGCGTGTCCGCTATCGTGTCCTCGATGGAGCGGGCAAGCGGCAGCCGGCGCTCGAGCGAGAGGATGCGGAAGGCCCGAAGTCGCGCATCCTGGGCCGCCTGCCACTCCTGCCATGCAATGGTGAGGTCGACGGCGCGCGCGCCCGCCTTCGCGGCTGCCACCTGGTCCCGGTGGGACAGCAGCGAGGTGACCTCCCACGTCAGCCCAAGAGTCTTCGCGGCGACGACCGCGGGATTGTAGGTTCCCCGGGGCTCGTCCACGGAGTACCCGAGCTGAGGGTTGGGGAGGATTCCCGCCTGGACCACCTGGGCCTCGGCCACGCCGCGCTGGTCGCGCAGCGCCCTGAGCTTCGGGCTCACGACCACGACCATCGCGCCGATCTCATCGGGCGTAAACCCGCCGCGCCCATCTATCACGATCGGCGCCACGAGCGGGTGCCTGATCCTCGCCGCCTCGACCCTGACCGACTCCATCGCGGGCGCGCCAAGCGCACGGTCGACGGAGGCCCTGTCCAGCGGCTTCGCGTCATAGGTCGAGCATCCCGCACCGGAGGCCAGGGCCAGGATCGCGGCGCAGCGGATTGGGACGGGGCTCATGGGTTGGGCGTGGCGGGTCGGGCGGGTGATGGGCTTCTGCCTCGATGGGTATCCGCTAGACGTAGGGGGGTGCTCCCGGGTTCCGTGATGCGGCCCCCGATCACAAACGGCTCCCGGGCGCCCGGCAACAGTAACCCGGGCCCCTGAGCGTCAACGGCCCTTCGGCGTCCCGGTCACGGCTTTGACTTGCCGGCCAGGTGGGTGGGTGTGTTGCCGCTGAATCCGACGTTGAAGTGCGTCTCCATGTCGACCTCATCGCCCACGAACCTGATGCGCTCCGTGAGGACGAATGGAGTCTGGTACTCGCACAGCACGGCGGTGAAGGTGTCGTCGCTCGTCCATGCCCCGCTGACCGCGACCGCGAGCGTCTCCCTGGGGTCTGTCTTCAGGTTTCCCTTGATCCAGCTCCCGTTCCCGCATTCGAGGCTCTGCTCGGCGCCGCTGATGCGCATCGTTATCCTCTGGGCCGACCCCGCCACGGCCGGCTCCAAGACGATGGCCTCGATCCCGATGGGATTCGAGGGGAACTCGTAGCGTTTCCCGGCTATCCTGGAGGCGATGGGCGACGACGCCTGGCCCGCCTGCGGGGCCATCCTGAGGCCCGCAAGCCGGTCGGAAAGCCTCCGGTCGGAGGCCGGGTCGGCCGGGAGCGCGGAGGCGCTGAACACCGGGATGATCTTGTCCCAGACGACATTGAGCTCCCCCGGCATGTCCCCGGTGCCCGCCGTGACCGCGAGGACCGCGTCGTACTCGGGCATCACGATGCATAGCTGCCCGAAGGCCCCGTCGCCGCGGTAGAACCCGTGCCTGCAGCGCCAGAACTGATAGCCGTAGCCCTGGTCCCAGTCGCCCGCGGGGTCGCTTCCATTGGAGGTCTGGAGCGAGGTCGCCGCATCGATCCAGTCGGCCGGGACGAGCTGCCTGCCGTTCCATTTCCCCTTCTGGAGATAGAGCTGGCCGAACCTGGCGATGTCCTCGGTGCGGACGCTCAACCCGAACCCGCCAAAGCTGACCCCCTGGGCGCTCGACTCCCAGGTCGGGCCGGAAATCCCAAGCGGCTCGAAGAGCCGCGGACGGAGATACTCCAGGACGGTCTGTCCGGTGACGCTCTGGACAATGGCCGAGAGCATGTAGGTCGCCTCCGTGTTGTAGACAAAGTGCGTGCCCGGCTTGAAGGGGACGGGCATCGCCATGAACGCCTTGACCAGGTCCTGGTCGCCATGAAACGGGAACTTGTCGATGTTCTCCTTGTCCTGCCCCGTGGACATCCTGAGGAGGTCGCGCACCCGCATCGACTTGAGGTTGGCGCTCGGATCGGCCGGGGCCTCGAAGGGAAAGAACTTTGTCACCGGGTCCGAGAGGCTGAGTTTTCCCTCCGAAACGGCCAGGCCGACCGCGGTCGACGTGAAGCTCTTGCTGAGCGAGAACAGCACATGCGGCTCCCCGGCCGCGTAGGGCGACCACCAGCCCTCGGCCACGACGTGGCCATGCCTGACGAGCATGAAGCTGTGGAGGGCGTCGACCTTCTGCTCAGCCTCGTCGACGAACGCGAGGAGCGCGGCGGACGAGACGCCCTCCTCCTCGGGCGTGGCGCGGGGCAGCGCCTGGGGCGTTTCGCCCGCGGCGCACAGCCGTCCGCCGACCGACACGAGGAGCGACAGGGCCAGGAGGATTCGGGCGGGGTTCATCCCGACAGGAGAGCAAATCCCGCGACCCCGCGCGATTTCTTTGTGGGAACCCCCCTACTTCGCCCGCGCAAGAGCGGAGTCCAGGCCCGCCTTGATCATCGGGTCCCCCGGCCTGAGTGCGTGCGCAAGCCGGTAGTGCCCGACCGCGTCGTCCCACCTGCGCTCGCCAGCAAGGACGTTGGCGAGGCAGAAATGCGCCATGGCGTCGCCCGGGAAGTCCCCGATGAGGGCCCCGAAGACGCGCTCGGCCTCCGCCGGCTTCCCGACTGATGCCAGCACCAACCCCGAGGTGAGCCTCGACATGGGGTTGCCGGGCGAGAGGAAACGGGCGGTTTGAAGCTCGGTCTCGGTGTCCAGCAGGTCGCGGCGCATGAGGAAGGCCATCGCGTTCGAGTTGTGCTCGGCCACGCACCAGTCGATTCCATAGAGGACGGGGAACGCGAGCGATACCAGGAGCGCCGGAACCCACAGGCATCGTGCGGCCAGACGGGGCAGCCCGGCAGGGAGCCTCTCAAGGGCCAACATCCCGATGGATGCAAGGAGGGCGAGCCCGGGAACGAACTCCAGCTGGTACCTCTCGCTCGCACCGCAGAAGAAGAGCAGGAGAATCAGCGTGCTCAGGGCCGTCCATGCAATGCACGCGCTCAGGACGACGAATCCGCGTTCGGACCGCTGGGTTCGGATGAATGCGGGAACGGCAAGCGCCGCCCACAGGAACGGGCAGTTGACGAGGACGCCAGCCATGTGCTCGGCCCCGGCTGCGTTGGGCCGCATTATCCACTTGTCCGGCTCATGGGCGAACGGGAACACCGGCTGCCAGTCGACGCCCTGGAAGAGGTTGAGCCGGACGTTCGTCCAGAAGTAGGAGGCGCCGAAGTCGCGGAACGCCGCGGGGGTGCCGCCCGAGAGCATGTAGTCTCTCCCAAAATCGAGCGGGCTTCCGAACCTGAGGCCATTGTAGAGGGCGACGCCCGCGCCGCAGAGCGCGAGCGGGAGGACCGCCGCCGCCCAGTTCCAGGGATTCACCCGGCGGTCGCGGTCCACGAAGGGCGCGAGAAGGATGACCGCCGCCACCAGGACCGTTGGGCGGGCGGCAAACCCGATGCCGACCGCAGCGCTTGCGAGCGCCATCCACCTGACCGACCTCTCCGGGTGCATGAGCGCCTCCCACAGGCACCTGAGCGCCACCGACAGGCTCACGTATCCGAACGCGATCGGGATCTCCCACATGTCCGCGCGGGAAAGGACAACCGGAGCATACGACCCGAGGCCCAGCACCAGGGCGGCGACCGCCGTCATCCACGCGGGCGCGTCCGGAAACACCCGGACCTTCACGGACCTGAAAAGGGACAGGTTCACGAGCATTCCCACAGTGCAGAGAAAAATGACCACCGCCCAGTGCGGCAGCCACAGGCCGGTCAGCAGGTGCCACGGCATGAAGAGGAGGAGCGCCGGTGCGATCCCGAAATAGAGGTAGATGTGCCCGTGATAGTAGCTCCGGTCGTTGAGCCGGTACCTGGGATCGACCCTGAAGGAAACGTTCGCGGAGGGGTCGTAGGGATTCTTGAGCGCCGCCAAGCCCGGGGGCACCTCGGCATCCATGTACAGGTGCCCGGAAAGGAGCCCGCGCGTCAGCTGGTTGTAGGCGACGTCCCGCGGCTCAATGTTGCCACGATCGGTGGCCCCCATCCCCCCGAGGAATAGATAGGTCGCGAAGACCACGATGAACGCCGCGGAGGTGAGACGGAATTCCATGCCGTGGGACTGCTATTGCCCGCACCCAGGGACAAGTGCAATCCCCGTCCCGCCCGCGCGCACGCCCGGGCCGGCCTAGGGTCCGGCTGGGGCGGCCATCACCTTGGCGAGGCGCCTCGAGAGCGTCGCCGCGTCGGGTATGGGCGTCGAGCAGGCCCCGTTCGCGCAGAGGTAGGCGGCAGGACGGGGCAGGTCGGGGAAGATCGCCTCCCCCCTGGGGGGCGCCCCCTCGCGCCTGTCCCACCACTCGACAAGCTTGTTGGCCGTCGGGGCGCGGAGCGCCGCGGCGATCATCGCCCTGGCCGCCGGGTCGTCCTTCCCCCCGACCACCGTCACGTGGAGGGGATCGGTCCGCACCTCGTCGATCGCAAGAAGGAGGGCGCCCACGTAGGGCCCGCGCCGGGAGACCACCTCGGGAAGCGTCGCCCATCGCAGCGACGACTGCGCAACCTCGAGGTCCCCGGGTCGACCTGAGGCGCGGGAGAGCAGGCTCGCGAACCGCGCGAGCCGCACCGACTCGTCGAACTCGGGAATCGGCCTCGGGAAGGACACCCCGGCCGTGTCCGACGACGCGAAGCCCGGCTCGGCGCCCCTGGAGAAGTGGGCCCGGATGAAGTCGGCTGCGGCCATGGCCCGCGCGAGCCATTTTCCGTCGCCGGTTCCCTGGTAGAGCGCGAGAAAGGCCGTCCCCATGGAGAGCGTGTCCCCGAGAAATGGTCCGGCGGCGTCTGACTCGTCATGCCGGAAGCCCCCTCCGGCAACAGCGCGGTGGGCCATGACCCAGTCCGCGGCCCGCGCCGCCCGGGCCAGCGCCCCGGCGTCGCCGGTGGCCGCGGAGTACGCGCATTCCGCCGAAATGGCCCATCCGTTCTCGCGGGCGTAGCAGTGCTTGTCCACGCGGGGGACGCCGCGGGCGCGGCGGCCGCCGTCGTCGAGCGAGAAGTACCCCGCCGAATGCTCGCCCGGGACCAGGTCGGCGTCCTGGCTCGTATAGTAGGCCCCGTCCGGCCCAAGCAGGAAGCCGGCGAGGTAGCCCGAGACCCGCGCCGCCGCCTTCCCGTAGCCCCAGTCCGGCCACTGCGACTCGGCCATGGAGTAGATCCGCAGGTTGTCTGCCTGGATCGACATGATCTTCTCAAAGTGGGGGTTAACCCAGTCGCCCGCCGCCGAGTACTGGTAGACCCCGCCCCAGACCGGGTCGAAGACCTGGCGCTGGAGGCGCAGCATGTCGCGCGCGATGAGGGCCGCCTCGGCGTCGCCCCCTTGGGCGGCGCGCAGGCAGTACTCCACGTTGTCCGCGTCGAGGAACTTGTGCTCGTCGCTCCAGCCCCCGTTGATCCGGTCGTAGCGCCCGACAAGCCTTCCGCGGAGCTCGGACTCGAGCGCGTCGCCCGCCGGGGCCGCCGCATGTGGCCCCCCCGCCGCGGTCACCGAGGGGCCTGGCGACGGGTCGTCGATGATCGCCTGCAGCATCGAGGCCATCTGGGCGGGGTCCAAGTACCCGCGGCGCCTAACGATCTCGCTGCCGTCCGCCGCGAACACGATCGTGGCCGGCCATCCGTAGTCCTCGTACCTGTTCGCAAGGTCGGGGCGGGAATCCTGGTCGACGCGCACCGCCACGTAGCGCGACTCCATGAGGGAGATCACCCTCGGGTCCCTGTACGTGGTCTCGTCCATCACGTGGCACCAGTGGCACCAGACGGCCTCGAGGTCCATGATCACGAACCTGTGCTCGCGCTTGGCCCTCGCGAACGCCGCGTCGGACCAGGGCTCCCATGCAATGGAGTCCGCGGCATGGGCCTGCGCGCCGGCCAGCAGGGCCAGGGCTGCGACCACCACTCGGGTTCTCATGCCCTTCTACGTGCCCGGCCCGCCGCGCGGTTGCAAGCCGCGGCGGCCCCTAATGGTAGTCGTGCGAGGCCTGCTCCGGCAGGCCGAGCCCGGGCATTCCGGCGATCTCCTCCGCCATGACGTGGATGACGCCCTTCTCGTTCTGGAGCCGGCCCGTGATGACGAGCGCCGGCTCGAGGTTGATGGCGAGCCGCGCCTCCTCGAAGAGCCGCGGCCGCACGATCGCGTTCGCCAGCCCCGTCTCGTCCTCGAGCGTGATGAAGCAGAACCCCTTGGCCGTCCCGGGCCTCTGCCTCGTGATGACCGAGCCGCAGATCGTCACCCGCTGGCCCGCCGGGATGTCCCGGAGCTCCCCAGCGGTGCGCACCCCCGGCAGGAGGGGGCGGGCGAGCCTCATCGGGTGCGCCCCCGTCGTGAGCGAGAGGTGCGCGTAGTCGGCCTGCAGCCGCTCCAGGAGCGTCATCCTCTCGAGCGGGGAGAGCCCCTCCTCGCCCGCGTCCGGCGCCTGCCGGAACAGGTCGTCGCCGCCGTGGAAGGCCTCGACCTGCCAGAGCGCCGACCTGCGGTGGCCGGCGAGGGCGTTGAGCGCCCCCGCCCCGGCCAGGGCCCGGCGCTCGGCCGCGGTGAACTCCGTGCGCCGGAGGAAGTCCGCGAGCGACTCGAAGGGCCGCACGGCGCGGGCCGCGAGCATCGACCCGACCGCCGCGGCGCGCACCCCCTGCACGCTTTCCATCCCGAGGCGGACGGTCGCGTCCGAGTCCACCCGGCACTTGGCGTCGGAGGCCTGGACGCAGACCGGCAGGAACGAGACCCCGTGGCGCCTGCCGTCCTGGATCAGGCTTGCCGGCGAGTAGAACCCCATGGGCTGGCAGTTCAGGAGCGAGGCATAGAACGCCCCGGGCCGGTGCACCTTGAGCCACGCGCTCGAGTACGCGATCAGCGCGAAGCTGATCGCGTGGGACTCCGGGAACCCGTAGAGCGCGAACGAAGCGAGCGACCGGATCAGGTAGTCCACGGCCGGCTCGGCGACGCCGTGCGCCCTGAACGCCACCGTCAGCCTCGCCTTCATCCGGTCGAGCCGCTCCTGCGAGCGCGTGAACCCGATGGCCCGCCGGAGCTCGTCCGCCTCGGCCGCCGTGAAGCCGCCGAGCTCCATCGCCAGCCTCAGGATCTGCTCCTGGAAGAGCACGACCCCGAGCGTCCGCTCCAGGATCGGCCTCGCCCTCTCGTCGGGGTAGGTCACGGGCTCCTCCCCCGCGCGCCTCTTCAGGTAGGGGTTGACGGCGTCCCCCTGGATCGGGCCGGGGCGGATGATGGCGACCTCGACCGCGAGGTCGTAGAAGTTCAGCGGCTTCATCCGCGGGAGCGTCGACATCTGGGCCCGGCTCTCGACCTGGAAGATCCCGATGGTGTCGGCCTCCTGCAGCATCCGGAACACGGCGGGGTCGTCCTTGGGCAGGCGCGCCAGGTCGACCGGCTGCCCGCGCCGGGCGCAGATCTCGACCGCGTCCTGGAGCGCCGCCATCATCCCGAGCCCGAGCAGGTCCACCTTGAGCAGCCCCATGTCCTCGATGTCGTTCTTGTCCCACTGAAGGACCGAGCGCCCCGGCATCCGCGCGTTCTCGAGGGGCACGAACTGGTCCAGGTTGCCGGCGCAGAGCACCATGCCGCCCGAGTGCTGGCCCAGGTGCCGGGGCAGGCCGCGCACCCGCCGGCAGGTGTCGACGAGGGCGCCGAGGCGCGGGTGGGAGCCGGAGATCCCCGCCATGCGCAGCTGCTCCCCGAGCTCGAGGGTCTGGGGCAGGTCGCCCCCGTGGTAGAGGCTCGAGAACCGGTCGAGCGCGTCGTCCGGGAACCCGAACACCTTGCCCACCTCGCGGATCGTGCTGCGGCCCCTGTACGTGATCACGTTCGCCGTCATCGCGGCCCCCCTTCGCCCGTAGCGGCGGTACACCTCCTGGATCAGCTCCTCGCGGCGCTCGCCGCTCGGCAGGTCCAGGTCGATGTCGGGCCAGTCCGTGCGGCCCTCCGAGAGGAACCGCTCGAAGAGCAGCTTGCTCTCGATCGGGTCGACGGCGGTGATCCCGAGCGCGTAGCACACCGCGGAGTTCGCCGCCGAGCCGCGCCCCTGGCAGAGGACGTCGCGTGCGCGGGCGAAGACGACCAGATCCCAGACCGTGAGGAAGAATGCTTCATAGCGCAGCTCCGCGATCAACGCCAACTCGCGTTCAAGAAGATCGCGCACGTGATCGGGAATGCCGGTCGGATAACGGTCGCGCCCGCCGGCCCACGTCAGTTCCGCGAGGTGCTCGGTCGGCGTCTTGCCTGCGGGGCACGTCTCGTCGGGATATTCGTAGCGCAGTTCGTCGAGCGAAAAATCGCAGCGCTCCGCGACCTCGATCGTGCGCGCCACCGCATCGGGATAACGCGCGAAGAGCTGCGCCATCTGTGGCGGCGATTTCAAATAATGCTCTCCATTCGAGAATCGCAACGCGCCGAGATTCGCAACCGTCGTGTGATGCCGGACCGCGGTTAACACGTCATGCAGCGCCCGCCGCCCAGGGCGGTGATAGTACACTTGATTGGTGGCCACCATCGGCAGCCGGTATTGCCGACTTTGCCGCGCGAAACGGTCGAGGTCCGCTTCGTCGCAAGGTCCCCGATGAACGGCGGCGGCGAGATACGCGCGACCGCGAAAGATTTCGCCATAGCTAAGAGGGCGTTTGCGAAGGGCCGCTTTTCGGGAGGGCGAGGCTCCGGCCGAGCCGGAACCCGCGAACAACGCATTGTTGATGCAGGGCTCTGGCTCGGCAAGAGCCTCGCCCTCCCGGCTCGTAGCGGCTCGCAAACACGTTCTCAACTCGCCCTCCGGGAGAGGGGGCGCGGGATGAGAGCAGAACGCCGGAATCACCGCGAGCAGGTCGTTCGCATACTCGGCGATATCGTTCACGGTAAGACGGCAGTCTCCCTTGGCGGCATTGCGTCGTCCGCGCGTGATGAGTTGCGAGAGGTTGCGATAGCCGTTGAGATTCATCGCAAGCAAGACCACCGGCCGGCCGTCTGTCGGCGTGATCTCGGCGCCGATGAGCAGCTTCACGGCCACGCTTTTCGCAGCCTGATGGGCGCGGAG